>JAFUVK010000127.1 GCA_017477555.1 Muribaculaceae bacterium
CGGCGTCTCGGAAATAAAAATCAAAAACTTTGTTTTTAATTTTGTATTTCGCTCAACTTGCACTATGTTGAGGGCTGGCGCCCTCGAAATTAGGCGGCGTCTCGGAAATAAAAATCAAAAACTTTGTTTTTAATTTTGTATTTCGCTCAACTTGCACTATGTTGAGGGCTGGCGCCCTCGAAATTAGGCGGCGTTTCGGAAATAAAAATCAAAAACTTTGTTTTTAATTTTGTATTTCGCTCAACTTGCACTAATTTTGCAGTGAAATTGCCTGATTAGGCACTGTGGCCGTCGTCCGACAGGTGGCGGTGCGCTATTTTGGGCTCTTGTATTCAACTACAAATAAGCACATTAAGTCTAGTAAAACTACATGACTGAACTGAAAAAAATTAAGACTGCACTAATTTCCGTCTTCGACAAAGAAGGACTGGACGACATACTGAAACAGCTCAACGCACATGGCGTGCGTCTGCTATCGACGGGTGGCACACAACAGTTCATCGTCGAACGCGGCTACGCCTGCGATGCCGTTGAGGACTTAACCGGTTATCCCTCGATTTTGGGTGGCCGTGTCAAGACCTTGCACCCCAAAGTGTTTGGCGGCATTCTTGCCCGTCGCGACAACGAGGGCGACCGTGCGCAACTAGCACAATACGACATCGCTGAAATCGACCTGGTGATTGTGGACTTATACCCGTTTGAGGCCACAGTGGCCAGCCAGGCCAGCGAGGCCGACATCATCGAGAAGATTAACATCGGTGGCATCTCGCTCATCCGCGGTGCCGCGAAGAACTTCAACGACGTGGCCATCGTGGCCAGCAAGGCTCAGTATGGCCTGCTGCTCGACATGCTTACCCGTCATGGCGATGCGGCGACCACTCTGGACGAGCGCCGTCAGCTGGCCCGCGAGGCATTTGCCGTGTCGAGTGCCTACGACAGCCACATCTACAACTACTTTGCCGGCGATGACGCGCAGTCGTTGCGTTCAGCCATCGACGGCCGCAAGTCGCTGCGTTACGGCGAGAATCCCCATCAGCGGGGCTACTACTATGGCGACTTCGACCGAATGTTCACCCAGCTACACGGCAAGGAGATCAGCTACAACAACCTGCTCGACATCGATGCGGCGGTCAACCTGATAGGCGACTTCAACGATCCCACCTTTGTGATCATGAAGCATAACAACGCCTGTGGCCTGGCCACACGCAACACTCTGGTCGAGGCCTTCCAGGCCGCCCTTGCCGGCGACCCGGTGAGCGCCTTTGGAGGTGTACATGTGACCAACCGCACCATCGACGCCGCCACAGCCCAGGAGATGAACAAGGTGTTTATCGAGGTGTGCATCGCCCCTGGCTACAGCGACGAGGCACTTGAAATCTTGAAGCAGAAGAAGAACCGTGTGATTCTGGTGATGAACGAGGCGACCTTGCCCAAGACCACATGCCGAACGGTGCTGAACGGTGCTTTGGTGCAGGAGCGCGACACACGCGTTGAGACTTCGGCCGACTTGCGCCAGGTGACCACCGCCACGGCGACGGCCGCTCAGACGGCCGACATGCTGATGGCCAACATCATCGTCAAACACAGCAAGAGCAACGCCATCGTGCTGGTCAAAGACCAGATGTTGGTGGGCAGTGGTGTGGGGCAAACATCGCGCGTCGACGCGCTGCGCCAGGCCATCGACAAGGCACGCTCGTTCGAGCACGACCTGACAGATGCCGTGATGGCTTCTGATGCCTTCTTCCCATTTGGCGACTGTGTTGAGATAGCCCACCAGGCGGGCATCACCGCTGTGATTCAGCCCGGTGGTTCGGTTCGCGACCAGGAGAGCATCGACTATTGCAACGCCCATGGTGTGGCCATGGTGATGACAGGCATCCGCCACTTCAAACATTAAGACTACACGAAAAACAACACATATATTACAGAACAAAACGCAAACTAAAACAAAAACTAACTTTATGGGACTTTTTTCATTCACACAAGAGATTGCGATTGACCTGGGAACGGCCAACACTATCATCATACACAAAGATAAAATCGTCATCGACGAGCCATCGGTTGTAGCCCTCGACACCAAGAGCGGTAAGCTCATTGCCGTGGGCGAGCGCGCCCGCGAGATGCAGGGCAAGGAGAACGAGGGCATCACCACGGTGCGTCCACTCAAGGAAGGCGTGATAGGCGACTTTAACGCATGCGAGTTGATGATGCGCGGATTTATCAAGAAGGTTAGTGCCAAGAACCACTGGTTTGCGCCGTCGTTGCGCATGGTGGTGTGCATCCCTTCGGGCTCGACCGAGGTTGAGATTCGCGCCGTGCGCGACTCGAGCGAGCATGCCGGCGGACGCGACGTGTTCATGATTTATGAGCCCATGGCCGCCGCACTGGGCATCGGCCTGGACGTGCTGGCACCCGAGGGCAATATGATTATCGACATCGGTGGCGGCACCACCGAGATTGCTGTGATTTCGCTGGGAGGCATTGTCACCAACAAGAGCATTAAGTGTGCCGGCGACGACCTGACCAACGACATCGTGGAGCACATGCGCCGCGCACACAACGTCAAGGTGGGCGAGCGCATGGCCGAGCGCATCAAAATCAACGTGGGCAGCGCGCTCACCGAGCTTGACAATCCGCCCGAGGACTACGTGGTGCATGGCCCGCACATGGTGACGGCCCTGCCCATGGAAGTGCCAGTGAGCTATCAGGAGGTGTCGCACTGCATTGAGAAGTCAATCAGCAAGATTGAGGCAGCCGTGCTGAGCGCCCTGGAACAGACCCCACCCGAGCTGTACGCCGACCTGGTGAAAAACGGCATCTACCTCAGCGGCGGTGGCGCGTTGCTGCGCGGCCTGGACAAGCGTCTGACCGACAAGATCGGCATCCAGTTCCATGTGGCCGAGGATCCGCTGCACGCGGTGGCCAAGGGTACCGGCGTGGCCTTGAAGAACTACAAGATTTTCAAGTTCCTGAAGCGGTAAGACTGCTCTAGCCGAGTTTTTTAGGCTCCGGTTTTTTGTTCATCAGCCCTTGATGTCCGAGACAGTGTCTCGGTATACGATAAAACCGTTCTTGGAACTCGAGGCTTGGCTGTAAGCTCTTATGAAAAATCTGCTGGATTTTTTTGTCAAGCACAGCGCGTGGTTTGTGTTGATGCTCTACGTGATATTGAGTTGCGTACTACTGGTTCGCAACAACCCATATCAGCAGAGCGTCTACCTGACCTCGGCCAATGCTGTGTGCGCCACAGTCTACGAGGGCCTGAGCAGCATCACCGACTACTTTCACCTCAAGGGCATCAACGAGGAGCTTCAGGAGCGCAATGCGATGCTCGAAATGGAGGTGGTGGACTTGCGTGCGCAGGTCAACGACTTGAAAATGCAACTGCCCGACACGCTGCAACTCCAGCCTGTGCTTCAACACTTTGACTTTGTTGTGGCGCACGTGATCAGCAACAGCATAGCCCAGACCAACAATTATATCACCATCAACCGCGGCGAGGCCGACGGCATCAAGCCCGAGATGGGCGTGGTGGACCAGTCGGGTGTCGTGGGCGTGGTGAATGTGGTGGGCAAGCACTCGGCACGTGTGATTTCGCTGCTGAACCCCGACATGCGCTTGTCGTGCAAGTTGCGCGACAGCGAGTACTTCGGTAGCATGGTGTGGGATGGCGGCGACCCACGTTATGCCGTGCTCGAGGAGCTGCCCATGCACCTGACCTATCATGTGGGCGACACGGTGATGACCAACGGTTTCTCGACGGTGTTTCCCGAGGGTATCATAGTTGGCACCGTTGTGGGACCGGCTCACAACGGCCGCGGCAACTTCTTGTCGCTGAAGGTGCGTTTGACCACCAACTTCAGCCAACTGAGCTCGGTGCGTGTGATCACCAACGACATGGCCGAAGAGCTGAAGGCCCTGGAGCTGCCGCCGGGCGACAGCATAGCACGAAAGGAGGACAAGCCATGACCAAGACCATTCTGCAACTGGCCGTGTTGTTTGTGGTGCTCATACTGGTTCAGGTGATGTGCTACAAGATATTGCTGCTGGGTGTCGCCATCCCGCTGGTGTTCATCTACCTGATTTTGCGCCTGCCTGTGACTTGGCACATGAACATCACACTGACTGTGGCCTTTGTGATGGGGCTGATTGTCGACGTGTTCAACAACACGCCCGGCATGAATGCCCTGTGCTGCACACTGCTGGCAGCCTTCCGCGAGCCTGTGTTTGCGTTGTTTGTGCCTCGTGAGAACGAGATGAACAATCCCATTCCTTGTGTCGATACCCTGGGGTTCGGTGCCTACCTGAAGTATATGTCCACACTGGTGGTCATCTTCAGCACACTCATTTTCCTGGTGCAAGCCTTCACGCTGCACAACTGGCCGTTGACGCTGATGCGCATCGGTGCCAGCAGCTTGCTGACCATCGTTCTGTTACTTGCCCTCGACAGTTTAGTAAGCACCCGTCGTGAGAAAAGACTATAATCTAGAGAAACGCAAATATGTCATTGCGGGCTTCATCATCGTGATTGTGTGCATCTACATCGCCCGCCTGTTTGTATTGCAGGTGGGCGACAGCACCTACAAGCAGAACGCCGACAGCAATGCCTTTATCGAGCGCGTGATTTATCCGTCGCGCGGCTTGATTTATGACCGTAACGACAGTCTGGTGGTGTACAACCAGCCCGCTTACGACTTAGTGGTTATTCCCAAAGATGTGCAGCCCTTCGACACGCTTGACCTGTGCAACACGCTGCAGATTAGCCGCGAGACATTTGAGAAACGTCTCGCCGACATGAAGAAAGGCCGCAACTACTCGGGCTACACACAGCAGACGGTCATCAACCACCTGTCGGCACAGGACTATGGCCGCCTGCAAGAAAAACTCTACCGGTTCCCGGGCTTCAGCATCGTGCAGCGCATCCTGCGCCAGTACAACTACAATGCCGGAGCCAACATCCTGGGCGACATCCGCGAGGTCAACCAGCACGACATCGACACCGACCCCTACTACCGTTCGGGCGACTATACGGGCGACCTGGGAGTGGAGAAGAGCTATGAGCGGTGGTTGCGTGGACGCAAAGGCTCGGAAATACTGATTCGCGACGCGCTGGGAAAAATAAAAGGCCGCTACAACGACGGCGCCAACGATGTGATGCCCGAGGCCGGCAACGACCTGCATCTGAGCATCGACATCAAGCTCCAGGAGCTGGGCGAACGCATGATGCGGGGCAAGGTGGGTGCCATTGTGTGCATTGAGCCCAAGACCGGCGAGATACTAGCCTTGGTGTCCAGTCCCAGCTACGACCCGTCGCTGCTCATCGGCAAGCAACGCGGCAAGAACTACTCGATGCTACTTAACGACCCGAAGATGCCGCTGTTTGACCGTGCCATCATGGCGGCCTATCCTCCCGGCTCGACGTTCAAGCCCACACAGGGCCTGATATTTCTGCACGAGGGCATCATCAACTTGAGCACGGCCTATCCTTGCCACCGCGGCTTCATCAGCGGCGGCATGCGCGTGGGTTGCCACGGCCACGGGTCGCCCATTCCGTTGAAGCCCGCTTTGCAGACCTCGTGCAACGCTTACTTCTGTTGGGGGCTGAAGCATATGCTCGAAAACCGCCGCAAGTATGGGTCAGTGGCTGGTGCGTTCGAAGTGTGGAAGAAGCACATGGTGTCGATGGGCTACGGCTACAAGACCGGCGTAGACTTGCCCGGCGAAAGCCGCGGGTTTATCCCCAATGTTGCCTACTACGACAAGAACCTGGGTGCGGGCAAGTGGAGCGCCTACAGCATCATCAGCGACGCCATCGGTCAGGGCGAGATTCTGGCCACTCCGCTGCAGATTGCCAACCTGGCGGCCACCATTGCCAACCGTGGCTACTACATCACGCCGCATGTGGTGCGCCGCATCGATGGTGTGGGTGTGCTCAAGAAGAACCTGGAGCGCCACCAAACCAGCATCAACAGTGCCTATTACACCCCCATTGTCGAAGGCATGCGCATGGCAGTGACCGGTGGCACATGCCGCGGTGCCAACATCGCCGGCTGGGAGGTATGTGGCAAGACCGGCACCGCACAGAATCCGCATGGCCGCGACCACTCGGCCTTTATGGGCTTTGCTCCGATGAGCGACCCCAAGATTGCCGTAGCGGTATATGTCGAGAATGCCGGCTTCGGCGCTACCTTCGGTGTACCCATCGGCGCTGTGATGATGGAACAGTACCTCAACGGCAAGCTCTCGCCTGCGCGCGAAGCCGTGGCCCGTCGCATGGAGGCCACCAGCCTGTACAGCGCCAAGCTCTATGGCGGCAAGAAACAAGAAGCTAGCGACAACAAGAAGCAAGAGACGAGCAGCAAGAAGCAAGAAACGAGCAGTAAGAAGCAAGAAACGAGTAGCAAGAAGCAAGAAACGATAAGCGAGAACAATGGAACTAAGGAGCAATGACAGCGAGAACAAGACGCTACTCAAGTCAATTGACTGGGTGACCATCGTGCTCTACGCCATCCTGATTGTGGCTGGCGCAGTGAGCATCTATGCCGCGACCTACAATTTCGACAAAGCCAGCATGTTTGATTTCTCGGGTTTCTCGGGCAAGCAATTCATGTGGGCCGGCCTGTCGTACATTCTGGGCCTGTCGCTGCTGCTGATTGACCGCCGCATCTATGAGGCCTACGCCTACCCCATCTATGGGGTGATGATTTTGTTGCTGATAATCACCATCTTTGTCGCCCCCGACATCAAGGGCTCGCGGTCGTGGCTGGTATTTGGCCCGGTGAGCCTACAGCCTGCCGAGTTTGCCAAGTTTGCCACCGCTCTGGCGCTGGCCAAACTGTTCAGCACCTATGGTTTCGCACTGAACAGCTGGAAGAATTATGCCATTGCCGGCGGCATCATCTTGCTACCCATTGTGTGCATCATCCTGGAGAAGGAAACCGGCTCGGCGCTGGTCTACACCTCGCTCATCTTTGTGCTCTATCGCGAGGGCATGAGCGGTTTTGTGCTGTTTGCCGCAGTGTGCGCCATCACCTACTTTGTGGTGGTGCTCAAGTTTGCTGCGGTCATGCTCATGGGCATCCCGTTGGGCACGTTCATCGCGTTTGTCATCGTGATGGTGCTCACTGTGGGCATGTTGCTGTTCTACTGCCGTTCGTTCATCTTGGGCCGCAATGTGCTGTTGGCCTACATCGCTGGTGGCCTGCTGGTATGGGGCTTGAGCTATGTGGGCGTAAGTGTGAACGGCTATGTGTTCTTCGGTCTGATGGTGGGTGGCACGGTCATCTATCTGCTCTGGGCCATGCTGCACGACGACATGCGCCGCATCCTCATCACTATCGGCTTTATTGTGGCATCGGTCATCTTCATGTTCACCGTCGACTTTGCGTTCAACCATGTGCTCAAGGAGCATCAGCAGAAACGCATCACCGTGGTGCTGGGCATCGCCGACGACCCGCGCGGCGTGGGCTACAACGTCAATCAGAGCAAGATAGCCATTGGCAGTGGCGGCATCATGGGCAAAGGTTTCTTGAATGGCACACAGACCAAGCTCAAATATGTTCCTGAGCAGCACACCGACTTCATTTTCTGCACCATCGGCGAGGAGGAGGGCTTTGTGGGGTCGACCATCGTGCTGCTGGTGTTCCTGGCCCTGATACTGCGCATCATCGCTCTGGCCGAGCGGCAACACACCACATTTGGCCGCGTGTACTGCTACTGTGTGGCCTCCTACCTTATCTTTCACTTGAGCATCAACATCGGCATGGTGCTGGGCCTGTGCCCGGTCATCGGCATCCCGCTGCCCTTCTTCAGCTACGGCGGTTCGTCGCTGTGGGGCTTCACGTTCCTGCTGTTCATCATGCTTCGCATCGATGCCGACCGCGCCAGCTACGGCGTGTGGTAGCCTTTTATTATAGTTGCGAGTTTGTAGAGTAGTATGGAGGTGCCAGCCACCGCATGGTGATTGGTCTGATTTGCTGCTCAACCCCACCCCTGCCCCCTACCAGCCAGGTGAGGGGAAGAGTATAAATCGGGTAGGTCGGGGAGCGAGAGTTTTGGCTTTCGCTCCCTTTCCTCCCACACCACCGTACGTGCCGTTCGGCATACGGCGGTTTGGCTTGTTTTCAGAGGTGTCTTTTCAGGCCACCTCCCATCGTTCTTGATTTC
>JAFUVK010000128.1 GCA_017477555.1 Muribaculaceae bacterium
AAGGCTCAATCATCTCGGCAATCAGGTTGACAATGGTCTTAGGCGTGTAGTATTCACCCTTACCCTTACCTTCGGCAATGGCAAACTTACCAAGGAAGTATTCATATACACGACCGATGAGATCATTCTCTGGGTCTTTGAGGGTGTCAATCTTGTTGATCTCATCGAGCAAGGCAGCCAACTTAGTGCGATCGAGTGAAAGGCCGGCATAGTAGTTGCTGGGCAAGGCACCTCTCAATGTTGGGTTGCTCTGCTCAACTTTAGACAGTGCCTTATCTATTTTGATGGCAATGTCATTCTGCTTGGCGTTCTCAATCAGGAAATCCCATCGACTCTCAGGCTCCAGATAAAAGACGTTCTTGGCATTATAGAATACGGGATTGTCGGCAAATGCCTCCTTGCCGTCTGCCACCAGTTCGTTGCGTCGTTCGGTGAAGCGGTCATGTGCATATTTCAAGAAAATGAGGCTCAACACCACGTGTTTATACTCCGACGGCTCTACCGAACCGCGCAATTTATTGGCCGATTCCCAGAGGGCCTCTTCTATTGATTTCTCTTTGATGAGTTTTTTCTTTGCCATGAAGATTATTTTAAACGTAGGTTCGCCTGTATCCAAGCAAACCTTGATGCATGTGCAAAGTTAATATTTTTTCTTCAAATAGCAGTGTGATTGTCAGGGAAATTAAGGCCGTTGTGGAAAACTTTCTTGCCAGAGCGATTATTGCTGCAGCATTTCTCGAGGTTCGATAAGGCATGCAGATATTGCAGATGGTGTGGATAGTCGTTGATAACGCAGACTTCCCCGCACACAGCAGATAAAAGATAAGCCCTATGTTTGCACTGTTAAAGTGAAACATAGGGCATGCATATGTATTGGTGTGCTATTTTTCCCCTTTCCTGGGCAAAACAACAGGGTAGGGAGGTCTATGTGGCTTGCAATGACTGTTGCAAAGCGTGTTGAGTTTTCTTCCTAGGTTATAGTGGCCTGATTATCTGCTTTTTTTTCTCGATCTTTTTGACCTCGCGCTTGTGAGTTGTTTTCGGTGTCGGCTTGCTATTCTGTGTGTGTGGCGGCTCGATGATCACCGCATACTCTCGGCTCTGGCCGTTGCTCAGTTTCACACGGGCAACGGCCTGTGTGGCTTTGTCAAACTGTGTCTGGACCTCCACACGCTTGCTCTCATTGGCATGAATGGTCACCGGCTCTCCGGTTGCATGCAGTCGGCCTGCCACAAGCAGCTCGATGCTTGCTGTGACCGGTTGGCTGTATGGCGGCAGATGCACGGTCGACCATAGGGTCTGCCCAGACTTGTTGCCCGACTGCTTGATGCTGCTGATGCCCAGCTCGCTGGTGGGGATGAATGACACTTGATGGGTGTCTTCCCACAGCAGCAGGTTGTAGTCGGCATAGACTTGACAAGTCATCTCACACTCGTCTATGTCCTTGATTTGGCTCAACGTTGGCGTGAAAGTGAACTCGCAAATGCCGTTCTCAAAGTGCGCATCATTGATGGGAATGAGCGCGTCGAACTGGTCCAGGTCTATCATCACTTTGAGCTTGTCGGTATCCAGGTTGGTCGGGTAGCTGAACTTGACATGCAAAGGGGTCACGTGGCCGTCGGCGGTGACACCCGACTGTGTGTCGGCACTGATGCTCTTGAAGTCGCCTTCCACCAGCTTGAGCAGTCCCATCCAGTTGTTGCCCATGACGCTGACGGCGGCAAAACCAATGTCAAAGTCTTCGGTGCGAGGTGCCGATGAGAACTGTGCCGGTACCACAACCTTGCCTAGGCGGCTGTATCCAATCAGCCCCTCGATACTGGGATACTGAATAATGCTGTCGCTTTCGTACGGTTGTTCGACATATAGGTCTGGGAACTCTTGCTTAATGTTAGCTTGTATGTTCCCTTCTTCGTAGCGGGTAGCCTCGGCGTAAAGGTTTATGGCATTGCGGTGGATGCCGTCGTTGACTTTTTTGCCTTTTTTGTTGATCATGACCCATCCTTTTTTATTTCGGACGAATGTCTTGCCGTTAGAGAACTGCATGCCTTCTAGAATCTCGCCCACCGAGAGCTTAAGGGGCTTGTGGGTCGTATCATAATCTAGCGGAATGTACATAAGCTTGCCCTCGACAGTCTCCACCAGTGCCAGACCGTCGCGGAATGGCCTTCCCTTGGCAAACTGGCAATTGACCAGGACGTTGCCTTTGAGGTCGATATAACCCACCAGTCCGCGGCCATCTTTCACTTTCCAGGTGCCTTCGGTGGGGTAGCCCCAGCGATTACGGCCCGAGGCGGCGTAGAGTCCTCGCGGGTAGGTGACCAGGCGATGCTCGTTCTCGAACAGTATGCCTGTCAGCTCAATCTCGCCGCTGTCGTCGTGCACGCGGCCCACAACACTGATGTTATCTCCTATATATTGCACAGTCAATACGCCATATTCGGTTTCGAGCAACATTTTTTGTGTAGCGAAGTCAATGAGTTGCGACTGCTCGCCGTCGCTTACCTCATAGATGCCGGGTCGCCAGCGTTTCATGGTTGAGAAATAGCTGGGGGGATAGGCCCACTCTACAGTCAGAGCTAATGCCACTGCGCACTGGCACACTATCGCCAGGGCGGCAACCAGGCGCTTGTGCGCCCAAAACATTTTTTTTAATTTCATGATAAGTAATAAGTGATGATGCTTGCACATTTGCGACAGGTCATAGCCTGTGTGATGGTGTTTATTCGACATGCAACAGTTGACACAGGCGGTGTATGGCGAGTTTGCGCCAGTAGCTGAACAGTCCGCGAAGCCCTAAATGCTGGGATGTGGTGTTGTCGTCGGTAACGCTGACGACCACAACACTGACGTTGTCGGGCGCACCGGCGTCGAGGGCTGCATGGAGCAGGGCATCGCGGCATGCGGTGATGTCGCCATAGTGTCTGTACAGCGTCAACTCAATCTCGCTGTCGTAGCAGCAACCGAACAAGCCGTCGCTGCACAGCATGATCATGTCGCCCGCGCTGATGTCGAAGTCAACAAACTCGGGGTCGGCGCTACAGTCGAGGTCGCCGCAGCCACGGGTGATGATGTGGTTGTCGGGATGATGGAATGCCTTGCGCCGCGTAATCTTGCCCTGGTCGATGAGCTCTTGCACATAGGAGTGGTCGTGGGTCATTTGCCTCAACCCATGCTGTGGGGAGAACAGGTAGCAGCGGCTATCGCCGCACCAGGCCACATGGGCGCGGCCATTGTGCAACCAGCAGGCGGTCACGGTAGTGCCCATGCCGCGCGTTTCGGGATGCTGCTGGGCATGGGCAAAGATGTTGTCGTCGCTGGCGGCAATGACTTGTGACAGTTGCTCATGATAGGCCGAGTCGGTGTTCAGCGTCGGTGGTTGCAGGTCGGCAAAGGTGTCGATGACGATAGCCGAGGCCACTTCACCGGCATTCTCGCCACCAAGGCCATCGGCCACCAAGGCTATCGCGTGCCGCGAACAGTCGCTGCGGCACGGCCCTTCGCCTACCCATTGCCGTGTTTCCAGGTCGCTGCATACGGCCACGGCATCCTCGTTGTTGCCGCGAGCCTTGCCCATATCGGTAATTGCGGTCAATTGAATTTCCATCGCGTTGTGATTAGTCTAGTTATTGATTCTTTCTAAAGTAGCTCTGTAGTTTCAGTAGTTCAGCCGTTTTCATCGGCGGGTGTACAAGCGCTCCCTCCCCTTCGGTCACCTCCTCTCGGGCAGGGGTCGATTGCCGCGTCCCTATCTTAACGGCGAACGCCATCCGTGCCGTCCCTGCCTGGCTGTTCACGCTCCCCCTAAAGGGGAAATGGTAGCCACAATCATGTAACGGCTGAACTACTGTACTGCCGTAACTATTGAACTGCTGAGCTGCAGGTCGTTTGTACATTGAAACTCTAATTATTGAGAAAAACCAAATAGTTTTTATCGATCGCTTGGGGCAGGATGGTGTCTTGGGTCAGGGCGGCATATCGCTTGGCCTCGTCAAACTTTTGTCTGGCACCGTGTGGGTCATTGGTCCAAAAGATGTCGTAGCAGGCACAGCAGAAGGCCGCATATTTTTTCTCATTGTAGTATTTGGCCTCCTCGTTTTCTAGTATTTTGCTGAAACAGCTGTAGGCCTTGTTGTTGGCGGCTGTGCTCTCGGCAAAATATTTGTCGAAGCTTCCGCCGGCCCATTCCTTATCTCTGTTGTTTTTGACAAACTCTTTCACATTCCGGTTGCCCATTCTGATTCTTAGGGTCTTCTTGAGAGGGTTGTAACGCGCGGTATCCAGGTTGATTGCCATTCCATAAGTGCGGCCCACCTCATACAGGGCAGGTACGTAGCTGTATTTGTTGCCGATATCCTCCAGGTTTTTCATGCCTTGCGCAACGGTGGCCGGTTCGCCAGTCTGAATTTGGATCATAGCTTGCCTGTACAGCGAGTCAACGTCGGGTGTTGCCTCGGTTGCTGTCTCGGGCTTTGGGGCGTACAGCAGCACGGCGGCCAAAATGGCCAGCGTCGCCACCGCAATAGCCGGCCATATCAGACGGTGCCTGATGGGGTATTGTCGCCGATGGGCCGCTTCGGCAATCTGGGCGGCTGTGGGACGGCGACTCATGTCTTTGTCCAGACAGGCTTCGATCAATCGCTTGATGTCAGTCGGTATCTTCCGACCTTGGTAATTGAGCCGCACCTTGCCGTCGGGTTGGTTGCGTCCGCCCTCCTCACCGAAGGGCACACTGTTGGTGAGAATCTCGAACAGTGTCACCCCAAAAGCATAGATGTCGCTTTCGGCGCGTGGGGTCTCGTCGACAAATCGTTCGGGTGCCATATAGGCCAGTGTGCCGCTGTTGGTGTTGTACAGTTGGCGATGTTGGCGTGTGGCGCTGATGCCAAAGTCGGTGATGGCATAGTTGCGCTTGTCATCGATGAGCACATTGGCGGGTTTGATGTCCTGATGGATGATGGGCGGATTGTTGGCGTGCAGATAGGCAAGCCCCGAAGCCACGTCCTCGACATACTTCCAGATGTCGGCGGCGGCAGTGAGCTGGCCTATTAGCAACTCCGACGAACCGTTGCTGCAGTAGGGAAGCACCAGGTAGGGAATTTCTTGCCAAATGCTGTAATGTGTGGGTTGAATGAGGTTGCTGTGGTGGCAATTGTACACAATGGTGAACTCGTCCCTGAAACGCTGAACGCCCTCGATGTCGAGTGCGTTCTTAGGACGGTAGATTTTAATGGCCACTTTCAGCGCGGTCTCATCGGGCCGCTTCACTTGGGCAAAGCTGTCATCGCCCTCTTGGATGCTGTCGTCGATGGTGTTCAGGTCAATGGCCAGCCAAACGTCGGCTGTTCCGCCGGCTGTGCTCAACGGACGCAACAGTTGGTAATGCTGGTCGAATATTTCACCTGGATGTAGGTCTGGAATCATAAACTAAGTTTATAGTTTATAGTGTATGGTTTATAGTGTATGGTTGTTGTCGCAATCAGGGCTTCACGCTTCTGGTCGCTCGTGGTTTATCGCAGGGCGATACGCATTCCGTAGGGCAGCACGGCACGTACGTTTTTCACGTCATTAAGTTTGGCAAGTTGCATGACCTGCACGCCATAGCGTTGCGACACGTCGTAGAGCGTCTCGCCGTCGCGTGCTTCGCAGTACTCGATGCCCTTGCCCTCATATTTGGATTTCTTCTTGTCAAGATACACAATCTGCCCCACACGCAGCTGCGACTCGTGGGTAATCTCGTTGTACTTCATCAGCTTTTCTTTGCTCGTCCACATGTAGTCGCGGCATATGGTGCCCAGTGTCTTGCCGGGAAGCAATACTGTGCAGGGCACATTGTTGATGGCCAGGTCGGTAGGGTAGTCCTTGAAGTAGCCTTCCAGTTCGCGCTCCTCGTCGCTCATCTCGTCGTCGGCAAGCGCCACCTCGGCCTCGTTGGCGATGACCGGAATCGAGTCGCTTTGGCTCGTGCTCACCGTGATGGTTTTGTAACCCACAATCACCAGCTTCTTGTTGGCACGCAGCTTCACGCCGTTGTTGATTTTATAGAGTTGGAAATGGTCAATCAGGTCGATGAGCGACTCGGCATACAGCGGTGCGGTGGCATACCCGCCGGCCTTGATGGCGTAAGCCCAGGCGCGGTAGTCATAGATGCTCACGCCCCGCAGGAGTTTCTGATAGCGGGAGTGGAGCAACACACGGGCATGGTCATCGTACGACTCCTGGTCGCTGTTGTATTTTCTGAACGTGCTCAGTCCCGGCTCATCGTCCTTGGCCTTGACAGAGCCGCATGTGCCTTTTCCCTTCACGCCGAAGTGGTTGTGCGACTCGCGCGTGAGCCTGCTCTTGCCGCTGTTCGACTCCAGTATGCCCTGGGCCAGAGTGATGGTGGCCGGGATGCCGAAACGCCGCTGCGACTCCAACGCCATGGCCTTGTACTTGTTGACGTAAGCCATCACGTCGCTGTCATATCCTGCGTGGCTGGTGGCTCCAACTAATAGCATCACCAGCGCGATGGCCAATTTGTGTGGTTTCATCATTGTTGATTTGTTAAATTATGGCGTAGTGGAACGTGGTTTGCTGCATTTGGATACGATGCAATTTGTCTTCCTCGCTGTCTACCATGAATGGTGCAATGATCTTGGCAAGCAATTGCGAGAAGAATTTCGTCGGCGAGAAGTCATACTTGTCACAAACAAACCCTAGGATTGCGGCAACAACGATACCTATAATGGCCATGACTACAATACTGGTTCCTGCTATAATGCCGGCGGCCACAAGGCCGACAACCACGAGCTCGGCAGCTATGCCCAGAATAATGCCATCGGCCGCGTCGCATAGGTCTTTCTCAAATTTTTTGAGCCAATCTTCGTCGATGGGAACACCATTGAGAAGACCGTATGCTAAGTAGAATAGGTCGCGCAACACGTTTCGGCATCCAAGCAATATTCTGGCCGGACCGGCTGCATTGGCCAGCTTTTTGCCCATATTACTGTTGATTGCTGCCTCGATTTTCTTGTCGATTCGCATTTTCTTGAGTGCCCTCTCTGCCCTGTGGGCTATGGGCGTAATGTCATTGACCTGACGGTTGTATTCTGATCGCAAGAACTGCTTTTTACCTTTGCTGACATGGCTTTTGAGGCGTGTTTTGCGTATTTGGTCAAACGACTGCTGCAATTGCGTCAGTTTGGGATTTATTTTAACCTTTAACTCGGCTAAGATTTTTTGTGGGTTATTGGTCTTTAAATCTTTCATCAGTTTTAACTCGTCTAGCAGAGATTCGATGATTTGACACGTGTTGTCAATGAAGTCTGCCACAAAGTCGGGCATTTCCGGGATTTTGCCGTTGGCACTCAGCAAGGTCATGTTCTGACCCTTGAGCATTGAGCCACTGCCGTTCTTGAGTATGGGGCCACTGGCATACATTTTAGGCTGGCGCTGATAAGCTTGGTGGATGGCCATCACGATGCCGGGGCGCAAGACTACAAGGCTGCGAGAGTCGACATCGTACTGTAGTCGTCGCTGGTTGCAGAAGCGCGCCACAGCGGTGCTGGTCATCGGCCCGTACAGCCCGTCATCGTTCAAGTTGCCGCAGCCCAAAGCCTTGAGTTGGCGCTGCAAGGTCTTAATCTCGGTGCTTGACAGGCGGTATTGAAGTGTTCCAGAGGTTGCCATGATGGGATTATTGTTCGAGGTTGACAAGGTGGACTGTGACGGGCATGAGCAGGCACGACTTACGGGCGATGCGCTGCTCGAGCAAGGTGGCTAGCGACAGCGAGACGGCGCGCTCGTAGTTGCCGCGGTCGCGGAACTCGATGTCGGCATACAATCCCGGCACCAGCCCTTGCTCGCCTGTGGCACCCTGCACCGTCAAGCGGATGCCGATGCGCTTGAATTCGTCACGCCCGAAAACCGATATTACCTCCTTGCGTAGAAATGCGTCGATGTCCATGCGTGTGAACAGGCGGTCGTTGGTCAGGCAATGAAAGCGCAGCAACTCGTATCGCTGGTCGGCGGTGGCCTTGTCGCACCCACCCATGCCGCCCACCAACACCGTGGCACGCGGCTCAATGGCCGGCGCGCGCCGGCATTCCATGGTCATTCCTTGAGTCACGCGGTTGCCCGCACTGCCGTTGGTGGTGAGGAATGTCACGCGTGTGGCTTGGCTCACGCCGCTGTCGTGGTCTTCATTGGCAATGTTGCGCAGGGCGTAGGTGCCGCTGTCAAACCGGTAGCGCCGGTTGTCGGTCTTCACTGACTTGCCCAGACGGTTCAGGGTCGACCGTAAGGTGCGTATTGTCTCACCGTCTTTGATGTCGTTGTACTCAATAAAGGCGTAGTAGTCATCGACAAATCGGTTGTAAAGATTACGTACCTCACGATACAGGTCGCCGTTGTTATAGCACGCGGCATCGAAGTCTCGCACAACAAACTCCTGGGCATTGGGAGCAAAGCCTTGTTGCTGCGACTTGGTGCTCGACTCTACAACGTCCAGGTAGTAGTCACCCTCTTGCTTCTGCAACTTGACAATGGGCTGTGAAGCGGTCAGGGTCACATGGTTTACAGCCACATTGGTCACTGCCACCACATTGATGTCGAGCCGACAGTCGTCGGGCACACGGTAGCCCGGAGCAAAGTCAAGACGAAGCCACAGTGTGCGCTCGTCAAATTGCTCAAGAGTTTCAAGCTCCATGCAGTGCTGAAACGCGCGGGGATAGGCACGGGGTTTGAACGCATCACGGTCGCAGATGTCATCGGTGATATATAGCAGTGCGCCATCATCAAGGTCGAGCAGCTGCTCCTTCCACGACTCGATGATGGCAAAAAATCGTCCCGACGACTGCTGCGCGTCAAATGGCTCTAGCATCTCGATGTCCTCCATGCGGTTCATGGTGGTGAATGACAACTGATGGCCTGTGCAGGGCAGGCCGATGGCATCGGGGACAATGCCATGTGTGCCACTGAGCAGCAAGCTCAATCCCTGAAGCGAGTCGATGCTTGCTGGCATGGTGATGCCCACATACAGCTGGTTGGGTTGCTCCAGGTCGATGCGCGATGTCTTCCCCTGCAGGCGCAACTGGTGCTCGCTCACCAGGCAGATGTCGCTGTAGTTGACAATCAGTGTCTTGAAGATGGGCGCGAAGTCCATCGACTTGAGTTCGGATGTGGCATGCTGGCCCAGAGTGGCCTTGAAGGTGCACTCAGGGCCGATAAACACAGGCTCGCCTACGACACGCTGGCGAGGGCTCAGACCCAGCAGGGCAATCGCGGGCATGGCGGCAATGCTGCGGCGTGGCACAAAATCCTCGGCAAAGTGCTGTGCTATGCGCTCGGAGACACCATCAACGTAGTCCATGATTTTTTGACACTCGTTGAGCAGGGCCACCAGCATCATGTGCTGAACGGGATCCAGTTGGTTGATGTCGGGCGAGAGACCTGTCAGTTGGCGCACCTGTTCCAGTGCTGCCACTAACCGGTTTTTTAAGTCTATGTCCATTAGTTGAAGCGGGTTTTAACAGTAGGTTCGACCATAAAGGTCACTACTTTACGATAGTCGTTGTAGTCCATTCCGTCGCGGTAGCGGCCATTGATGACCACATTGACCATATACTTTGACGTGATGTTCTTGTAGCGTTTGTTGGTCGACGGAATGTCCAGCTCGATGCTGCAAGTGATATCGAGCAGCATCGGAGCATAGCTGCGCAGGCTCTCAATCACACTCTCCTGGCACAACTGGCGGGTAATGGCGTTGTCGAGCGAGCAAGGGTGGCCATTGTTGAAGTCGCGGTACTTGACATTGCTGTACTCGTGGTTCCAGTATTCGAATCCAAAGTCGGGGTCGGCAGTGAAGCTGCCACGGGGAGTGAACACAATCAGCTCGACCAGGTTGTCAAGCATCGAGGCTATGTCACCGTTTGCGCGACGCAGATTCACTGCGTGTGCGGCGCCGTCGAGTGGGGTGATAGGTGTGGTGATATACTCCATGGCTCGTTATTGTCCCACGTTGCCGATGGTGATGACGCGCTTTGTGCTAGGCCGGGAAGGTTCGGGGCGCGGTGTTGTCGGGCGTTGTGGCATGGGTGGGGGAGCCACATCCAGAGTCGACAAGCGCTGGTTGATGTTGGCACACAAGTTCAGCCCCTCTTTGATACGGGTGTACACATCTCGCACCGAATAGGGCATAGCGGCATAGTTCAGCCAGTCGTCCAGATTCTCAAGTCGGATTACATCGCTCAGCTCGCAACTGGTTGCAAATGCACTGACACACTGCTGTACCATACCCAGCAGCGACATCGGAGTCAACAGATCGCGCTCCTTGTCGGTGCGTATGGCCAGTTGCCGCACAGTGGGCAACATATAAGCTGTGAGTATTCGGGCGTTGCTGTAGAGCTGGTTGTGAAGGGCTGCACTCATGGCATTCAGCAACTGTGAAAACTGTTCTAATAGCTGCACATAGGCAGGGTGCGATGAAACATACAGGCATGGCGGCACAAAGTCCAGATCATCGATGCGCCAGGCATAGTCATAGACGATATGGGCAATGGGCAGGGCATTGTCTGGCAGTGCGCTGTCGCTTTCGCGCAGTACAAGCGTATAGGCCGGTTCGCTGTAACCATCACTGCTGGTGCGTATCGCACCGAGTGGGGCCTCAATGGTCAGAAAATAAGACGATTGGATGTCGGTTTTGGGCAGAGCTACACGAGTGTCGAATGTGCCCGTGTAGTTGGTGTCCCAGTGCGCTTCGATGAGTGTGCCGTCGCGAGTGATGGCTGTGCACTCCAGACAGTCTACCTCAATCATGTCGTTGCGCAACGACAGTTCCAAGGCAAATCGGCGACCCGACGGGAACAGTCCCATGCGTCCGGCTGATGCCACAGCCAGGGCTTGTGCAATGTGGGCCGAGGTGAAGGAGTCGGCCATGCGGAATAGCTCGTCAGACAGACGCATTCCTTTTTTCCAAGAGATATACTTTGGCATTGTTCTTTAGTTTAGTCAATTACTTGATTACTCGAATGCTCGATTACTCGAATGCTCGATTACTCGAACGCTCGAATGCTCGAATGCTCGAATTATAGATATACATTATAGTTCAGATAGTTGTAACATTCGTTGTCTGACAGCCTGACGGCAGGGGAGTCGGGGTCATAGACATCCAGACGCAGCACTTGTCCCACTGCCAGAAACCAGTCTTGTACCCACTGTCGCAGCACCTCAAGTTCTGCCAGTGTGTCCAAAAAGCGTGCGTCGCACAACGATGGGTCCCAGTAGTGCATTGACCATACGGCCTGATCATGGTCGTAGTCGTTGCCGGCATAGCAGTTTTCAAGAAGCCCATCCAGCGTGTAGTGGTACCGCGGTTCATCGTCATGGCAGCAGGTGCGCTGGTGTCCCACTTCAAGCCTCAGCCCCTCGGAGCGCATCAGCTTGCGCAGCATCAGGGTTATCAACGTCTTGTTGCCGCGAATGTGGCTGCAGTGCGGCAAGTAGCACAACAATTGGCGTATGTATCGGTTGTTGCGCTGTTCGGCCGACAGATTGTCGCCTATGATTGACTGCAACACGGTGTTTTCGTGCGCGTATCGGTCGATGACTCGCCGCACATCAAGCCTCAGTTGTAGCAGCAACGCATCGATGGGAGCAAAAAGCTCCAAGGCTTGCTCCTGCTCGCGCTGTTGTTGCGCATATGCGTGGGCGAAAGCGTCGCTGTCGCGGCCATCGTCCAGACCGTCGAATCGGTCAACTGCATGAAACATCGACTCGGGAAGTGTGTGATACAGGCTAGACCGACCCAGCAGCAGTGTCGGTGTCGAGCCATCAGCCGACATCTCGATGCCGGCAATATCGTGGCTCACATTGCGGTGATGCGTGCCGTTGTGTTTGACCAGCAGATGGTGGCCGATGTCAGAGTTAAGTAGCACCTCGGCGTTAAGGTCTTCAGGTAGTTGGCTCAGGTTCATGACTGATTACTGATGAGTAGCTAGTGACGGGTGATGTGAAATAACCTATAACCACCTATTCTAAAATTCATCAAGCACCATTAATAATTGTACAGAGGGGCGTCACCGCTTAGCTCCACATAGTAGAGGCCGCGGTCGGTCGACACCTGCAGCACATCCAGTGGTGGGACGCCCACCTGGCGCAGCGTGAGCTCCTGATAGGGGAAATCTTGGTCAATGTTCTCGTAGAAGTGTTTGTGAAACACAGTCTTGTAGCTCAATTGGCGCAACTCGCGGTCGGTGTCAATCAAGTGTTGCAACTGCGAGTCGGGAACCATCACGCGGAACTCCCTGTCGGGACGGTCGCTGGCAATCACGTCAACAAACTGGTTGTTTCGCATATTGATTTCTACGGCCGTTGTGTTCAGTTCACCGCGCAAAGTCTCCAGTGCCTGACCTACAGTCATCGAGCAAGTGAGGTTGCCACACTGCCGCACTTCGGCCCAACGTTCGTGCGACGGACAGTTGCGTTTCCACGATGCGAAGCGATAGGTGTTCACATCGCAAGTCATGCCCTCGTAGCGAAGCATCTTGCCTTCTAATGTCTTGAATGGGGCTGGTTGCTTGTCGTCACGGTGAATGACTTTCATGGCTTCCTGTACCTGCATGGCACCGATAATCGAAGCGCTTACAGGAGTGGTGGCCACACGTCCCGCACTCGCCTGGCGATGGGCGACATCGGCACAGCCCGTTCGCAACATGATGTTGTTGAACTCCTGTCGCGACAGGCCGCACTCATAGCAGTTGATACCGGGGGTGTAGACGCGCACCACACCCGTCAGGTTCTCAATACTGCCGTCTATCCACGTCTTGCCAGCGCGCATGCACAGCTGGTTGAGTTGGTAGCGCGCCAGACGGCTGTCCAGACACCCTATTACTACATCGGCGCGACGATATAGCCCGAATCCGACCTCAGAGAACAGGTTGCCCACAATAGGGGTGACCGAAATTTGAGGATTAATCTCCATGGCACGCTCGGCCACAACCTCGGCCTTGTAGCGGTGCTCGAGGGCGTCGCGCTCACGGAAGAGTACCGAACGAGTGAGGTTGCTTAGCTCGATGCGGTCGAAGTCGACCACCGTAATCCGTCCCACACCGAAAAGCGCCAGACCCTTGACAACCTCGTTGCCCAGCGCGCCGGCGCCGGCTACCAGCACGTGAGCCTGCTTGACGCGATCCTGTCTAAACCATGACAACAGCGTGTACACGCCATCGCCCCATTGATAGTGTCCGCTCTTGTCCATGACGTTCAGTCTTTCTCGATATACATAAATATGGTTTCACCTATCTTGAATGTGTCGCCACCGGTCAGCACCTGTTCCTTGTTGGCAAGCAGCTCTGTGCGCTGGTTGAACGTCACGCCGCTGGCCAATGGCTTGATAATGGGAAGGCTGCGCTCGTGGTCGATGTAAAGCTGCGCATGCTCCTTGGCCACATTGTTCGAGCGGTCCCAGTTCATCTGAATCTCACAGTCGCCAGTCATGCCCAGTGTCACGACGCGGCCACCACCAGTCGAGTTCATCCACTTGTGGATGGGAATCTCGATGCCCTGGCGCGAGCCGTTCTGGACCACCAGGAAGTAGCGCTCGGCCATCATGCGCACTGTGGCCAGCGATGCACCCAAGCCACCACCATAAATGATGAAGTTGAGCAGCATATTAATCCAACCGTTGGTCGAGGCAAGCGTACCCGAGAAATAGAGCACGATAAAGCCGATGACGGCCGAGATGACTCCGCCCAACAAGGCACTCTTCATCGGGATGCTCGACCCAATGCACAAGCTCAATGAGAAAGCTATGGAGAACAGCAGATAGGCAGGCAACGAGCAGTACCATGGAGCCACATTGCCACCCAGCGATCCAACCCAGACGGTGAACAGCAAGCCTCCCAGTGCGAAGGCTGCCATGCCGATCACTGCCGAGAGGACCGACAGACCGGCAATCTTGGCAATCACACGGGCACTCTTCTGGCGGTAGTCATCGCTATACCGGAACAAGAACGACAAGAAGAAACCCAACAGCAAGCCTATAGCTAGGAACGACGATACCTTGCTTACACACTCGGTCCACAACGGGTGGTCGGCTGCGACGCTCCAGCTCGTGAGCTTACTTGCTAGTGAGTGGAACATGGAGCCACGGCCGGTTAACTCATACACAATCCAGCTCAGCAACGCGGCCACGATTCCCGATAGCGTCTGGCGGCACTCGCGCATTGAGTCGCGCGAGAACATCATGTTCCAGTCGATGTGGGGCTGCGTACCAGTCTTGCAACTCTGCCCGAACTCGCTGCACTTGAACCCATTTTGTTGCCAGCACGGCACATGCATCATGTGCTTGCACTTGGTCACCACACGCTGCCCCGGACGGATGTCCTGGCCGCAGTAGTAGCAGATACGGCGGTTGATGCCTGCTTCGGGGACATAGCTCTTGTAGTATTTCAGTGCAAACGACTTGCTCTTGGTGGCCGGTATCAATATCTTGACAACGATAAAGAAGAATGCAAACGTCAGGATGGCTACCAATAGAGCCATCAGGTATTTCATCACCGGGTTGTCGCCACTGGCCGGGAACGGGTTTTCCTCAGTGCCGATTGTCATGTCGGTCTCGCCGATGGGCTGGTCGTTCCACAATGCCGCAAAGTGCACAGGTTGCCCCTGGTAGACGTCGACCGCTTGGTAAACAAAGTCGTAGTCGTAGGCTGCGTCGTTCACCGCCTGCTGGAAACGCTGTAGTGCCTGATTCATGTCGGTGGTCATGAAAAGCTCGCCCTTGAGATTGGTAAGCACACGGCCATCGACCAGCGGCTCCACCACATAGCCTAGCACCTCGCGCATGCTCTGGTTGGCCTCACTTGCGCTGGCAGTGTAGTAGAACGCATAGACGCGGGGCATGGCGGGGTCATGCACATGGGCTGCCTGAAAGTCAGTGATAGTGATGTCGTCGACATCCTCGTACGAGGCCTCTTCGGTTCCGTCGACAAACACAAACAGGATGTTGCGGTCGGCATTCTGGGCCGCGCGCCGTGCGATAGCCGCGTTCGGTTGATAGTCCGAAGCCAGCATCAGCGACATGTTGTTGCTGGCGTTGACAAACTCGGACATTTTGGCATACAGTGCGCTGCCGAAGTACTTGGAAGTGCTTCCCTCCATGAACAGGTCGTGCATCGAGGCATAGTTGCCGGTCGTCACCAGCTGGCTGGAAGTGACGTTGTCGCCAAAGAACGAAAGGTACACACAACTGTCGGGAGCGGCCTTGACCAGCTCACCCACAGCCTGGTAGATGGCCTCCTTGTCGGCAATGTTGCGGTCGACCAGTACCGAGAACGTGTAATTCTCGCTGATGCGTTGACCACCACCCTGGCCGTTGGCGCGGCGGATGCTCACACGGTTCATGTCGATCTCCTCGGTCAGGCTGTTCTCGCGCAAGCGAAGGTAGGTCTTGACCTCTTCCTCGCTCAAGTCGCGCATCGATTTGCCCATCGAGTCGAGCAACTTCAGGTGCAGTGCTATACTGTCGGTGCCAACGAAGCTCTTGCCACAGAATTCAACTTTGCTCACTTGCTGCGCACGGCCCGCCAGGGCCATACACAGCACTAATGCAATCATTGCACATAGTCGACTCATCTTTTTCGTCTTGTCCATATCTTTAAATTTTCTAGTTTGTTCTCGCCATAATAGCTTTCATCGCCCAGCATTGTGCCTTCCACCACCGGGATGGACGTGAGCAGGTCATCGCTGGTCGAGTAGACCAGCACAAAGTGCAGGTGTTCAAGTTCGTCGCTCACCAGGCGGCGAACCGACGGGAAGCTGAAATGAGTGGCCACCACCAGGCAGCCCACTAGCTCCTTGCCCTCGACGCGGCGTTCACGACTCACACAGTCGGCCACATACTCGGCCAGGTTGTCCTGCGTGCGTGTGTAACCTTGCGCATACGCCACCACTCCCGTGTCGGGCTGTTGCGACAACTGTGCAATGTCGATGATGGCACCGTTGCTCAGCTCGATGCCGCGGCAACGATTGTGCCGCACTCGGCAACCGGTCAGGGCATTGAAGTAGTCTTGAGGATTGAACACGCTGCGCTCGCTGGCGATGGCCCACTGATACATCTCCTCGAGCGAGTACATGCGGGTGAGGTCGCTCTGGGCGGTGATGGTGCCGTCGCCCCGGAAGGTGAAGATGCCCAGCGTCTGGTCGGGGGTGAGGATGTCGATGACCATGGCGGTCAAGAAGTAGGGTTGAGTAGGATGCTTGAGCTGCATGTGTACATTGTTGTCCGAATTGGAGAAGAACACACCCAGTCCGGGGTGGGAGTGTACCCAGCAAGTCAGGTCGTATTGCAAGTTGGTCTCGCGGCGTAGTTTGCGCAGTCGTTCGGCCACGCGAAGCTTGATTTTTCCACCGAAGTTCAGCTCATATTCTGCAAAGATGGCGTCATCACCGGGTTTGACAATTTGCTCGAGCGACACGTCGTAGAGCCCCGAGGCACCATCCAGCACCCAGCGACCCAGCACCATGCAACCGTCCTCCTTGGGATTATTGGGGTTGCGAAGGTCCTCGGCATACATGTTGTAGATGTCTTTGATGCACGTGTTCTTGATATAGATGCGTCTCACGGCCGATTCGGAGCAGAAGTCGGGCGTTTCGATGCATAGGTAGCTGTCGTTGCCCACCACATCGTCCAGGCTCTGTTTCTTGAGCACTGAGGTGGTGCGGCGGCGCACCACGATGTTCTCGCCGCCAGTACCGGCGGGTGTGCCGCCAGGTTGTGCGGTGCTCTGCGGCGCTCGACCAGGTTGAGTGACATGGCGTGGACTACGGCTACGGCGGTACAGCCACCATCCGCACCCGGCCAGTAGTGCCACCAATGCCAGCATGATGGCCACGGTCACCCAGCCTGTGGTGTCGGTCTGGCGGTTATAGGTGAGCCGCGAGGCATCGGCCAGTTCATCGAGGCGGTCATCCCAGTCGCGCTGGCGTTTCTTCAGCATCTGACGCAATTCGTCCAGAGTCTCTTGCTTGTTGGTGATGTCGTAATCGCTGTAGCCAGCTATGAAGTTTTCAAGCACCTGCTCGGTCTGGCTGCGGGTCTGCATCAGTTCGCGCTCCTGTTCGGTGAGTTTTTTCTGGATGTCATTCTCACGGGCATACTTCTCCTTTTGCTCACTGTCGAGTTTACTCAGCTGGCGTATGTGGTCGTGTACGATGTCCTCGCGCGCCGACACATTGGCCTCGTTGTAGAACGGGATGTCCTGCAGATAGGCATGGAAGGCATTTTTCAGCTCCTCGGCACCAATTGACTGGCGTGAGACAGGAGTGGCCACAGTGGCCTCACGTGGCTCAGAGGATCGTGGTGTCGCCTCTGTAGGTTTGGGCGTGGGCTTGGGTTGCTGCCGCGTCTCAGCTTTCGGCTCATTGCGCGTGGGCTGGGCTGGCTCCGGCACAGGCGCAGGAGCAGGCGCAGAGGCGTATGTGGGTGCGGCGGCCGGCTCGCGCGGTGTCGTCTCGGCCGGTTTGGCTGGCGCGGACTTGGCTGGCAATTTTTTGATGAAGTTGCCATTCAAGTCATACACATCGATGTAACGGAGCTCTGCTTTACTGAAGCGCTGCTTGTAAGAGGGATTGACATATATCAGTTTGCCTTGGCCATTAATCTTGATTTTTGCGTCGTCGGTGCCTTTGACTACATACCCACGGGGTTCAAGGGTGATGATGACTTGGGCCATCATCACCACTGTCATGTTGACCATCATCAATAGTAGGAACAATCTAATGATTCTACACATTTTTAATTTCAAAATTGAGAATTAAGTAGTTCTGGATTTATCTATGGCTGTAGGGACGCGGGGTGGATAATCTCGGCTGCACTCGGCAATATTCAAGCAAGCTTGATATTGCGCTCGTTGGCACGAGATTTGCCGCGTGATTCGCCGGGAAGAAATATGAGAGACGGGAATTTCTCTCATCAAGCTAGTTTAAATGTTCACATTGCCGTCGCTGTCGCGGTGCTTCTTGATGCGTGCTCCACGAGCGGCGCGTTCGGCCTTCTGCTGCAGCGTTTCCTTGCTGCGGTCCACAGGAGTTTGCTGGTCACCGGTGCGCTTCCGGGCCGGTGTCCCCGTTTGGGCGCGTTGCTCGGCAGTGCCATGCTCGCCTGCAGTGCCACGCACAGCCCGCAGCGAGCCGCTGGCCGTGCGTTTCACGGCCTGTTCAGCCTTGTTCACTTGCTGGTCGACCACGCGTTGGGTGGCCTGCTTGACCTTGCCCTCGGCCTGATGCATCGCGCGGTCTTGCAGCTCTTGCATCGAGCGCATCTGGCTGCGGTTACGCAGGGTCTTCAGTGCATGGTTGCCCACAAACATCAGTATGGCCAGCAGGGCACCGCCTATCACCATCCAGATGGTGCGCTTGGTCTTTTGGCCGTTTAATTCTGATTTTTTCTTGTCAATTTCGGCTTTTAATGCCGCAATGGAGTCGCGCTCGGCGATGACACTGGTGCGTAGCCCATAGGCATTGAGCTTGTTCCATTGTTGCATCAAGGGCGATGAGTTGGAGTTTAATTCATCGGCGCTTGCATTCTCCAGCTGGCTGCGAATCTCGCTGATTTCGACCGCTACATCGATGGGCGCGGCCTGTTGGCCACCATTGTTGGCGGTGCTGTCGGCACTGTCGCCTCCCTGGCCGCCACCGCCTCCCACGGGTTCGGGAGGCAGATTGGCGGGTGATGTTGGTATCTCTATCTCCTGGTATTCAGGTACTTGGATTTGCATTGTGCCGCCTGCTGCCTGCTGTGCTTGTCCGCCAGTAGCCGGCTTGGTGACCGGCCCGGCCGGCGTGGTCGCTTCGGGCTTGTTCAAATCGATGGTCAGGGGCTGCGTGGCCGCGTCAATCAGCTGGTAGTTGCTCGACTTCAAGCCCAGCAGCTTCTTGTCGTGAAAAATCGCCTCGTAGATGGGAATCTCAACCATGTGTGTCTCGCTCTGGTCCAGATTGAACACAAGCTGGCTGCCCAACTGCAGCAGGATATAGCCATAGTCGTTGACATCCGACGACACCAGGTCGGCACCGGTGACACGTATGGGGGTGAGCCGATGATTGCTCTTCTTCAGCTTCTCGTACTTGCCCTTGTTTTGTTCGAAATACAGGAACTTGAACCGCTGGTCCTGATATTCGTCGTTGAACTTGCCACGATGCTTCGCGCCGAGCCTGACGGCCGGCCACTTGGTCAACTTGATGGTGACCCGGTTGCCGTCGTGACGGATGTCATAGTCGATATATATCTGGTCGCCCTGGCTGGTGGTGACTGTGTCGCTACGGCTTGCGGCCCTGATGGGCAGTGTCACTACCACCAGGGCCAACAACGGTAGCAAGATTGTAGCAAAACGTCTCATCACTTAAACCGGTTATATTCTTTTGTTATCTGTGGGTCATTGCCCCAACCATTGCTCTTGGCCTGGTTGTAGAGCGCGTCGGCTTGCTTTTTAATCTTTTGCTTTTGGGAGGCGTCGGCGCTTCTGTATTGCCTCAGTAGTCCATTAAGTTTGCTGGCAATTTGCGTCTTGAGCTTGGGGTCGGGATCCTTTGAGAAGATAATCTTAAGATAGCCATTCGCTTTTTGGGTAAGCTTTTTGCTGGCTTTGGGGCATTTTTTGATGGCCGTAGCAGGTCCGTTGTTACACTGGCCGGTCTGCTGCTTGGTGCGGGCCAGGCTATGCAGCGTGTTTTCGATTTGCGTCGATGAGTAGCTGCAATAGGCACAATTATGGTCGTCGTCTAAGATAATTTTTAAGTCTCGTTTTGCCTTTTGTGTCAGTTTTACTTGAGCTTTGGGGCATTTCTGAATGGCCTTTGCCGGGCCGGTATTGCACTTGCCGGTCTGCTGCTTGGTCCGAGCCAGGCTATGCAGCGTGTTTTCGATTTGCGTTGATGTGTAGTCGCAGTAGGCACATTTATGCTTGGGTTGCTCTATCACATCTGGTTTGTGTTCGCCACAGTTCTGTCCCTATATGGCTTTGATTTTCTTGTTCAGCTGGTCGACCTCGCCGAAGAAGTCGGTGAATGGCCGGTATTCTTCGCTGCCTCGCTCGTACCCCTGGTTGTTAAGCTCAGCTTGTGCTCTCTGCTTCAGGTCGTCGACACGGTCCAGAAATTGCTGCTTCTGCTGCTTCAGGGGCGGGTCGTGACGCTTGTGGTTGCAGAAACTGGTGTTCTCGATGCTCTCCTCAAGGGTCTCGAGGGCGTCGCGCAGGTCGCGCAACACCTGATTCTCCTTGGGCTTGACTTTGCCCTTGACCTGTATCTTGAGGTCAAAGATGTTGCAGCCGAAGATTTCCACCTTTTTCAGCTCGCCACGCTTGTTGAGGTCGATTTTGCTGCACATGTAGGTGGGGATGCGAAGCGTCACCGGCAGGTTCAGCGGCAAGGTGACCGGTTGTAGGCTGGTCTCGTCGCCGTCGAACAAAGGCTGGTCGTAGGGCAGCAGGGTCTCCAGTTGTGTGTCGATGTATTCGCTGCCCAGAAAGCGTACATGGTCGGTGGTTTCTTTGCTGTTCTTGGCGTTGAACAGGCTGAACTGGTCGCCTTTGAGCTCGATTTTCTGTTTCTTGAGGTAGTCGCGCGTATAGCCCGACCGGAACAGGAATATCTTGTAAGGCTCGGTGTTGGTGCCGTCCCAACGGTTGACGATGGTGATGGCTACGCGCGCGCCGTCGTCGAGGCGTTCCTGGCACTCGACCTTGACTTCCAGGAAATGGTTGTACACGACTGTGCCCTGGCTGGTGTTGTCGTCAAGCACAATCTCTTTGCTGAAATCCTGCGCACCGGCTGTTAGGGCTGTAACCAGACAGCAGGTGAGCAGGGCGATGATATGGCGGATCATATAGTCAAGTTTTTGGTGGGTTTGGGTGATGGAGTGGTGGGGGGCGCGGCAGGCGACTGTGCCGGCCCGGCCAAATCGGGGGGCAGCGGTGGCGGAGTCACCTCGGCCTCGCCATCGGTTTGGCTAAATTTGAGCCACCCTTGTGGCTCGGCCTCGTCGCGCACCCACTCGGCCACGTTCTGGTCTTCGGGATAGGGATAGATGTTCTGGGCATGATAGAGCTGGTAGGTCAAGTAGCGCTCCACGCGCACCACCAGGTCGCGCAGCGATGCCAGCACACCCATCTCGCGGATGGTGAGGCACACATGGCCACGCGAGCTGCCCGACGAGCGTATGTTGGGATGCCAGGTGTCGGTGATAAAGGTGAAGATGGGATTGCCCACGGCAGCGGGGTAGTTGTTGGGCAGCACGATGCTCATCTTGTGCAATTCGCCGAAGATGGGGCGCCGTGGCGGCGGTGTGTCCTCAACTCCCACTATCGACTTCACACGATAGCGGATTTCATACTCAGTGGGCAGACCAAGCACATTCTTGCGGCGGATGATGTAGGAAATCGAGGGCTTGGCGGGATTCTTCTGGCGGCGTTTCTCGCACAGCTTGTCCAGTTCATACCACTCGGTCCACAAGCGGGCATCACGGCCCGACAGCTCTTTCTGGTTGTAACGGTTCAGTGCTTCGTTCATCGTATCATCCGGCTATGGGTACTGAAATCAAGTGCAAGTAGTCGCCCGACTGGATGCCGTAGTCCTCCAGGATGCACTCACGGCCGTTCTCGTCCTCAAACTCCAGGATGGTGGGGTCGTCGTCGTTCTCGT
>JAFUVK010000129.1 GCA_017477555.1 Muribaculaceae bacterium
CAAGCGCTATGTGACCGACCGCATGCCCATAGGATCAAAGGTACGTGCGTTTGTTTACAACGACTCAGAGAACCGCCCTGTGGCCACTACCGAGACACCAACCGCCACAGTCGGCGACACGCTGCTGATGCGTGTCAAGGCGGTAAACGCCGTGGGTGCCTTCATGGACTGGGGACTGGTAGCCAAAGACCTGCTGGTTCCCTTCGGTGAGCAGCGTGTGAGCATGAAGGCGGGCCGAAGTTATGTGGTGCACGTGTATCTCGACAGAGAGAGCGGCCGAATAGTGGGCAGCGCCAAGCTCGACAAGTTCCTGAGCCGCGAGCGCCCCTATTACTATCACCGCGAACGTGTGAACCTACTGGTGGTACAGCGCACCGAACTAGGATTCAGGGTCATAGTCAACGATGCTCACTGGGGCATGATCTATCACAACGAAATAATGAACGATGTCAACATCGGCGACCGTCTCACCGGATATGTCAAGCAAGTGCGCGACGACGGCAAGGTAGATGTCACACTGGCCAAAATCGAGAAAGCGCGTGTCGATGACTTGTCGGGCGCCATCGTAGACTATCTGCGCAGTCACGGCGGGTCGATGCCACTGACCGACAAGTCCAGCCCTGAGGAAATCTTCAAGGCTTTGGGTTGCAGCAAAAAGGATTTCAAGAAAGCCTTAGGCTTGCTCTACAAGCAGCAACTAGTGGAGCTATTGCCAGAATCGACACGGCTGAAAGGCTAAGTAACCATAAAAAACAACTTGGTACGATTTATTATATTGACACCTCAAGCTCATTTTTTTGTCCCTTTTTGCTTTGCTCATCAGTCGTTATGCCCGCATAACTCCTTCTTCACAAAACAAAAATGAACTAAAAATCTGAGCTAAATTCCACCATTTATTTTTAACGGTCACTAAAAAGAGTTAAATGCTTGCATATTGCAGCAAACTGTTGTAAATTTGCCGACACTCTACAACCAGTCAACAAAACCGACCGATAATTAACATGACGCGCCATGACACCCAAAACAGGCAATATATTGCTTAAGGTCATCATCGGCTTTCTGCTGATGTGCTTGCTTGTGCCCAACGCTCAGAGTGTGGTGTATCCGTCATCAAGCACCCCTAACGGCTACCGTTATTATCCCTTGCCCCAGGACACGGTAGGCATCTCGATGTTTCTGGCCGATGTATACAAGTATTACGAGGCCAAAAAGTTGCGCAACGACAGCATCAAGTTGCAGCTTAACGAGGACATGAAGTGGGGCGTCGACGACATGATGCGCCAGCAGATTCCGGCATTCGGGTTCAAACCATCGACAAGCCAAGCCCCAGCATTGAGGCAACTGCTGGTGGATAGCTACACGACCTTTAGTGCTGCTTCCGCTTTCAAGGGTTCGGTACGACGAGTGCGCCCATGTCGCCGGTTGCGTGAGAGCACGTTTGGTGTTGAATCGGCAACAGCCTCTGACTTCAAACCCGGCAGTTCGTCGGAGTTCTCCTTCCCCTCATCGCATGCCTGCACCTCATGGGGCATTGCCCTGCTGCTCACCTGCATGAATCCATGGAATGCCGACACCATCATCAGCCGCGGACTGGCTCATAGCCAGAGCCGTGTCATCGGTGGCGTGCACTGGCAGAGCGATGTCGATGCCGGTAAAGTACTGGCCACGGCCAACTACGCCCGCATGTTTGGCTTCAGTAATCTGCTAGACCGACTGGATCAGGCCCGAGCAGAGACACAGAACGAGCTCGGCATGAGCGAGCGACCGTCGTTCGAGCAAATGCTTGCCAGCGACGACACCCTGGCGCTGCTCACCTGTCGCCTGCCTGGCCCTTATGAGATGACCACACCCGTGGGCAGCTGCGAGCTGGCCGTGCTCAACGCCCGTATGACCCATTGCACAGCAGCCACTGTAGCTGCCGCCAAACAGCAGGTGGACCTGAGCACTGACAACCTGCTGGCCTGCTTCAGCAGCCAGCTGGGCACGACCATCACGGCTGAGAGCCATCCGGCAACCTATGCGCTGGTCGATATGCACTTGCGCATGTGCCGCAAGATGCACGCTCTGATGCAAGGGCGCTACAACAAACCCCGCCCAGTCGACTACTTCGACTTTGCCAACCTGCCCCTCACCGGCGAGGATGTCGACTCGTTGCGCAGTAGCAGCCCTTACCCATCGCTGCACTCGGCCCTGGGGTGGACCGCTGCCATGGTGCTGATGAACCTAAACCCCGGCAATATAAACAACATACTCAAGCAAGGCGTGAACATCGGCGAGAACCGCATCGCTGTGGGAGCGTCGTGGCCGGGCGATGTGGAGATGGGCCGTGTGGTGGCCAGCATAGCTTATGGCTACACCACCGCTTGCCGCGAGTATACCGACATGGCGCGTGCCGCGCTCACCGAGTTTTCTATTCCCTAATCCTGTGAATGATGCGTCAGACTGTCCAACATATCCTCTGCTTGATAATAACACTGCTGACCATGCCAGCAGTGAGCCGCGCTCAATTTTTCACAGCGGCTGACGCTCCCAATCCCACTAAGTTCTTGCCCGCCCCTGTGTCGGATGAGTGCAACCCACACTTTGCCCAAGACATCTACACACACTTCAGCCTGAAGGCCTTTCGCGACTCAGCCTACCTCACCGATATGCGGTATGCCAACTATGACTACCGCAGCACCAGCGAAGTCAATTTAAGAAATTATTATTCGAGCAGACACATGGTGTTTTTTCAGCCTGCGTTCGGCTTAGCGGTAAGCTCTTACAAGAATCCCAAAGTTTTTCTGTTTCTGGACGGATGTCGCATGTCATCAAACCAGATGTTGTCGCTCATACCCAGCTCGTGGCTTCGGCTACGGCCATTTGTCAGACTACGTGAAGCAACCTTCGGCACCTACAATTCAGCACGGAGCTATGAATATAACTACTCCTCGGCTCCCAACAACTCGTTTCCGAGCAACGAGGGCACTTTCGGTTGGCTGACGGGAATGGTGATGAGCTGCTTGAACCCCTGGCAAGCCGACACCATCCTGAGCCGAGCCTATCAGCATGGGTGGTTCCGCCAGGTGAGCGGAGGCATGTGGAACAGCGATATGAACACCTCACGCCTGTTAGGCACCGTGGCTTTTGCGCGGCTGATGTCGAAGGCCATGTTCCGCGACAGCCTGCGAAATGTTCAACACCAAGTGGACATGTTACTTCACCCCGACAGGTTCGGCAGGGGGGGCGCCGTATCACCGACACCGTCGGCAACCATCAGCGAGCTGATGAATAATGACACCCTGATGCTGAAGCTCGCCTCATTCATCCCCACATGTGCCGACGAGAACAACGGCGGCTTCCAGAGCGACATGTCGCGGTATCTGCAGCTCAAAGCCTTGCGCGACAGTATCGACGAGAATCTGCTGATGGGCAGCGGCTATGATGACATTGAGAACCAGATGGAATACCTTGGCCCGGTTGTAGGTGTGGGCATCCTGCCCAATAATGTACCCAACATGCACAACCTGCTGTTGACTGTGGCCGAGGTGAGCCAGCAACTGTGCGACATCGTTCGTGCCGAATCGGTGATGCGCCGCCGGCCCTACGAGGTGTTCGGACACGAACCTTACACCCTCGAGGATCTTAACGCCATGCAGCAGAGCAGCAGCTATCCATCAGCCTATGCGGCACGGGGTGTGGCCACAGCGCTAGCCCTGTCGATGATTGCTCCACACATGACCGACACACTGATGCAGGTTGGGCTCCAATATGGTCTGAACCGTGGCATAGCCGGCACCAGCTGGTACAGCGACATTGAGGCCGGCAAGTGGGCAGGCTGCATCGCCATCGCCCTGGTGGCCACAGGCAGCGACTTCCTGGACCTGCTTGATGCCGCCCAAAGCGAGTATATTGACTACCATGATGCCATCATCACCGAATCACCAACAGTGCGTGCTGCCGACCCACAGTCAGCAACGCCACTCTATACCATCGATGGCCGACTTGCCACACCGCAAAGCCGTGGCCTGCTGGTGGGTAAGAACCGAAAAATCATAGTTAGATGAAATCTGCGAGACCTATCATATTAACTCGTGTTATCGCCCTAGTTCTGGCTCTAACTGTGTGTGTGCAGGTAGGTGCTGTGAGATACCAGTGTGGCGACTTTGTGTATGACTGCAACTATGTTATGGGGCACTGTGAGGCTACACTGATGCGGTATGCAGGCACTGACACCGATGTGACCATACCCGAAACCGTCGAATATCAGGGCAACACCTATCCTATTATATATATAGGTGACGAATTCAGCAGTCCCTTTGCCTTGAATGCTACCGTCCGCTCGGTCAGTCTGCCCGCTAATGCGCAGCAAGTGGGCACCGAAGCTTTCTTTGGCTGCCAGCAGCTACGATCGGTCGACCTGGGAGCGGGGCTTACCGATATTGGCGCTTATGCCTTTGCCGACTGCCCACAGCTCGAGCAGGTGACGATACGCCCCAAGCTCACTGCCATCGGCGCCTACGCCTTTGCCCGCTGCACTTCGCTCAGCACTCTTACACTGGGACGCACCGTGCAGCGCATAGGAGCGTACGCATTCGATGGCACACCCCTGACTAGCCTGATCGTGCTCAGGACAGAGCCGGCACTTTGCGACGGGCCATTGAGCAGCACCAACCTGTATAGCAACTGCACACTGTATGTGCACATTGGCTGCCGCGGTGCTTTTATGACCACGGGAAGCGAGTGGTCGCGATTTGAGAATATCATTGAACAACCCGAACCGGGCGATTTGAACCAAGACGGCGCAACTGACATCAGCGACGTGAATCTGTTGATCAACGTGCTGCTGGGGCGAGAATATCTTGAACAAAGCGTTGGAGACCTCGACCACAACGGCACTATCGATATCGCCGATATTAACATTGTACTAAACCTATTACTGGGTAGAATTGAGAACTAAACCAAATGACCGTCATGAACACCAAATTCCTTGCCCTGATTGCCTTGCTGGTACTGTTGCTCCCGTGCTTTTCGGAAGCCCAGAACATCAGCGACCTACCCTATCCAAACCCAGTGAAGTACCTGCCAGGCCCACCTGACTCACTAAGCATGGCGTTTGCCAACGATATGCACCTATACTTCTACCACAAATCGCTTCGCGCCACTCCTCGGGGCGAGCAAGCGCTGACCGATGTGGGCTATGGAGCCGGCTATGTGGCCAATCGAATGGAGGGCGTATTTGGCATAAACATAATGAATGTCAATGCCCCTGCGCTTCGTGATTGGTATCTCACAGCACTGAACTATATTCTGCAGCCCTGTGGCGCAGCCAAGACCTACTACAACCGCCAGCGGCCGTTTGACCGTTTCAAAGACCCCTTGTTCAGCGACGAGTCGGCAGCACAGCTACGCCGCCAAGGGAGCTATCCATCGGCCCACTCGTCACTGGGATGGGCTGCGGCTCTGCTATTGAGCGAAATCAACCCCAGCGTGCAAGACGACCTCTTTGACTCGGGATATGAATACGGTCAAAGTCGCCTCATCATAGGTGCCCACTGGCAAAGCGACGTCGATGCCGCCCGATTGATGGCCACCGCGACATTTGCCCGCCTGCACGCAAGTGACGAATACAATCAGATGCTCACTCGTGCTCAGGCTGCCTACGACAGCATCACACATTACAACCGACCCACAGCATTGAACCAGCGGCACCCCATGGTGCGGTTCTTGCCACCGATGCCCGACAGCACAAGCACACAGTTTGCCCACGATGTGACATCCTTTTATCAGAACAAGCTGCTGCGAGACGGCGAGCGCGGCCAGCAAGCCGTGGCCGACGCCGACATGAGCCTGAGTGGGCTGGCCAGTGCGTTCTCGCCCTTACTGGGCATCAACATCAGTGAACAGAACACGCCCAAGCTCTGCGCAGTGATGCAGACCGTGATAGCACAAGCCGGTGACAACTGCCGACAATTGCACCAAGGCAAACATCGCACACCACCCTATCATCGCCTCAACGAACCAGCCTTGACCGTCACCACTTCAGAGCACACATGCAGCTATCCGTCGCAGCACGCGACTGTGGGATGGGCCATGGCACTGACGCTGATAGACATCTGTCCGACGATGCAAAACGACATCCTTTTGCGCGGCCGCGAGTATGGACAAAGCCGCGTCATTGCCGGTGCCAACTGGCAGAGCGACATCGATGCGGGCTTGCTGCTTGGTGGCATGGTGTATGCCAACTTGGTTTCTGACCCGTCATTTCTCGATAGCCTGTCGCAGGCGCGAGAGGAATATAACCGTGTGTCGGGCATTGCCACAGTCGTTGCGCAGCCTAGCGCCAATGGCAGCACAGGCTATACACTCGATGGGCGGTGTGCCACATCAGCCACAAAAGGCGTAATTGTGTTCACAAACGGCACAAAAGTGTTGCAGTGATGTTAATTTTTGCCAACAAGCTTGTGCCATATTTCAGTTTTTTTGTATATTTGCGCAATTTTACTAACCTAATAACAGACCATCATAAGTTTTTACTAGACCTATGGAATTACCATTTGCCGAATCTTGGAAAATTAAGATGATTGAGCCCCTGCGCAAGAGTACGCGTCAGGAGCGCGAACAGTGGCTCAAAGAAGCCCACTACAACGTGTTTATGCTCAAGGCCGAACAGGTTTACATCGACTGTCTGACCGACTCGGGCACTGGCGCGATGAGCGACCGTCAATGGGCCGAGATGATGCTTGGCGACGAGAGTTATGCCGGAGCTACCTCGTTCTACAAGTTCCAGTCGGTGGTGCAGCGCATCTTCGGCTTCAAGTATGTGATTCCCACCCACCAGGGTCGCGCAGCCGAGAACGTTCTGTTCTCTTATCTTGTCAAAGAGGGTAATGTGATTCCCGGCAATGCTCACTTCGACACCACCAAGGGACATATCGAGAGCCGCAAAGCCCGTGCCATCGATGTGACCATCGACGAGGCCAAAGACACACAACTGGAGTTACCGTTCAAGGGCAATGTCTCGCTCGAGAAACTAGAGAAGGTATTGAGCGAAAACAAGGGCAACGTGCCCTTCATGGTACTTACCGTGACCAACAACACGGTTGGCGGTCAGCCCGTGTCGATGCAGAACATCCGCGAGACATGCGAGTTATGCCACAAATATGGCGTGCCTGTGGTGATGGATTCGGCTCGCTTTGCCGAGAACAGCTACTTCATCAAGACTCGCGAGGCCGGCTATGCCGACAAGACTATCAAGGAGATTGCGCGCGAGATGTACTCGTATGTCGACTGCATGACCATGTCGGCCAAGAAAGACGGCGTGGTGAACATGGGCGGCTTCATCGCCACCAACAACGAGGAGTGGTATGAGGGTGCCAAACTCTTCTGCATCCCCTTTGAGGGCTTTATCACTTATGGCGGCATGAATGGTCGCGATCTGAACGCCCTGGCAGTGGGTCTGGATGAGAATACCGAGTTCGACATGCTTGAGACGCGCATCCATCAGGTGCAGTATCTGGCTAAAAAGCTCGACGAGTATGGCATTCCCTATCAGCGCCCCGTGGGCGGACACGCACTGTTTATCGATGCCGACAAGGTGCTGTGCAACGTGCCGAAGGAGGAGTTCCCCGCCCAGACACTGACCTGCGAGCTCTATCTCGAGGCCGGTATCCGCGGTTGCGAGATTGGTTACATCCTCGCCGACCGTGACCCCGTCACGCGCGAGAACCGCTTTGGCGGCCTAGACCTGTTGCGCCTGTGCATCGCCCGTCGAGTGTATACCGACAACCACATGAACGTGATTGCCGCCGCGCTGAAGAACGTGTATGACCGACGCAACGAGATCACACGCGGTGTGGCTATTGAATGGGAAGCTCCGCTAATGCGCCACTTCACCGTTCGCCTCAAGCGACTGGGTTAAGTAAACTACGAAATAGTTAAACATTGCCCCGCGACTCACACTTGGTCGCGGGGCAACTTTCATTCGTCCCCAAAGGCATCCATGATGACGGTGGGCCGATGGTTCTCGAACGCGCCGAGCGGATAATGCCCCTCGAGCTCGGGAGCCCAATAGAAGACACCGTGACAATGGCCCTGAGTGCTGTGGCGAGCGGCTGCGATGAGCTGCCGCATAAATTCTCGGCCCTGCTCAGGGCGCTTGACTTCATAGCCGGTCTCAACAATCATCGTCTCTGTGCCATAACGTTCATACAACGCATTGATATTGGCAATGCAGTCGCGCAGTGTGCCCTGGTCGTCAGACTCCAGTCCGGCCTCGCGGTCCCAATAGGGATACACACTCAGGCCTATCATGTCCCACTGCGCGCCATAGCGCCGAAGACCGTCGAAGATGAAGTGATATCGTGCCGGGTCGCAGCCGCCGTCGAGATGCACGATGACCTGTGCCTGAGGGTAGACCTGCTTTACAGCCTCATAGCCCGCCTGAGTGAGACCGGCATACTGATCCATGTGCGTCTCGGCACGTCCCATATCCCACAACATGCCGTGCGTGGTTTCGTTACCCACCTGCACCCATCGCACATCGATACCGGCCGTCTTGAGCAACTGCAGGGTGCCCCGTGTGTGCTGGGCCAGCGCCAGCTTCATCTGCTCGTAGCCTAGCCCTAGCCATGCTTGGGGGATATTTTGCTTGGCAGGATCGGCCCACCAGTCGCTGTAATGGAAATCTATCATCACAGCCATGCCTAACCGCTGGGCGCGCAAGGCCATCATTAATACATCTACCGGGCTGCAAAAGTCGCCCTTGGGGTTGACCCACACGCGCAATCTGACGGCATTCAGTCCCAACTCGCGCATGAGCTGTGTATTCTCGCGTGGCTCGCCCTGTGCATTGTAGAGCTGCACTCCACGTGCTTCCAGCTCGGTTGTGCCACTGATATCGGCTCCCAGCCAGAAGTCGGTAGCCTGTGTCTGCAGTGCCAGGCAACACATCATTGTCATTAATAACTTTTTCATTTCAAGCTTGTTTTGTAGGGGGGAGGTTCAGTTATCGAGTGATTGAGCATTTGAACTTTTGAGCTTAGGCATTGTCAAGGCAGTTGTTGTGCATTGATTACCTGAAAAGGTCGCTGATGATGTTGTCACTCACCATCACCGCCTCGGGAGTGAGACGCAACCAGCCGGCTTGGGCGGTAAGCAGTCCGGCGGCTATATGCGGCCGGGCCTGAAGCATGAGATAGTCATAGATGTCTTGCCCAAAACGATGGTGGATGATGGAGGTGTCAAGCCCTCGTGCTGTGCGCAGCGCCAGCATCACAGTCTCATCATACTGTTCACTAGGTGACAACCTCTCTTCGCTGTAGGCAACATCCTGGTCAATGATATGATGCATGTAGCCTCGAAGGTCGGCTATGTTACATCGACGCACCTCGCCGTCGTAGCTGTGCGCCGCCGCACCGAGGCCCAGATAGGGCGTGCCGTCCCAATAGGAGGAATTGTGCCGAGAGTACAGTCCGGGCAGTGCGAAGTTGGAGATTTCGTAATGCTCATATCCGGCATGCTTAAGTTGCTCGACCAGCAAGCGGTACATCGCCACGCAGGTGTCATCGTCGACCTCGGTGAGCTGACCCTGCTGGCGCATTAGCCACAATGGTGTGCCCTTCTCGTAGCTGAGGTTGTAGGCCGAGATATGCTGCACCCCCATGTCGATGACTTGGTCCAGCGAATGCTGCCACGAGCGCATCGTCTGCCCAGGAATCCCATAGATCAGGTCAACACTGATATTGTCTATACCATGGTTTCGCAACACGGCTAGCGCATCAATGACCCGCCGTGCGTCATGGCGGCGGCGCATGAAGCGAAGCTCATCGTCGACCATGCTTTGTACCCCCATGCTCACACGGTTAACGCCTACGGCAGCCAGAGCCTCGGCATAGCAGGTTGTGACATCATCGGGATTGACTTCGATAGTGAACTCCTCCACACCGCCCAGTGGCAGGGCCACACGCAGCCCGTCGAGCAGCCTGACCAACAACGCTGTGTCGAGCCATGAGGGAGTGCCTCCACCCAAGTACAGTGTCTTGAACTCCTGCGCAATCTCACCGTGACGGTTGTGCGCCTCGGCGATGAGCATATCCACATAGGAGGCTTGCAACGCCGTGTCGGTTGTCGAGTAGAAGTCGCAATAGACGCATCGCTGCTTGCAGAAAGGTATATGCACATAAAGGCCGGCCATATTAGACAGGAAATAGAGTTTTGCGGGCAAAATTAGTTATTAAAAATTAAACAAAAGCATTTTTTGAATCAAAAAGCCCATTTTTTCACAAGTTATTATTAATTTTGTGGCTTGAAATGAAAAATGGCATTCGTTGGGTCCATTTTTTCATTCTCACAGAGACCAACTCAATTTTTCTTAACAACATAAAAACTAAATGAAGACTTACAAGACGAACGAAATTCGCAACATCGCTTTGCTGGGTGGCAAGGGGTCGGGCAAGACCTCCATGGCCGAGGCAATTCTCCACGGATGTGGCACCATCAATCGTAGGGGCAGTATCGACGCCGGCAACACGGTGTGCGACTACTTCCCCGTTGAGAAAGAGTATGGCTACTCGGTGTTCTCAACCCTGTTTTATGCTGAAGCAGCCGGCAAAAAGCTCAACTTTATCGACTGCCCCGGTAGTGATGACTTTGTGGGCAACGTAGTGACCGCCCTGGGCGTGACTGAGGCTTCGCTGATGCTCATCGATGGCCAGTATGGCGTAGAGGTGGGCACGCAGAACCAGTATCGCATCGTCGATGCCGCTCATAAGCCGCTGCTCATGGCCATCAACAAGATGGAAGCCGAGAAGAGCGACTTTGACAACGTGCTGAACAGCCTGCGTGAGACCTTCGGCAACAAGGTTGTGCCCCTGCAGTTCCCCGCCACCAGCGGCCCGGGCTTCAAGAGCATCGTTGACCTGCTGCTGATGAAACAGCTCACCTATGGACCCGACGGCGGAAAGGCCACTATCAGTGACATCGATCCGTCGCTCGCCGACAAAGCCGAGGAGCTGAAGAGCGCCCTGGTGGAGATGGCAGCCGAGAACGACGAGACCTTGATGGACAAGTTCTTCGAAACTGGCGAGCTGAGCGAGGAAGAGATGCTCGACGGTATCCGCAAGGGTCTGATTGACTGCAGCATCATTCCTGTGATGTGCTGCAGTGGCGAGAAAGAGATGGGCATCGACCGCATGCTCGAGATCTTGGGCGGAGTGGTTCCCTCCCCCCAAGATATGCCTGCACAGACCGATGTCGAGGGCAACGAGGTAGCTCTCGATCCTGCTGGCCCCGTGAGCCTGTTCTTCTTCAAGACCACCGTGGAGCCGCACATCGGCGAGGTGAGTTACTTCAAGGTGATGTCGGGCACCATCAAGGCCGGTACCGACTTAAACAACATGAACCGCGGTTCGAAGGAGCGCGTGGCTCAGCTCAATGCTGTGTGTGGTCTGACCAAGACCGCTGTCGACGAGATGGCTGCCGGTGACCTGGGTGCCACCGTCAAGCTCAAGGACGTGCGCCGTGGCAACACGCTGAACGAGAAGGGACTTGAGAGCTCGTTCGACTTCATCGAGTATCCCGCTCCCAAATACCAGCGTGCCATCCGCCCGCAGAACGAGAGTGAGATTGAGAAGCTGGGTGCCATCCTCAACCGTATGCACGAGGAGGATCCGACACTGCTCATCGAGCAGAGCAAGGAGCTGAAGCAGACCATCGTCAGTGGCCAGGGCGAGTTCCACCTGCGCACACTCAAGTGGCGTGTCGAGAACAACGACAAGGTGATGATTGAATTCCAGGAGCCCAAGATTCCTTACCGCGAGACCATCACCAAGGCCGCACGCGCCGACTACCGCCACAAGAAGCAGTCGGGTGGCTCGGGCCAGTTTGGTGAAGTTCACCTGATCGTTGAGCCTTATCGCGAGGGCGACCCCGAACCCGACACCTACAAGTTCGGCAACCAGGAGTACAAGATGAGCATCCGCGACAAGCAGGAGATACCTCTGGAATGGGGCGGCATGCTTGTGATTTACAACTGTATCGTGGGTGGTGCTATCGACGCACGCTTCATCCCCGCCATCGTCAAGGGTATCATGGACCGCATGGAGCAAGGCCCACTGACCGGCTCTTATGCCCGCGACGTGCGCGTGTGCATCTACGATGGTAAGATGCACCCGGTTGACTCCAACGAAATCTCGTTCCGTCTGGCAGCTCGTCACGCCTTCAGCGATGCGTTCCGCAACGCCAACCCCAAGGTGCTCGAGCCTGTCTATGACGTCGAGATTCTGTTGCCCAGCGACAGCATGGGTGGTGTGCAGAGCGACCTTCAGGGCCGCCGCGGCATCATGATGGACATGAGCAGCAGCAACGGTCTGGAGAAGATTAAAGCTAAGATACCTCTGAAGGAGATGGCAAGCTACTCGACCGCGCTGAGCTCAATCACCGGTGGTCGCGCTTCGTTCAACATGAAGTTTGCCAGCTACGAACTTGTTCCTGCCGACGTACAGTCGCAGCTGCTCAAGGAGTACGAGGAGTCGAAGCAAGACGAGGATTAATATCCTTTCAGCCTTATCAAGCACATTCAATCGCCGCCCTGAAAATGGGCGGCGATTTTTTATAGCACATCACCGCATGCGCCACAGCCATCCAATGGTTACGGCAAAAAACAGAAACGCAAAGTTTTATTAATTTTTGTAAATTATCGTGAAATCACCTGTTGAAACTTTTTTTAATTGGTGCATTATTACTAAATTTGTGAACAATTTTTGTTAGTATTTATTGCGATGTGATAACATCGTTGAGACGCGCCGATGCTAAACTGTTGGTAATTAACGCAGCAGATAGCGGGAGGGTGGGTATAGCAAAAATTGGACATAGAAAAGGCGTTTACAATCGCTTCGTTCAGGACGTATCGAAATCTAGCAAATTTCATTCAATTGTTGTCCGGAACATAGCAACGGTAGATGTCCATGGGATGTGTATTCGCACAAAGCACTCTAGATGGTACCAATAACCAGTGCCATCCAAGGAGCGGAGTTTGATTATGCATATCGGCGTGGGTTCTAACGTTGTCTGTTCAACAACAATGGGTAATGCTAGAACCTCGGTACGTGGAATGGACAGCTGAACGATTCCACGTCATTTTTTGTGTCGTTATCGAACCTCAACGGCAACCCAACAGGTCCGATATGAGCACATTGTCTAATGTGAGTAGCCGTTCAGGCGGCATTATTCCTGCGCGTGCAGCCACAGTGGCCGTCACCCTCCCCGAAGCCAAGTCGCAGAAAGGGGTGTCCGTGAGGTATGCGCCATCGTCCGACATGAAATGGTACGTTCTTCGCGCCACCTATGGCCGTGAGCGCAAGGTCGCAGAACACCTTATTAATAACGGCACCTATGCTTATGTTGCGCAGCGCTATGTCAGACGACGAATCAACAACAAGTTGTGTGTGCGTCTGATGCCTCTGTTGCCCAATCTGGTTTTTGCCTACATGACCGCTGAGCAGTCTCGTCGCTATGTGCGAGAGACTCCCGAACTGCCCTATATAGAGTACTATTATAACCGTCTGGACCATAACGATGATGGTTTCAACCCTCCACTCGTCATTCCCGAGAGCGAGATGGTCAATTTTATCCTCGCCACCCACACGCACAACGAACATGTATTGATAGTATCGCCCGAACGCTGCAAGTTTCGCAATGGCGACCGCGTGCTTATTACCCAGGGCGCATTTTGTGGCGTAGAAGGCCGCGTGGCACGAATTGCCGGCCAGCAGCGTGTTGTGGTCACACTCACCGGCATCGGTTTTCTCTCCACAGCCTACATCCCCACTGCCTTTATCGAGAGGGTGGAGAATTGAGTCGTCTTGCTATCAGTGAAGAAATAGGATAGAACGACATTTGACCCATTTGAAAATTGAAAAATTTAACTGCCGGGGTGATCCGTATGACTTCGCAGTTGTGAAGTATGGACAGTGCTATTTAAGAATATGTTTGTTTACTTATCTACACACCTATTGATTAAAGAAAATAGAATATTCACCTCATAGTTATTTTCAACAGTCATGCTAATAGTAATCCCCTACCCCTACAACAGAGAGACTTGTGGCCTGTGCGGGAAGCCCGATGTTGACTCAGGAAAGCAGAGAGATTTTCTCCTTTTCTCTGACAACAAGTACTCAATACTGCACTTGATTATCCCGCTTTGTTCCAAGTGCATGAAGCGAGCATCCCGAAAGACTATAGCTGAGGCCGTGGAACTCATCATCACAGGCATCGTTGCTGTGGGCGTGTTTTGCTGGTTCACCTGGTGGCGCTGGCAGGCCGGGCGCATTTCCACATGGGGAATACTGGTTGCAGGAGTAGTAGCCGCTGCGCTAAATATTATCTTTAGAATACTGAATGACATTATGTTCGGCACAAGCAGCTTGCCTGACGATGAGTATATAAATGAACTCGAAATTATCAAGACCTGGGGTTGGCAAGAAATTGACCTGTCAGAGGAAGTGAAGATTCCCGGGTTTGATGACCCTCTGAGACTAGAATCGGTCGAGCAAGCAGAGGAGCTTCTTCAAAAGCATGGTATTACTAAAGTCGAGCTCAAGGACATGGGCGACTACTCGGCCTTCTTCGACGAGCTGTCGGCTACCGGTTGCGAGATATTGGAGGCCGACGAAGAGAATCTTTAATTTTTGACTACCTCCCCCTAGCTAATGCAAGGTTCATCTCGCGGCACTCCGCGACCCTAATGCCACCATACAATTTGAGACTCATTTTAACCATTTAACTTCCTAACTGCAGAAAACAAAAACAATTATGAGCAAATATATCGATTATCTGGAGCAACTGCCCAATGGTTTTTTGCATATAGCTCAAGCCTATGCCAACGACAACAAGAATCCGCAGATTGAGCCAGCTCACCTATTACGCGCACTGCTGCACAAGAGCATAAACTTGTATCATGTGATAGAGGACACACTCAATGCCGATTATTATTATCTGGTTGACTGGGCCGATATGCGCATTCAACAATGCGGCAGGTCGCCTTACTGCATGAAGGGCATTGAGCTATCGCATGAGGCACAGAATGTAGCCAAAGAGGCAATAAACCTGTGCGAGAAACACGGTGCCGAGCCGTCCAACTTCTTGTGCCTGCTGGCCTCACTGTTGTCGCCTGGCGTGGGATTCAGCTACGAGCAACTCAAGACCATGCCGCTGCAGGCTTCTCAAGTGCTCAACGCACTGGGTGGTGGATCGGCGACCATCGTTGCCGGTCATGGTGCCAGCCAAGCATTGAGCAGCAATGCCGCCACCACGACCGATAACGGATATTGTGTCAACTTGATGGAGGACACTGCCTCTGAGCCTATGATTGGCTTCGATGAAAAAATCCGCTCGATGGTCGAGGTGCTTGCACGAAAAGACCGGGCAAACTTGCTGCTGGTTGGCGAGACCGGTGTGGGAAAGACCAGTCTGGTCAGAGAGTTGTCGCGCCGCATTGCCGCCGGCGAGATGCCCGCTTCACTGAGTGAGCTTCACCCTTACGAGCTAGACCTGATTATGCTGAGCCAAGGCGTAAGCTACAAGGGAGAGATAGAAGACCGCTTCAAGCAAGTGGTAGAGTCGCTGACTATGCTTGCTCACCCTCTGCTGGTGATAGAGAACTTCCACCGTGTTGAGGACAAGCAGTCGCTCTTGTCGGGCATACTGCCCAACATCAAACGCCTGATTCAGCACAACAAATTGCAGTTGCTGGTCACGACCACAGTAGACGGCTATACCAAAGACATTGAGAAAGACAAAGAGCTGACTCCCTACTTTGAGAAACTCACGCTCGAAGAGCCCTCCGAATCACTGGCCATCGACATCTTGAGCAACAAGTGCAGGGCCTACATTGACTTCCACGGCCTGCCCATCGCCGACGACATTCCGGCCGAGATTGTACGTCTGGCCAAACGTTATATGCCCGAACGGCACTTACCCTCGTCGGCGCTCGACCTGCTGGACCGCGCCATGGCCTCGGTCAAGGTGAGCAATGAGCTGGCGCAGCTTGCGGGCAACAGCCCGGCAGCCGAGCGACTGGAATGCGATGCAGTGCGCGATGTGGTGTCGCAGATGACTGGCATCCCCATGGGCAACATCCAGAGCGAGGAGCGCGACAAGCTCACGCATGCCGAGGAAATCCTGCATCGCCGTGTGGTAGGACAGAATCATGCCATCAAAAGCATTCTCGATGCCATCTACGAGTCGCGGTCGGGCCTAAACAAGAAGGGCCAGCCTATGGGCTCGTTCTTCTTCCTCGGCCCCACCGGCACTGGCAAGACCGAGTTGGCCAAATCGCTGGCCGAGTTTCTGTTTAATGACGAGAGCAGTATACTGCGGTTCGACATGTCGGAGTACAAAGAAGAGCACTCGGTGGCACTGCTTTACGGCGCTCCTCCGGGCTATGTAGGATATGAGGAGGGCGGTCTGCTGGTCAACCAGATACGCCAGCACCCCTACAGTGTGGTGCTTTTCGACGAGATTGAAAAAGCGCACCGCTCGGTGTTTGACTTGTTCCTGCAGATTCTGGACGAAGGCAAGCTCCACGACCGTCTGGGCCGAGTAGGTGACTTCTCCAACGCACTGATTATTTTCACGTCCAACATCGGCAGCGACTACATTTTCCAGTCGTTCGGTGAAGGCAAGGTGCCCACACACGACCAGCTGCTTGAAGTGATGCAGGGCCAATTCCGTCCAGAGTTCCTGGCCCGTTTGACCGAGATTGTACCTTTCTCTCCCATCACGAGCGAGATGATTGACCGCATCTTTGACATCCACATCAAGCATCTGCTCAAGACACTGACAGAACAGAACGTAAGTTTGGTCATCGACGACACCGCTCGCGACTATGTGACACGTGTGGGCTTCAATGCACATTATGGTGCGCGCCCCATTCTGGGCATCATCCGCAAGGAGATTCGGCGCCCGTTGTCGAAGCTGATCATCAGTGGCGACATCACCAGCGGTGACACAGTGACCATGCGTTACGACGCAGAGTCGAGCAGCATCATGTGGGATATCGACAGCCCCGAGCCGACCGGCGGCACTGACTCTTAAGCGACAAATTCCCATAAAACTTTATGGCACGCAAAACTATCATTGTTAAGCTGATGGACGCTATTCGTCACATCATCAACAAATTAGGTTATTGCTCCGTTCACCAATGCGATAAACCAAAAACAGAAACACAAATACAAACCCCCAACGTTATGGCAAGAAAGACTGTAATTACCAAGGTGCTTGACGCCAACGCGCAAGATGGCATCATCGAGTTTCCGCAAAATCGCGCATTGTATGCCGACCAATTCACAGACCAACCGCCTGTAGGCGACGAGGACCGCGAGCCGTTCAAGGCTCGCAGTATGCAAGAAGTGTTCGAGCACTTTCAGCCCAAGAAAGAAGGTGTGGCTCTGACCACCGAAGAGGGCGGCTCGGTCTACGAAGACTTTGATTTCCGCTCAATCAAGGATTTTGACGACGCCCAGCTCATAGCCCAGAGCGAACTGCTTGGCGGTGAGCAGGCCAAGATTGACGCCTTTAACGCCGTGATACGACAGCTTGAAAAGAACAAGACACTGCGCAATACGCTCAAGGATGCCGCTGCCCGCGGCAATCTGGCCACCGCGCTTCGCGCCCTGCTCCAAGAACTGGAAGACAACGCGTAACTAAGCCACCCATTGAGTAACTACTAACCCAAAGAATTATGGCAGGAGAAGAAATGCAAAAACAAGCTCAGTCGGCAGCTAGCGAGCTGCGTGAGCGCGAGAGAATACAAGACCCCGCAGCCGCGTTGCAGGAGAGCATCGCCGGGCTGGGCAAGTTTGGAGGATTCCAACTGGTCAAGGGACTGATTAAAGGTGTCGAGAACATGGACCCGCGTCGCAAGGCGGCCAAAAACATATTTCTCAACGACGCGGCCTATGCCGATGCCCGCGGCAAGCTCAAGAACGAGCTTGCACTATGGATTTCGATATTAGAGGACGGCTCGAGCGACCCCCAGCAGATTATCGAGCAATGCGCCAGTGAGCGTGGCAAGGCCGAAGAGAACCTGCAGAGCAACCTCTTTGAGCTTCACGACCAGTTGCGGCAGCTAGAGGTGACCTATCGCTCGCTCGACTCGTTCTTTGCCAACGCCGGACAAGGCAAGGTCGACTGTCTGACACTGATGAACGTGAGCAAAGAAGACCTGGGCGACAGCGACTCGGACGACACCATCGCCATCCGTCGCGAGCTTGAGGAGTACTACGACCGCTTGAGTCTGAAAAACAACTACAGCCTGCTGGTGATGCCCGGCTATCTGGGCGATGCCACCACGTTGCGCATGTGGGGCAAGACTGCCAGCCGCAACAAGGTGATTATGGTCACCGACTTCAGCGACTGTCAGGACTTTGAGGACCTAAAGACCCAGCTTGACTATGCCGAGCTTCAGAGTCAGGATGCCTATATGGCCAACGTTGTCATGACCTGCAACTATCTGCTGGGTCGCAAGCGTTCGGAGTTGGCCAATGAGGACGATGACCTATATCTGCCCGCCTCGGCAGCCCTGGCTGGCCGCATGACCAACACCGAAGAGGTGGTCATTGCCCAAGGCGTTGCCGGCAAGAAATATGGCACACTCGATAACGTCAAGGGTGCCCGCATGCACCTTCACAAGTCGGAGATAGCTACACTCATCGACCTGGGTGTCGTGCCCATGGTCGAGGAAGATGGGCGCACAATGGCTTTCAGCAACCGTTCGCTCTACAACGGTGCCACGATGGGTCTGCAGGAATATCCCATTGTGCGCGTGTTCGACTGGATTGGCAAGGTGTTCCAGAACTTCTTCAACGACGAGGCGTTCACCAACTGGGACGGCCGTGTCAAGGCCGAGCTGACCGAGGCGGTACACGACTTCCTTAGCGACTACAAGGGTCCGGGCAAACTCATTGAGAACTACAACCTCAAAGGCATCAACCAGGATCCTAACACCAAGGATATCCACATCGAAGTGGAATTGAAGCCTTTCTTTGCAGCCAAAAACTTCTTGATTGAGCTCACCGGTCACAATGGCAAGGCTGGTGTCGACTGGGAGCAGAATGTCAACTGACACAACTCAACCCACTCAGATTCACAAACTTGAGCAAGTTGAAGAACTAGAAGATCAGAGATTAGAGTTCCACTAATCAGTGGACAAATCACGAGCTTGAAAAACTTAAATAATCACGTTACAATTCACCTATTTTATTAACCCCAATTTAAAAGCTTAATTTTATGGCAACAAGAACAGCAACCATCAGTGCCGACGGCATCCAGGAGCGCGAGGTCATCTATGTGCGCTACGAGCTCAACCAGCAGACCGATGTCGAGGGTCAGCCTACCGGCACCACCCGTGGCGGCAAGATCTATGTCAAGGTCAAGTCGAACGATGACGGGAACACCGAGATTCTCGAGTGGATGATTGACACCTACATGAGCAAGAGTGGCAAGATCAGCTTCCCCAACCGCCAGGGCGGTGAGATGAAGCACCTCGATTTCAAGGAGGGCTACGTGGTGGAGTATGCCGAGACCTACGACTCGACCAACTCGTTACTGCAGTATGAGGAGTTCACCATTTCGGCTAAGGAGATTTCGATTGGCAATGCTCGTCACGACAACCGCTGGACGGTTCGCTGACGCAAGCCAGTCATGCTAACCCGGGCGAGACTTGCCGGGCAAGTCTCGCCCTTTACTCTAAAAATCCATCACATGGCACTACAAGGAAAGCTAAAAATAGCCGGCCGTACCTATGGTGTGGTCGAGTGCAGCTACAAGTTCAGCCAAAGCATTGACGACACCGGCAAGCCCACATCGCGTCCGCGTGGCGGCACCATCACGATGGTAATGCCCTCGACCAGCGACGATGATTTGTTCTTCTACAAGTGGATGTTCAACAAGACCGAGGTCAATGGCGGCATCCTGAGGTTTGTGGTGTTCTCCAACCACAACAAGCGCAGTTACAAGAGCGTGGAGTTTGCCAATGCCTACTGTATCGAGCTGCAAGACTACTTCAACGACAACGACAGCAAGCTAATGTACACCACCGTGACCATCAGTGCCCAGATTATACGCATCGGCACTGTGGACAGCGCCACATTCATCAACGACTGGAGCAACTGACACGGCACCTCGCAACAACCACCCCATCGCCTATCATCATGTCCATATCCATCAAGCAACTATCGGTCACCATTGACAATGGGACACCATCGCAGGACTTCAACATCGAGCTCAACGGCCTGACCTATCGCATGGATGACTTCCTGATCACTGAGCGCCTGTTGTCGCCCTCGACGTTGTCGCTGCGACTGCACCGCGGCCCCGATGAACACATCGAGGAAGTTCAGTTTGCGGTTTGCGGTCAGATTATCGGCAAAGACATCAGCTTGTCGTTGAGCACCGAGAACATCGAGGAACATTCTATCAACGGTACTAGCGGCAAGACCGACGAAGTGAGATTCAACGGTGTGATAGTCAATGCTTCAGGCAGTCGATCCGACACCGAGTTCAGCATCTATCTTGAGGCACGCAGTCACGATGCCCTGCTCGACGATAATGCGACATGCAAGTCGTTTGAGCAGATGACACTTGATGACATCGTACGCGATGTGCTCAGCGACTACTCGAGCGACATTGACTCGGTGGTCAATAGCCGTTTCACCGATGTCATCCCCTATTGTGTGCAGTACAACGAGACCAACTATGAGTTTCTCGTGCGCCTGGCGCGCCGCTATGGCGAGTGGATGTATCACGACGGCAGCCAACTGGTGTTCGGCAATCTGCAGTCGGGCGACCAGGTCTCGCTCAACTATCCCGGGCAGGACATCCCCAGCTATAACGTGAACCTGCGCATAGGGCATACAGCATTCAGCCACGTGGCATCGTCCTACAACGCCTACGATTCTGAGCTCCGGGCCGGTGAACCCGAGATGAGCCGTCGCTACAACACGCTGAGTGAGCAGGCCTTCGAGGCGTCGCAGCGTCGCTATAGCAAACCCACACTGCAGCATTTGCACTCGGGTGGATTTGCCGATGTCGACGGACGAGAGACGATACTGAACATCTCGACCAAGGCCCAGGCCCGCGGCCAAAAAGCCGACATGCTTACCTATACTGGCACCACCTACTGCTCTCGCCTGCGCCTAGGCGGCACACTGTGCATTCACGACAACTATCTGACCGACTACAACAACCAGACGCGCAGCGAGGTCGTGCAAGACGAAATTCTCATTATCGGCCTTACCCACAAGTTTGATGATAGCCGTGTGTACTTCAACCACTTCACTGGCATCTCAAGTCAGTGCGACTGGCCTCCCTACCGCGCCACCGAGGTCTACCCAGTGGCCACATCGTGTCGCGCACGTGTCACTGACAACGAGGATCCCAACGGACTGGGGCGCATACGCGTGCAGTTTGACTGGCAGTCCCAGCAGAGCGACGAGATGAAGACACCGTGGTTGCGACTGTCGCAACCCTATGCTGGTGGCGGCAAAGGGTTCAGCTTCATTCCCGAGATTGGCGAGGAGGTGATGATTGACTTTGAGGGTGGCAATGCCGAGCGCCCCTATGTCAAAGGCACGCTCTATAACGGTCCGGGCAATCCCGACCAGGCTTGGCTGCCCGGTGACAACCAGGTCAAGGCCATCCGCACGCGCAACGGTCACACCATTGAGATATGGGATCGGGGCGAGGGGGGCTACATCCGCATCTACGACCACGAGAAGGAGAACTATATCATCACATTCTCCACCGATGAGAAGCTCATCAAACTGGAGTCGACCGGCAACATCGAGATGTATGCCGAAAAGGACATCATCATGCACGCTGGGCACGATGTCACTGTCAGTGCCGACAACGACATCTTCATCTCGGCCCTGCATGACATGCAGCGCACAGCCGACAACGACATCCGCGAGCATGCAGGCCAAGACCGCACCACCAGCATCGACCGCAACGACTCGCTCACAGTTAGTGAGAACCAGTTTGTGCGTATCAACGACAACAAGGATGAGAAGGTGGCTCACAAGCTTCAAGTCACCGCTCAAGACATCCGCACCGAGGCCGAGCAGAAGCTCATGGAATACTCGCAGGTGCACCACGCCAAGGCCGAGAGCGAGATGGCCATGAACGCCGGCTCGAAGATCGACATCAAGGCAGCAGTTGTGAAAGTGAACTGACAGCGAACAACGTTAAGAATTAAGAATTAAGAATTATTAATTATTAAAATGGTTAATATTTTTTCGTCATCAATACGAATAGAGATTTATCTGCATCGCACGGGTTACGTTGAGCTGTACAGCGATGGACGGCCTCTGTACACCGGATCGCGCGAGTCGTGCATGGCCCACATCCGCAAGACAATGGCCGAGCTCGACCGCTTGGGCAACAAAGACGTGACTTTTGCGATTAAGAACTACACCAGCGACCCGATGCAAGCCGGCATGGACCGCGCCTACTTCAAGCGCCATCTGCTGGCACTGGCCTCGGGGTCATCGTGCACCATTCATGTCAACACCGGCCTGGACACCCAAGCATAAGCGAACTAAGCCATGGCTGACTCCTACGTATGCTCAGGCGCTGAGATGCGCTGCACCTTCGGCACATCCACGGCACGACTGGTTGTGCTTCCCGACCGCACGGTGTGGCTGGCGGGGCAGCGCATGGCCAACATCATGGACCACAAGTCGATGGCCAACATTCCGGGCTTTGGCCGCTGCCGCACGGTCACCTATCCTCCCACAGGCAGTGCCACCGCCGCTGCTCATGGCAAGCTCACGCCCATGCCCTGCGTGCCCGGCACGTTGACCCCCTGGATGCCCGGCAAGCCCGACTATCTTGTTCAGGGTCCTCCCGCTCTGCTCAAGAGCTGCAAGTGCATGTGCCAATGGGGTGGTGTAATTTCGATCACCGACGATGGCCAGCATGGCGAGGGCACCACCTATGTGCAGAAGCAACAAGCCGGTAGCTTCGAGAAGCGAACAGCGAATAGCGAACAGCCAACAGCGAACAGCCAACAGCGGACAGCGAATAGCGAAGATGGCACTCAGGCAGCACCGAGTACATCGCAACTCGCCGCCGAACGCCGCAAGACCGCCGAAGATTTCTATCGCCAGTACGCCCCTGAGCGCATTCAAGAGGCCAACGCAATTGACTTTGACACAGATGTAGAGGTATTAGACCTGCCGGCCGGCACAAAGGTGTATATGTACTGTGCCATCAATGCCGATGGCACGCCCATCCTGGGCAAATATACCATGCCGGCCGATGCCATCAGTAATCCCGGCCAAGTGGGCATCATGGGCTATACCGGCGACGGCGATGCACGAAGCATCCAGTCGCGCCAGCTGTGCGAGCTTACTCTGACCGAGCCGATGCGAGTGCTGCGCAGCACAGCCCAAAAGTATAACGGCGACAATCACGATTACAAGCAGAATGTGGCCGACACATGGTCGGTACGGTTCGGCGACAAGGAAAAACACAAGGGTGCGCTTACCGAGGGTGGTGGCATTCAGCAGTTCATGCCTACCCTTGACGCGAACCGTGTGCAATGCCGCATCCTCAGCGACCACGAAGCAGCCAAACTATACAAATAGGGTTTTACTGTTGTCGGTCATAATCATGTAACCACTTTACCACGCTCCAATTCCACTACCACCCTAGATAGTCCATGGCATCAATAGGAATCGTCAACGCCGATGTCCCCGATCAGGTGCTGCTCAATGAGCACACCATACGCGACAAGCGCATCTACTTCGGTGTGTTTTTCGACGGCACGGGCAACAACATGGTTCAGAAAGAAGATGCCATCGCATTCAGGAGGCAACAAAGGAATGACCAAGACTGGGAATTCAAAGTCAATTACAACTTGAACCAGTATGGAGCGCATGAACTGGGACAGCGGCGGAGCAAGGATAATGACTACTCGAATGTGGCCATTCTGCACGGTCGATACCAAGCCATGTCGGGCGAAGAGTTCAAGCAAGCGCAAAGCGACTATGAAGTGTATCGCTTCAACATCTATGTTGAGGGTGCCGGAACAGGTGCCATCAACCGCGACAGCACCATGCAGGACATCGCCAATGTGAGCGGTAGCGGTTTTGGAGCGGGCGTGACAGGCGTGGTTTCGCTGGTGAGCAAGGCAGTGACGATGATAAGAATGATGCTCAAATGTTTCGGCTCGCTGACGGAGCGTGATGAGATTCACTTCGACGTATTCGGTTTCAGTCGCGGCTCGGCCTGTGCCAGATTGTTCGCATTTTTGGTAGCGCGGTCGCCCGGTGAGCGTCTGGCTTGCGAAGATGCCTTTGCCAAGTATTCGGCCCGTAGCTATTACTCGCAAAACTTCTTGCACTTCATGGATGACATCGTGGCCAAGTCACAGGTCGATTTTCTGGGCATCTACGACACCGTCACCTCAATCGGAATCAGTTATAAGAACAACGTTAGCGACTATGGGCAACACTCGCCCACCCTGGGCAAGGTCAAGAACACGTTTCACATATGTGCGATGGACGAATTCCGGCAACACTTTGGCCTTACCGACATTGGTAACGCATCAGATGCGGGCGGCAATGCCGAGTTTTTCATTCCCGGTTGCCACAGCGATGTGGGAGGAGGCTATCTGGCCCAAAAAGAGCAAATCAAGCTCTCGCTCGACACACTAAATCTGGTCGAAGGCAAGACACGAGTGTATGTTGAGAATCCTCAATCGAGCAGTGGCATCACAGCCATCCTCGACAAGACCTCGTTGCAAAACCTGGGCTGGATAAGTGCCATCTCGACATCGGGCAAGACATCGACAAACTACTTGACCGACAAAATCACAGTGACCCGCACACTCAAGGCGGGTTATAACACAATACCCCTGCGCATGATGCTGACGCGTGCCTGTACGAAAACCCACAGGCATATGTATGGCCCTCTGCCCATGAGATTTGAGATTCCCGGCGACCTGCGTTCCTACGGTGAGCAGCTGATATCCCGCGCCCAGACGGTGAACGGCCGGCACTGGTACTATCCACAGGGCAGCTTCAAGTCGCAGTTCTATCGATATATCCGTAGCACTTATCTGCATTTCACCTCAACCGACGCGATGTTTTCCGACTGGGTGCATGGACCGAGCAAAATTGGGAACACGATTTGCCGCATCGTGTATCGCGGCGACGGCACTAACGCCCGTGAATTGCACATGGTTGACTATAATGCCGTGGCCGAAAGCATATAGCCACTTATTCTTTACCGGTAACTAAAATGGAACAACCGCGAAACGACCATCCGATTTTGGCCTCGGGCATCGCTCCCAGCTTGTGGCCAACAGAGACCTTCTTCGCTCTGCTCTGGGTCGATGACAAGGATGCCATTGAAGTGCCCAAACAGTTTCCTTTCAGCGGTCGGTGGGGCGAAATTCAGTCGACCGGTTTGCGTCTTGACGATGAGTATCGAATGCCCGTTAAGCTCGACATGGTATGGCTCTCGATTGTCGAACACAAGTTCTATTCGATAGAGGCCGACTTGCCCACAGCCAAGCTGCAAGAGCAGTGGCAAGAAGAAGACCCTGTAGTAGGTGGCCCTTTGCTGACTCACATTGTGGTGGGGATGGCTCCATACGGATGGGTCGCATTATGGCTACGCGGTGCACGCAAGTCTTCGCTCCACTGCTGGATTAGAGGCGATGAGGTGTCGGTACCGATGGATCAGTTTTCACCCACCACGAGCGGAGCCACCATCGACGAGTATTGCCAATATTATATCAATAACGATGCTGAGGTTCACGAAAATTTGATTCTCAATGGGCTGCCTGATGCAGAACTGTTTGGGCGACTGATGAAGCAATACCGCTACCGTGTAGTGCCGTTGTTTGAGCAGTGGCTAGAACACGAGCAACGTTGGGAGCGATATCGTGCTGATGCCGATAACGTGCCTCAATTCAGTTTTGTGGAAATAGGTTGCACCGATGGCACATTCGACAAGACTCATAGCGACTTTCTCATAGAGCACCATTGGTCGGGTCGCCCAGAGCAAATGACCCTTGCTTGGCACACGGGCAAAGTGGAGTGGATAATGTATGTGCAGTTTGACCCTCTGTTGACCGCCCCCATCTTCGAGCGGTTCTATGGCGCGCACCGCGACACCCTTGCCGACCTGCTGGTGCATTGTGACCCACAGGCCAAGCACTATGAGCTGGCCCTTTACCGGTATGGTCTTTCGGCTCCGCGCGTGCTTCCGCCCGAGAGTTACCAGCTGATTGTGTTTAAGAACAAATATGAGCATCATCGCAGCATAGGCTACCGACTGCCTTCAGGAGCCTGGATATGGTAAACTTAAGTAGTTAAGTAGTTAAGTAGTTAAGAGAGTTATGGGAGATTCGGTAGTTAACTCACAGGCGGTGGATGTAGCTGCGCCCGACAGCACGCAAAAGGATATTGTAGACATCTATGTCAAGGTGTTCTTCACCATCCAGCGCAGTTCTAGCCCTCGGATTCACGAGACGATGACCCATCTCACGGCCGACCATCTGCACTTGCGCGACATCAAGGGGTCGACGTCAAGGGCTTATGATGTGCATGGCAAGATCAGCACATCGTTTGTCATCGACTGCTCTCAGCTCTTTGTCAACGAAGACGAAGGCACAGTAGATGACCCCGGAGGACAGGACGACAAGATAGAAGAGGCCGCTCAGCTGGTGACCGATTATCTGGACGACCTGTCGGGCACCATCGAGAACGCCAACGTGCACATGGCGGTGGTAGGTTTTGAGATCATCGAAGATACCGTTCGCGGCTTTTCCTACCTGTTCGACCAGTCCAACGGGCTGTCGCTGCACGATGCGCTACTGGCCGAACTGGTGCAGCAGAGCAGTCTAATGAGCGAGGAATTCAGCGAATGGAAATTCATCACCGAGTATATCGGCGTGTTCGAGCACCACGTGCTGTTCCAACCCATCACCCCGCAATCTGCGCCAGTGTGCAGTTCTCCGGCTGTATCATCGCCAGCAACCGATGGCATACGCCAGGAGCCGGAGCACGACACGCCACGGTTTGAGCTGTCGGTCGAGGAGAATGTGTATGTCGATGAGCCCTCCGACAGCGACGAGGACGAGAGCACCTGGCTCGATACCACTCAGATGGTGGGCGAAGGTGTGGGGCTGGCGCCTGTTGTGGGCGAAGTGGTGAACCTGGCCAACGGTCTTGTGTATCTGGGTCGAGAAATTCATGCCGCCGCCACGGGCGACTTCGACAAGATGTATGAGATGCGCGACAATGCCGTTATGAGTTTTGTGGGTGCCATTCCATTCTCCTCGGTCGCCAAAGGCGGCGCAAGGATCTATAAAGCCGGCAAAGGGCTCGCAAAAGTCGAGGAAAGCACAGCCAAAGCCGCCAAGACCACCAAAATAGCCGAGAAAAGCGAACAGGCAGCCCAGAAAAGCGAACAGTTAGCCGAAAAAAGCGCCCAAGCAGCCGAGAAAAGCGAACAAGCAGCCAAAGCTGCAACCGAATCAGCCAAAGCCATGGCCCAACCTGTCAAGGCAGCATCCGAAGCAGTCGAAACAAGCTCCACCACAGCGAAAAACGCCAGACGCACATATAAGAACATCAAGAACAAAGGGAAGAAAGGAAAAAGAAGGAAATCCAAAGCCAAAAAGCGACTCGATGAAGCGTCGGATAAGCTCAATGAGGACACTACGCAACTCAATACACTCCAAGAAGCCCAAAAGAAAAAAGCCGCCGAAGCTCGTGCGACCGAAGCGCAAGCCAGTGCGGACAGAGCGCAAGCCAGTGCGGACAGAGCGCAAGCAATTACAGACAGGGCGAAAGCCAATGCGGACAAGGCGATAGCCGATCAAGACAAGCTAACCGCTGCAATTGACAATGCCAAACTATTTGACAGGATGAACAGAGCCGGCCTTTGGATTGGGGACGTGAACCTACTCTCAAAAGGGTTTCTCAATAAATACAAGGCGACGATGAAAGCCGCCTCGCATGAGGTCAAAGACGGCTTCAAGCCGCGTCTCACCCGGAGTGCCGCAAAAGATGAATTGAAGGAGCTTGATGACAAGGTCATAACAGGCTTTTTCACAGTCAAGGTGCTTTGGGACTCTTACAAATACGGACTTAAAGTAAGAAGTCGTCTGGAAGAAGACAAAAGCGGCAAAAAATGATGTCACACTATTACGACCTACATGTATCAGGCTCGGCACCGGCGTTGTGGCCGGCTGAAATCCACTTTGCACTGCTGTGGATCGATGACACAGTCGCCCTTGAGGTACCCAAACGGTTTCCGCTACAGGGCCGGTGGGGCGAAATCTTGTCGACCCAACAGCTTGAAACCGATGGGCTACCGATGCCCCGAAAGCTCGACATGGTATGGCTGAGTATTGTCGAACAGACATTCTATAGCCTTGAGGCCGACCTGCCTACCGAGCGCATGGAAGAGCTGTGGCAGCAAACCGACAATGACGGCGAGCCGCTGTATACCCACATCGTGGTGGGCATGGCTCCCTATGGCCGAGTAGCTATGTGGCTGCGCGGCCGCAAAAAAGGTGTTTTGCTGGAGTGGCTGCAGGGCCGACGCATCAACCTCTCACCCTCGGCATCGATGCCATCCAACCCATACGAGAAGATTGACGCTCACTGCCGCCAGTATATCAAGGGTGCTGTGCTGGCCAACCTGCAGAAAAAAGGCCTACCGCCCCATGAACTGTTTGACCGCATCATGGCGCAGTACTGCTACCGGCTGGTGCCGCTTTTTGAGCAGTGGAGGCCCGATGCCGAGGTCAAGTGGCAGCGACATGCATCGGACGACGAGCAAATTCCCTGTCTGGAACACATGGATGTGTCATGTGTCGATGGTACCTTACACAAACTGCATGATGATTTCCTGTCGGGACAGCATCGGGCTGGCCGCCCCGAGCGCATCGCCATGACGTGGCGTACAGGGCGCAGCCAGTGGAGCGCCTACTTCTGGATTGACGAGAACCAGACTGCCACCATCTTCGAGCGGTTCTATGGCGCGCACCGCGACACCCTTGCCGACCTGCTGGTGCATTGCGACCCACAAGCCAAGCACTATGAGCTGGCCCTTTACCGCTATGGCCTTCCGGCACCACGCGTGCTTCCGCCCGAGAGCTACCAGCTGATTGTGTTCAAGAACAAGTACGAGCATTACCGAAGCGACAACTACCGAAAGTCACCTGAAGCCTGGATCTGGTAGCACAGTTCCATTAATTCAGCAATCGAATGTTCGAGTACTCGAATGTTCGAATACTCGATAATTACTAATGAGTCAAAAGTCAAGTTTTATGAGTCAAACATTGATTAAGCACCTTCGCCACTGTGCTGCACTACTGGCAATAATGACTGGTGCATGGGCAATGGCACAGACTAGCCCGGAGTTCAAGTTGCCGCCACAGTACGCGCGACAGTCAACGCCTGCGATCACGCCGAGCAGTCCTGTCCAAACGCAAGACTCAGCCAGAATTAAAGCCGAAAAAGCGATGAAGACCGCACAGTTGAGGTTGTCCGCGCCACAGGAGAAACGTCAAAGGAAAAAAGCCAGGAACAACGAGAAGAAGCGTCGCGATGCCGACATTGACCGCCGTGGCCGTGAGTTGATGAGCCGCCACCAAAAAGCTGCAACCGACTACTCGAACGACTCGATACTGCAGCAGATGGAACAGCTGATGACCAAGACTGCCACTGACACAACCTTGCAGATGTTTGAACGCGAACGTTATGTGTGGACTGAGGACAGTGTGACCGAGACGCTCGACGAACTGATGGCGACAATGCGCGTGAAAGACGGCCGCTACATGTCGAGCCGCGTCAACCCCGACAGTATGGTCACCGACATCTACTTGTACTTCGACCTGCTTCCCGACAGCACACTCAGCCCCCTGCACTTGTGCATCCAGCACTGTCCAACTCTTCCAATCACCTTGACTGAAGTGCATTTTTTGGTTGACAATGACGACTTCGACGTAAGGTCAATGTACACCTATTTTTTGCCGCCCGTCAGGAGCGAAAAGATAGCTGTCAACGACACGCTGGTGGTAGAGCGGTGTGATGTGGTGGTGAGCGACAGCAAGACCAAGGATGCAGTCTATGCCCTGACGCACTGCCTGTGGGCGCGCATGACGCTGCATGGCCTGAAAGGGGCAAACATACTTCAACCGCTGACCGAGGAGCAGTTGGTGAGTCTGTACAACACTCTCCAGCTCTATCAGCTACTTAGCAAACAGCGGATGGTTCGCAATGTTGTGGCGGTAGGGACTCGGGATAGCATGAAAGGCCAAGACGGCTGTAGGGACGGCACAGGTGGGCCGTCCCTACCTTAACTACTGACAGAAGCCACTTTTGAAAGAATAATTAACTTATAAAAAGATAGAACTATGATTGATTATCGCACTGAATTGCAAGAGAATGACTTCATCATTCATCTGACCATCGACGGCACCGAATATGAGGAGGTCGAGGTCAAGGTTCAAGACCCCTACAAGAGCCTGCGCGAGCAGGTGGACAGTATTGTCAACGTGTTTGAATTGCCCAAGATGGACAACGGCGGCAACCCCATCCAGTATCTGCTGGGCCAGCTGCTCGACGAGAACGACGACG
>JAFUVK010000130.1 GCA_017477555.1 Muribaculaceae bacterium
AAATAGTTGTCTCGCGAGAATCTCTTAAATGAGACGAACTCGCACTTCAGTCCAGAATATTCAATTCTCAGCGAGTTGAGCGGCAAAAAACGCTCGACCCGTACAAATATGATTGACCGCCTGGAATCGCTGAATAGATACATCATAGGACAACAGATCTATATTTTCCAAAAATTTTTGTTTTTCATTTTGCTTGGCACTCAACTTGCACTATGTTGAGGGCCATTGCCCTCGAAATTAGGCGGCGTTTCGGCCAAGCAAAATGAAAAATTTTTGTTTTTCATTTTGCTTGGCGCTCAACTTGCACTAATTTTGCACCCCGAACTTATGGTTGCTGCCTGTGAGAGCTGATTTGTGGCAATTCACTTGGCGGTGTCCAGCTTAACTATATGAATATGAAGAAGATTGTTGTGATTTCTACAAGTCTGCGCAAAGGGTCAAACAGCGATATGCTCGCCGACCAGTTTGCCGCTGGTGCAAAAGCTGCAGGAAACGAGGTTGAAAAAATTTCCCTTGTGGGCAAGAACATTCAGTTCTGCAAAGGATGTATGGGATGCCAAAAGCTGGGGCGGTGTGTCATTGCCGACGATGTGAACGACATCATGGCTCAGGTGCTGAAGGCTGATGTCATCGCTTGGGCCACACCCATCTATTATTATGAGATGAGTGGACAGATGAAGACGCTTATCGACCGCATGAATGCGATGTACGAGCAGGACTACCGGTTTCGCGATGTATATCTGCTGACCACGGCGGCCGAGGATGAAGATCAGACACCGCAGCGGGCCGTAACGGGGCTGACGGGATGGATAGACTGCTACCCGAAGAGCCGCTTGGCGGGGACTCTCTTCTGTGGCGGTGTGAATGATGCCCGTGAGATAGAAGGAAATCCCAAATTGCAAGAAGCTTACGAGCTAGGAATGGGAGTCTAATCTGGGAGGGAACACCGACCTCTTTCACAACCGCACAAGGATGATTAGACAATTTATGTTTACACTGTCGCTCCTGCTATGTGTGGCTGGTTCGGCACAGGACATCGCTACCTTTGTCAGTCAACAGATGGCACTGTACCCCAAGTCGCACTTAATCGACATCTACAAGTCGTGCTTTCAGGACTACATGGGGGCTGAGCATCTGGTGACTGACCGTAGCCGTGCTAAAGCCTCCCTAGACAGGGAATTGCGCAGCATGGACTCAGAGGGTCGGCCGGAATGCTATTATGAGCCTTGCGGCATCTATGGGCGATATGTGCGTGTCAGCTTGTGGGCGGTCAAGGAAGGACTCATCACGCAGGATGTGCTTGTCGACGCTTTCGTCAGGAGTGGAAATAAGAATCGGCGTTCGGTCTGGTCCTGGCAGCGCCGATGGCGCGAGATTGTCGGCCGAATTGACGAGATGGTGCTCAATCTGCCCGATTACGACCGGGAAAAGCAACTTATTGACACTGTCTTGTCGGAGGGGAAATATGCTTTCAGCCATTCGCCGGAATACCGCGAAGCCTATCATCCACATTATAGAATTGTTGAACGGTATATTTTTGAGAGAGAGTTGTTGCCGTTGTTACACAAAAAGTGCAGCAACGGCACACTTGAGCCTATTCGTGGCGATGCTCTGCATGAGCATTCTCCTAACGTGTTTCTGGTCACGTACGACCCGGAAGCAGCTAAAGCCAACCTTCTGAAAGCCATCACGGAATATGAGTGCGAAGTCATCTACGACTACAAATTCTTTAACGGCATGGCACTGAAGAAGCCCGACAACAAGACGCTCGAAGAGACGATGCAATATTTCAGGGGAATAGAGGGTATAGTGACTGTTGAATATGACCACATCACACGCCTGACCGACCCCATAAAGCCCAACCTGATGGTCAGGTGATAGGCCTGCAGCCTTGCTGGAGCGCATGTTGGTGGTGTGGCAGGGCCTGCCTTCGCGCGTTTTGGGGCGATAACTGGGCGTGGAAAGGATTCCACGGGTAAATAAAAACCGCGAGCCATCTGATGACGGCTCGCGGTTTTTCGTTATGGTCGCTCACTGCAGCTTGAACTTCAGGTTGATGGGCAAGCGGTCGCTGGCCGTGCCCAGACGGACGATAAAGTCGCCTGGCTCGGCTGTCCACTGGCCGCTGTTGGAGTCGTAGTAGCTGAGCATATCGCGCGTGATGTCGAAGGTCAGCACCTGGCTCTCGCCGGGCTGCAAATGCACCTTTTTGAATGCCTTCAACTCCTTGGCGGGGCGGTCGACCGAGCTCTTGACATCGGTGATGTAGAGCTGGACCACCTCGCTGCCGGCACGGCGGCCGGTGTTGGTGACTGTTACGGTGGCGGTGTTGCCTGTCAGATGGGCATTGCTCAGGGCAAATGTCGTGTAGCTCAGGCCGTGGCCAAAGGCAAATGCCGGTTTTAGCTTGTTCTTGTCGAGCCAGCGATACCCCACATAGATGCCCTCGCGGTAGTGCTCGTCCCAGATGTTCTCGTCGGCGCGCCGTGTGCCGGGATAGTCGCCCACGCTGTGTGCGCCGCAGTCTTCCAGCCGCTCATACCAGCTGAAGGGCAGCTTGCCCGACGGGTTGTCGTCGCCCACCAGCACGCGTGCCAGCGAGGTGCCGGCCTCACTGCCCAGGAACCACCCTTGCACGATGGCGGGCACTTGTCCTCGCCACGGCATGGCCACGGCGTTGCCGCTGATGTTGACCACCACCAGGTTCTTGTTGGCGCGGGCCAGAGCCTCGATGAGCTGGTCCTGGTTGTAGGGCAGGCCATACGACTTGTGGTCATCGCCCTCCGAGTCCTGGAATGCAGCCTTGTTCAGGCCACCGATAAAGATCACCACGTCGGCTTGGCGAGCCTTCTCCACAGCCTCGGCCAGCAGCACTGCCGCCGGGCGGTCGTCCTTGAGGCTCTGCCCGGTGGTCACCCCGTTGTACTCGCCCGTTGGGTCGCCCACATAGCCTCGTGCATAGTCCACGGTCACTCCGTCGGCCTCCAGTCGCTGGCGCAGGCCGTCGAGTGGTAAAATCTCGTGTTGTGCCTTGAGCGAGCTGCTGCCGCCGCCCACCGTCATCATTTTTATGGCATTCTCACCCACCACCAGCACACGGCGATGACGCGCAGGGTCGATGGGCAGCAGGTTCTTGTCGTTCTTGAGCAGGACGATGCCCTCGGCGGCTACATCGCGCGCCGTCTGGTAGTGCTCCTGACTGCACATCGAGCCACGCGGGCGTGTGGCCAGAGTGGTGCGCATCATCAGGCGCAGCACGCGGCGCACCTTCTCGTCGAGCGTGGCCATTGGCACCTTGCCCTCTAGCAACAGTTTCTTGTAGGGCAGTGCCAGGTGGTAGTTGTCGTAGGCATTGCGTGCGCCTTCGCTCAGGCCGTCGGTCCACGTGCCGAACTCCATGTCCAGCCCGTTGTTGATGGCCTGCCAGGTGTCGTGTGCGCCGCCCCAGTCGCTCACCACCACGCCGTCAAATTGCCAGTCGCGTTTCAGGATGTCGTTGAGCATCACCCGGTTGTGGCACAAATGCTCGTTGTTGTACAGGTTGTAAGCACCCATGATGGCCCATGCTCCGCCCTGCTGCACCGCCGCCTTGAAGGCCGGCAAATAAATCTCGTGCAGGGCACGGTCATCGACCACCACATTGGTCGTGTGGCGCTCATGCTCGTTGTTGTTCAGCGCGTAGTGCTTGATGCAAGCGCTCACCCCCAGCGACTGAAGTCCCCGCACATAGGGCACCACCATCAGTGAGGCCAGGCAGGGGTCCTCGCCCATGTACTCGAAGTTGCGGCCATTGAGTGGCGTGCGGTAGATGTTCACGCCTGGCCCCAGAATCATGTCCTTGCCGCGGTAGCGAGCCTCTTCGCCCAGGGCTACACCATAGCGGTGCGCCAACTCGGGGTGCCACGTTGCCGCTAGGCACGTCAGTGCCGGGAAGGCCACGCACGAGTCGTTGGTCGCACCGGCCTGCTCCCACTCGTCCCAAAGCACGTCGGGGCGCACACCGTGAGGACCGTCATCGGTCCAGAACGTAGGGATGCCAAGCCGTGCCACACCGGCCGACGAGAATTTGCTCTGGGCATGGATGATGGCCAGCTTCTCGTCAAGCGTCAGGCGCGGCAGCAAGTCATCCACACGCTCCTCAATGGGTCGTGACTCGTCGAGATAGATGGGTGTTGTGGCGGCACTCGCCACCACTACGGTGGCCGCCAGCATGGCGGCAAGGAGGATTTTTCTCATTGTCTGTTAGGTCTAGATATTCTAGAAAGTCTAGTATATCTAGACCCTCTAGAATGCTTAATGTTTCTTATTTGCCCAGCATCAGGTTGATGATGCGGTTCACGTCGCTGATGTCGACCTTGCCGTTGGCATCCTGGTCGGTGACCGCACCGGCCACCTGCTTGCCTAGCATGGCGTTGATCACCTCGTTCACGTCGCCTATGTCGGTGGCCAAGTCGCCGTTCACGTCACCGGCCAGGTCTAGGCGCAGCCAGTTGACCTTGCAGGTGGTGCTGCGGCCGCTGCGAATCTCGATGCGGTGTTTGCCAGCCGGCAGCGGAATGCCCTCGATGAGTTGTGTTTTCCAGGCATCTTGGTTATCGGTCATGCCCGTCACGGGCATGACTTGGTTGGCTACCAACTCGCCGTCGCAGAACACCTTGATCTCGGGCGACATTAAGAAGGCACGACTCGATAGCCGAAGCCGCAGGTCATACTTGCCACCAGTGGGAACTTCAAGCATGTACTGGGCGCGAGCATAGACATCAAACTCGTTGATTTGCAGCACCTGGTTGCTCTCGGGATCGGTGTTCAGGTCGATGCCCACTCCCTGACTGTAGACGTAGTCCTTGGCCGGAATCACCTGTGTCGGTCGCCAGTAGTAGGTGGTGTCGAATGCCGACATGTTCACATAGATTTTGCCGGCACCGCTCAGTGTGCCGTGGGGTGGCTGGTGCGTGAGCATGTTCTGGTTGATGAGAAGGCGGTAGTAGGGCGCGCTGTTCGAGCCCTTGGCCTTGAACCAGGCATAGCGGTAGACGTAGGGGCTCAGCTCCAGGTCTTGGATTTTCTGCACCATGGTGCGCTTCTGCGTGGCCGAGTCCACATTGCCCTCCCAGGCGCAGAACTCGGTGAGCCACACCTGCTTGCCATAGCGCTTGGCAAAGTTCTCCACATAGCTCATCTGTGCGGCCGAACTGTTCATGTAGCAGTGCAGAGCCAGATAGTCGAAGTGTGCTTCGGGATATGCCGCCAGAAAGGCATCCATCCAGTCGTTGGGCTGGTATACGCGGCCGTCCTTGAGGGCCTCACCGCTGTAGTTGAGCGCCGGGGCCACAAGCTTGAGGTTGAAGTCACGGGCTATCTGCTCCACGATGGGCCACAGCCGGGCGGCACTGTCGGGAGTCATGTTGGCCTGTGCGGCAAAGTTCGGCTCGTTGTAACCCAGCAGGTACTTTACGCCGGGGTGCTCGGTGAGGTAGTTGCGCAGGGCTTGTTCGTTGAAGTTGGCGCTCCAAATCATCGGCACAAACTCCATTTCGGTGCCGGGACCCACCACATCGGCCACATAGGAGTTGGGCAGGTTGGCCCAGTTGTAGAACCATCCCGCACCGGGCTTCAGGGCATCGATTTCCTCGACGTGGTTAAAGCCGTTCTCGCTCACGCCGCGCTTGGCGCTACGTGGCGGCTGGGCCACCGTGGCAAGCGCCACGATGGTCACCGCCATCAGTAAGGTAATTTTCTTCATTGTCTGTTAGGGTCTAGATTTTCTAGATAGTCTAGATGTCTAGACCCTCTAGAATGTTGATTTTTATGGTAGCTTAATCCCCCTCTCCGGCAGGAGAGGGGGAAGAGGCAGTTTACTTGCCCAGCATGATGTTGATCACAGCGTTCACGTCCTCGATGCCTACCGAGCCGTTGCCGCTGACGTCGGCCAGCGCGTTCACGGCCTTGCCAAGCATCACATTGATCACTTCGTTCACGTCCTCGATGCCAACACTGCCATTGCCGTTCACGTCACCGGCAATGCCATCAGAGCTGAAGCCGGTCACTGTCAGGGTGTTGCCGGCGGGAGCGATGCTCAGCACGAAGGTGTAGGTGCCGGCCTCGTTGATGTGGAAGTTCTTCACGCCGTTGCCGGTGTTGACGGGCACATCGGTGCACCACTCGCTGTGGATCAGGTAGAAGTTCTCGCCCTCGTTAGGCAGACCAGCATACCAGGTGTCGCCATACTTGATGCCGAACTCGGTGTTCTCGGCAAACTCAACGTCGGCAGCCACCAGCTTGCCCTCGTTCTCACCCTCGCCGGCGACGAAGGTCACGTCGTTCCACACGGCACCGTCCTCGTTCAGGCCATAGTGCAGCACATAGTCGGGCTCAACAGGCTCGGGCCAACCGGTGACGGTCATCTTGATGCCCTCTTCGGTCACATCGAGCACAAAGTTGTAGGTGCCGGCCTCGTTGATGTGGAAGTTCTTGCCGTTGCTGTCCAGGCCGATGTTCTCAAACCACTCGCTGTGAATCAGGTAGTAGTCATCGGTCGTGGTACCACCGTACCAGACATCGCCAAAGTTCACCTTGAACTCGGTGTTGGCTGCAAACTCAACACCCTCGGCCACGAGCTTGCCCTCGTTCTCGCCCTCGCCGGGCACGAAGGTCACGTCGCTCCACTGGGCACCCTCCTCGTTCAGGCCATAGTGCAGCACATAGTTGTTCTCCACAGGCTCAGGAATGGTGGCATCCTTGTAGATGAAGATGTTGTCGATGTGCAGCTCGCTGCCGGCCACACCGCCCGAGAGGCACCAGAGGTGGTTGTCGTTGTAGGCAGCGGCACCGCCCTTAGCTTCGGGGAACACATCGTTGTTGTCGGCGCACTGGCGCAGCACGCTGAAGGGGATGTCCACATAGTACCACTCGCCGTTGTGCTCAATGTCGCCCAGCAGCTTGTGCACGCGGGCACCGTCGACAAACGCCGTGGGACCGATGGTGAACTTGGCCTGGGCAAAACCGAAGCCGTGCGAGGTCATGTCGGTCGGCTTGGCCTTCATGGCGAAGTGCAGCACATACGTGTCATCGAGCATGCTGAAGTCGATGCCGCCGTCCTGGATCATGCCGAAGCCGCTCCAGCCCACGTTGCTCACGGTCAGAGCGATGTGGTCCTCGAGCTGGCCGAACGAGTTCATGCCACTGCCGTCGCCGCCCACATAGGTGGCATCCCATACATAGAGGTGACGGGTCACGTCATCGATGTTATAGTCAGCCAGGATTTTTCCTTCCATAGCCTCGCGCTCGGCCTCGCCGACGCTGATCAGGATGAAGTTGCTGGCGTTCTCCCACTTGAAGGTCGACTCGTCGTTCTCGTTGAGGGCCTTCGTGATAAATTGTGCGTTGACCGCACTGGCAGCCATCAGTGAAAGGGCTGCAAGGGTAAACAATTTTTTCATAATCACAAAAGTTTAAAGGTGAATAATATAAAGAATCGGTTGTGGTTCGTTTAGTAGCCGGGGTTTTGGGGACCGGCGCCGAGGTCGATTTGCTGCGAGGGGATGGGCATGAGCTCGTGCTTGCCGGGGACAAATTCGGCATACTCGGCACGGGCCTCGGGAGTCTCGCCGGCAATGTAGGCCGCCATGGTCTCGGCGGCGATGCCCCAGCGCAGCAGGTCGAACCAGCGGTGTCCCTCCATGGCCAGTTCCACACGGCGCTCGTGGCGGATGGCACTGCGCAGCCCGTCTTGGGTCTCAGCGTAGGTCACTTCACGGCCTTGGATGGTGGCGGTGTAGGGGAACGCGGGCAGACCCACGCGGTCGCGCACCTGGTTGAGCAACGGCTTGGCTTTTGCTACGTCGCCCAGCTCGCAGTAGGCCTCGGCCAGCATCAGCAGTACATCGCTGTAGCGGATCAGGCGGTAGTTCAGCGGTCCGCGCGAGTGGTGAGTCAGGTGATAGGGCTGGCCGTTGTTGTCGGTCATCTGCGCATTCTTGAGGTTGAGGTAGTGGTTGCCCAGATAGATTTCCTCGGCCGGTGTGGTCATATAGTCGGTAAAGTCGAGGATGGTGGCATCGCGACGCAGGTCGCCCGGCTCATACTCGTCGTAGAGGTTCTGCGTGGGGTGGTTGAACCCCCAGCCCGACTCGCCCCAGTGGGTGGAGCGGGTGCGCTGCATAATCAGGGTGAAGGTGCCGCGGCTGAAGCCCTCGCCCTCGCCGTAGTCGCTGCGCGGGTCCTCGATATACTGGATTTCGAACACCGACTCCGGGCCGTTCTCGCCGGCCAGGGTGAAGTTGTCGAAGTAGACGGGACACAGCGAGTACTGCTGGCTCTTGACCACTTCTTCGCCCCACTTGGCGGCCTGGGTGTAGCTGTCGGTGGGGTCTACGCCCTGCTGGCGCTCGAAGCCGGCCTTATAGAGGTAGGCCTTGAGCAGCATTGCCTGGCAGGTGCCCTGCGTGATGCGTCCCATGTCGGCGGCGGCATAGCGGCTCTTGAGCGGCAGTGCCTCTTGCGCGGCCAGCAGGTCATTGATGATGAAGTCGTAGGTCTCGAGCTGCGAGGCGCGCTCGTGGTTGATTTTGTTCGAACTGTCGACCACGCGGTCGTTCAGCGGCATGCCGCCGAACACGCGCACCAGGCGGAAGTAGTAGTAGGCGCGCAAGAATCGGGCCTCGGCCAGCAGGCGGGCCTTCATGGCCTCGGTGAAGTTGGCGTCCAGGCCCACCTCCAGCGGCTCGATGCTCTCCAGGGCCAGGTTGGCGCGCTGGATGCCCTGCCACTGTGCCTCGTAGAAGCCTCGCAGCAGCGAGTTGTCGACGTTGGTCTTGAAGTTCTCCATGTCGTAGGCATCGGCCATGTCGCTCAGCGAACCACCACCCTTGAGCGCGTCGTCGCTCACGATGTCGCCGATAAACCATTCGCTGTAGTAGGTCGACTTGGTGCCATACTCCCACATCAGGGGCATGTAGGAGGCATTGACCACTTCGATGGCGGTCTCGGTGCTCACAAAGTAGTCGCCGCGCTTGTTGGTGCCGGGGGTGTCCTCGGTGAGCCAGTCATTGCACGAGCTGAGCATGGTCGCAGCCAGCAGCATCACAAAAGTATATCTTGAAATTTTCATAGTCTTCTTTTTATTAACTGGGAATTCTGGGAAAACTGGGAATTCTGGGAACAAGTCGTATTAGAACGAGAGGTTGAGGCCCATCATGAAGGTGCGCGCCTGGGGATAGTTGCCATAGTCCACGCCGCCGGCCACCTCGGGGTCATAGCCGGTGTACTTGGTGAAGGTGAGCAGGTTGCTCGCGCTCACATACACGCGGCACTTGCTCATGCCCATCTTGTGGGCCACGTTGTTGGGCAGGGTGTAGCCCAGCTGCACGTTTTTCAGACGCAGGTAGTCGCCCTTCTCGACAAAGCGGCTGCTCACGGTGAAGTTGTAGCTGTTGCCGTTGGGGTTGGGAATGCTGCCGTAGATGCCCTGCTCGGCCTTGGCTGCTGTCCACACGTCGCTCATGGCCGTGCTCAGCTGCATGCTTGTGCCGTTGTACTCGGTGCGTGTGCGCATGCGGTTGTAAATCTCGTTGCCTGCCACGCCCTGGAAGAACAGCGACAGGTCCAGTCCGCGCCAGTCGCAGCTCAGGTTCAGACCGTAGGTCAGCCACGGGAACGGGTTGCCCATGGCTTTGCGGTCGCCCAGCTCGGTGAGCTTGCCATCGCCGTCAAGGTCGGCATAGATGGCGTCGCCGGCATGGTAGGGGTTGATCTCGCCGTCGCGGGCATAGCCCGGCCAGTGCGCGTTGGCCTCTTCGTCGGACTTGAACACGCCCTGGTAGTCGAAGCCCCAGAAGGTGAACAGCCCGATGCCCTCGTCACTCAGGCGGATGTCATCGACCCAGAACTTCTCGCCGCCGTTGAGCCGGCGCAGGGTGTTCTTGATCATCGACACGTTGCCCTCGATGTTATAATGGAAGTCGCCCACAGTGTTCTGGTGGCCCAGCGTGATCTCAAGGCCGGTGTTGCGCACAGTGGCGGCATTAATGAGCGCGTCGTAGCGCTGCCCCATCTGGGCATCCATCTTCTTGTACACGACCATGTCCTTGGTGTCGCGCACAAAGCCCTCGATGGTGCCGTTGATGCGTCCGCGCAGGAATGAGAAGTCTAGACCCAGGTTCCATGTCTCGGTTTTCTCCCACCAGCCGCCATTGTTGGCATAGGTCAGGATAGTGGCTCCCGGCGTGTCGCCGTCACCACCCAGGGGATAGGTGACAAACGTCGGACCGCTGTTGAAGATGGTGGTGGTGAAGGCATTGTTCACAATCTTGTCGTTGCCGATGCGTCCCCAACCGGCGCGCAGCTTCAGGTTGTCGATCCAGGTGTGGCGCTTGACCCACGGCTCCTCGCTGATGCGCCAGGCCAGTGCCAGCGACGGGAAGTAGCCCCAAGTGTTCTCGGGATACTTGTTGCTGCCGTCGGCGCGGAAATTGACCGTAGCCATGTATCGGTCCTTGAGCGTGTAGTGGAAGCGTCCCAGGAACGATGTGCGACGCGTGCGGTCCACACTGTCGCCGGCGGGATTGGTCTCGGTGGTCTGGCTCAGGAACCAGTTGCGCGGGTCGGGGATGAGGATGCTGTTGCCCGAACCGCTGATGCTGTAGGAGTTGTACTCCTCGCCGGTGTGTCCTACCATGAGGTTGAGGTAGTGGTCATCGGTGAGCTGCTTCTTGAAGGTGAGCGTGTTCTCCCACACCACGCTGGTCCAGTGTCGCATCGAGCGCTCAATATAGTTCTTGTCGGCCTGGTCGTAAGCCGACACTTCATACTTGTCGAGGAACGAGCGGTGGTTGTAGTCTACATGGTTGTAGCTCACGTCGCCGCGATAGGTCAGGCACTCTAGTGGGCTGATTTCAATGTACACGTCGCCTATCCAGCGGCTGTACACGTCGCGTGGGTGGTGGTACTCCATCGAGCTGATGGGGCTGTACACGTTCTTGAAGTTGCTGGGTGCGGCAATCTTACCGCTCATATCTTCGCCCTTGGCGTTGACCGCGCCTTGGGGGTAACGGGCAGGATCCCATGGAGCCATGGCGATGGCCTGCGACAGCAGGTTGGCATCGAGATTGGCCGCGTCGGCGCTGGTGTTGCGGCCCCATGAATACACATAGCTCAGGTTCTCGCCAATCTTGAACCACTTCTTGACTTGGAACGAAGTGTTGGCCCTGAGGGTGAAGCGCTTGTAGTTGCTCTGCTTGATGATACCGTCCTGGTCGAACCAGCTGGCGCTGAACGAATAGTTGGCCTTTTCGGTGCCGCCATCCACGCTCAAGTGGTAGTTTTGAATCCAGGCCGTCTGGAACACTTGGTCCTGCCAGTCGGTGTCAATCAGGCTGTAGTCCAGACCGTTGGGATATTTCTCGGTCAGCGGTGCGGCATAGTGCGCGTCGGTACCCATCTTGTAGCGGCGAAGCCACTCGTTGAAGCCCTGCTCCTCGTAGATGCGGCGCTGGGCGGCGTTGGCGTTGAGGTCCAGATAGGTGTTGATAAAATCGTCCTTGCTCATGAGGTCAAGCTTCTTCCATCGCTGCTGCACACCGGCATACATGTCCAGCGAGATGTGGCTCTGCCCCTGCTCGCCCTTCTTGGTAGTGACCAGCACCACACCATTTGCGCCACGGCTGCCGTAGATGGCGGTGGCCGAAGCGTCCTTGAGGATTTCGGTGCTGGCGATGTCGGCAGGGCTCAAGAAGTTGATGTCGTCGCAAATCACGCCATCCACTACATACACCGGGTCACTGTTGTTGATGGTGCCGATACCGCGGATGCGAACCTGTGCTCCGGCACCAGGCTGGCCCGAGTTGGCGTTGACTGTCACACCCGCCGCGCGGCCCTGCAGGGCCTGGTCCAGATTGGCCGCAGGGGTCTTCTTGAGCTTGTCGGCGCTGATGCTTGACACCGAGCCGGTGAGGTCGCTCTTACGCATGGTGCCATAGCCCACGACGACCACCTCATTGAGCACGCGAGCATCCTCGCTCATGCGCACATTGATGGTGGTAGAGGCTGTGAAGCTGCGGCGCTCGGGCGTCATACCCACAAACGAGAACACCAGTGTACCGCTCTCGTTGGCCTTGATTACATACTGCCCGTCGAAGTCGGTGGCGGTCGACGTGCTGGTGCCCTCGACACTGACCGTCACGCCGGGCATAGGCGTCCCGTCGCTGTCGTCGATGACTGTGCCCTGGATGGTGATGCCCTGGCCAAAGACCGATAGCGGCAGCAACATCAACAATAGTAGTGTAAGCTTGAATTTCATTATATGGTAAGTATTTGTGATAAATTTAGATAAATTTGGCTGCGCCTCAGCAATTGAAGCAAGCTTCATTGCGTTCGGCTTGCGCAAATTTTGCCTAAATTTGCGCAAATCTAGAAAGAATGGCCCGTTGTCACAAACAAATCGCTATAAAAGCGTGGCAAGAGCTTGATTTTTAGTGTTTTTGGTGGTAAAATGCAGTCAAAAATCAGCATTCTAACCAAAAGATGGGGCAGGGCAGATGCGCTGCCCCATCGGGTATAATGGACTAAGAGTCTTGAAAATACTACTTGATGATATACTTATGTCCGTTTTGGATGACGATGCCCTTGTAGCTCTCGTTCACGCGCTGACCCAGCACATTGTACATCGGCTGGTTGGCGTCAACCTGGGCTTGGATAGTGTCAATGCCAGTGTTCTCGCTAGGTGTCACCAGGTAGACATTGCCCACAATGAAGGTCTCGGTGCCATTGCCGTTCTCAAATCCGTCGACTGCACCGGGAGCACCCTGATTCACCACCTTGCTCACATATTTGATTTGCCACATCTGCAGCATGTTGGCACCACGGTCCAGATAGTCCTGCACGGGCAGTTCAATCGCATTCCACTCACCGCCGGTGAGGCTGGTCTGGATGCCTTTCTCGGCAGCACCGCGGGTGATGGGCACGATGGCCAGGGTCATATCCTGCAGGGGATAGATGTCGAGGTGCAAATGATCGTAGGCAGTGGCATTCACATCGTTGAACTGCGAGCCGAACCACATGAAGTTGCTGATGGCGTAAGCTGTAGCGCCTTCAATCTCGATATCATTACCTGTGCCACCGCCCCACGAGTCAAAGAAGTAGCCCGGAGCGTTGTCCTGATACGGTGAGAAGAGAACAAGCTTGTCGCCGGTCTCCAGTGCGGGGACGGCGGGGATGGCGACAGTGGTGAATGTGATGGCTTGAGCCTCCGAGGTGTTGCCTTTCTCGTCGGCGGCAACGACATTCATGTTATAGGTCGTGCCGGCAGCCAGGCCTGTCAAGTCGAGCGTGGCCTCGGCACCCGAAGCAGCCGTCTTGTGGTACTCCTTGCCTGTGGCGTTGTCGGTGACGGTAAAGTAGATGTTGGGGCTTAGGTTGTCGGTAGCCTTGAGCGTCAGGCTGGCACTGATGGCAGTCACTTCGCCTACTTGGGCCGTCAACAGTGTGGGGGCTTCGGTATCCTCATAGCTCACCTCATCCTTGTAGAGGTAGATGTTACCCACGATGAACACATCCTGTCCATTGCCGTTGGCAAAGCCGTCGACCTGGCCTGGTGCACCCTCGTTTACCACTTTGCTCACATACTTAATCTGATACATGTTGGCCATGTTGGCACCCTTGGTCACATAGTCCTCGACCGCAAAGTCCAGTGAGTTCCACTGGTTGCCGGTGAGTTCCTTCTGGATGCCCTTCTCGGGACGGCCCGTGATGGGCACGATGGTCAGGCTCATGTCCTGCATCGGATAGATGTCGAAGTGCAGATAGTCCATGGCTGTGGCATCGATCGTGGCAAAGCCGGAACCAAAATAGGAGAAGTTGCTGATGCGATAAGCATACTTGTCGCCGATGGTGATTTGTTCACCGGCACCGCCGCCCCACGAGTCAAAGGCATAGCCCTCGGCGTTGCCCAGTGCGGCCGAGTAGATGGTCTGATAGTTGTTGACTTCAGGCACGGGAATGCTCTCCTGTGCTTGTGCAGCGAGGCCGCTCATGAGTAACCCCACTGTTAACATTGTAATCTTTTTCATTGTTAAGTTATTTGAAGGATTAATTAAGGATTAATTAAGGATTAATTCACATGATTACTTTCCCAGCATGATGTTGATCACAGCATTCACGTCCTCGATGCCCACGCTGCCATTGCCGTCCACGTCGGCCAGCGCGTTTGCTGATTTGCCCAGCATCACGTTAATCACCGCGTTCACATCCTCGATGCCCACACTGCCGTTGCCATCCACATCGCCCACAAGGCCTTCGGTCTTGTCGCGATAGAAGAAGATGGCATCGAAGTTCAGCCCCACACCCGTTGTCGGGCCGCTGAGAATTGACACAACATTGTCAATGAAGTTGGCAGGGTTGGCAAATACGGGATTGGCACGCGCTGCAATCTCCTCGTAGGGGATGTCAAAGCAGTACCACTCACCGTCACGGTAAAAGTCGCCCAGCAAGCCATATATGGTGCCATTGTCGTTGAACGGGGTCATGCCCAGCGAGAACTTGGCATTGCCCACCCACACCGAGTGCGTAACGTGCTGCACGTCGTTGCCCTTGAAGGCGATGTGCAGCTTGTAATTGTTGTCGAGCATGCTCAAGTCCTTGCCATTGCCTGCACCGCCTGTCGAGGCAAAGCCCAGTCCCGACCAGCCCAACGAGCCGACAGTCAGTGCCGGAAATGCCTCATCGCGACCAAAAGAGTTGACACCCGTCGGGGTAGTGGGATTATAGGTGTTCTCCCACACATACAGGAAGTGGTTGAGGTCGTCGACACGATAGTCGGCCAGAGTTTTGTCCTTGATGAGTTGTGCCTCTTGTTCACCAAGTGAGATGAGCACATAGTCGCTGTGGGCATTCAGATCAAATACAGGCTCGCCGTTGTCGTCGAGGGCCTTATAGCCATAACGACCCAAAACCGGGTCATAATCCGGTGTCGTACCGGTGTCGCTGTGACGCTTGTAGAAGAAGATGTTGTCAAACTCTAACTCTGCACCGGGATTGCCACCGCTCAGGAACGAGATGACATTGCCACGGTAGTTCTTCTTGCCGCCATCCACTAGGAAGGGATTGCCGCTGCTTTCACTGATGACCGAGAACGGGATGTCGAAACTGTACCAATCGCCGTCGCGCTTGTAGTCGCCCAGCATCACTGGACCACTAGTGGTGTTGCCAATGACGAACTGTGAAGCACCCACACCGACGGTGTGGCTCGTGTGGCGAATCAGGTCGGTGCCGCGCATGGCAAAGTGCAGGTAATAACTGTTGTCAAGCATCGAGAGGTCTTTGCCCTTGGCCGTGCCACTGGCATTGGTCGATGCATAACCCAGTCCTGACCAGCCCTTGGACTTAACAACAAAACTGTTCCAGGGTTCGACAAGGCCGAATGAGTTGATGCCCTCGGTGGGCACGGCATCGTAGGTGTCTTCCCAGATGTAGAGGAAGTTGTCAGTGTCGTCGACACTATAGTCGGCCAGGATGTTGTTACGACCCATCTGATCCATGACGCCATCGCTGGCTCCGATCACGACATAATCGTAGGCATCGGCAAAGTCGAAGGTCGAGTTGCCGTTCTCGTCAAGCGACGGGGTGGCATACTTGCCGATGACTGTGGTCTCGTCGGTCGTGGGCAGGGTGGTGTCGACATTGGGATTCTTATAGAAAAATACATTATCAAACTCTAGTTCTGCACCGGCATTGCCGCCGCTCAAGAAGTAGAGCACATTGTCCTTGACTGCACTCATGTTGGGATAGAGTGGGGCACCCAGGCTCTTGAGCACGCTCACGGGAATGTCGAACGAGCACCAGCGGCCGTCGCGCTTGAAGTCGCCCAGCACGGGCAGCACCTTGTTGCCATCGTGGAATGGAGCCGCACCGATGGTAAACGATGCCGCACCCACATAGACGGCATGCCCCGTGTGCATCAGCTGATCGGTGCCGCGCATGGCAAAGTGCAGGATATAACCATCCTCATCGAGCATCGACATGTCCTTGCCGGCCTTGCTGCTGCCGGTAGAGGCATAGCCCAGTCCTGACCATCCGACCGACTTGACCACAAAACTGTTCCACGGCTCGTTGAGGCCAAACGAGTTGACACCCTCGGTGGGACGGCTGTCGTAGGTCTGCTCCCAGATGTAGAGGAAGTTGTCAGTGTCGTCGACACTATAGTCGGCACGTATGCGGTCGCCCATCTGATCGATCACGCCACTGCTGGCACCGATTATCACATAGTCGGTCGAGTTGGCAAAGTCAAAGGTCGAGTTTCCATTCTCATCGAGCGATAGGCTGCCGTATTTTCCCAACTGGGTGGTGACATCCTCGGTAATGACAACCTCAGTGCCGCCCTCCTCGCCGTTAGGGGTGATATAGTCCTTCTCGTCGGGCTTCTGGTAAACTCGCACATAGTCGACATACATTGGCTCGCCACCATTGAGCGCCGTGATGCCTGCGGGGTCCCAGATGGCGGGAATGTTGCCGCCCACAGCCACGTTGAAGAGCAGGAAGAAGCGTTTGTGGAAGTAGTTTCCGGCCGAGTTCTGTTGTGACTTGTCCGAGATGTTCATCTCGAAGTAGGGTGTCGTCTGGTCATCCAGATACATCGAGATTATGTTCTCATCCCACACCAGGGTGTAAAGGTGGAATTCCTCATCCTGGATGCTGTAGTCATTGGTCGTGGCGCGTGAGTACATCGGGTGTTGCCCGTCGATGTAGGGTCCCCAGTGCAACGCACTGATGAAGTATCGCTCCTGCGTGCCTGCCTGGATGCCCTGGCTGCCACCTGCTTCCAGCACATCAATCTCGCCACAGTAGGGCCACCCAGTGCCGGTGCTCATGTCGTTGCCCATGAGCCAGAAAGCTGGCCACAAGCCATTGGCGGTCTTGGGCAACTTGATGCTGGCCTGCACGATACCATGCTTGAAGGCGGCATGACCCATCGAGTTGATGCGACCCGAGGTGAATGATTTTCCGGCATAGTTCTCACAGCGGGCGGTCAGCACCAGACTGCCATCGGCAACTTTCACGTTATTGGTCAGATAATACTGCAACTCGTTGTTGCCGCCACCGTTTCCGTTGACCTCGATGTTCCATAAGTCGGCATCGAGTTGGTTTCCGTTAAATTCATCACTGAACACGAGCTCATAGCCATCAAGCGACGGAGCGCGATTCTGCCACTGAGCACTAGCTACTAGTGTCAGCGACAACATCATGATTGCTAGGATATGCTTCATAATTGATAATGATTAAGGGAATTATTAATGGAATTGTTAAGGCAAGAGATATGCTATTGGTTCATCTTCTTGGTCACTTGGCGGTTGCCGTCGTTCATACGGGTAACCACAATGCAGATGCCTGGTTGGGGCGAGGTGCTGTGTTGTCCCTGCAAGTTGTAATACTCAGTATCGGTGGATTGGGGTTGGACCGACAGGTTGTCGACCGACGACTCTCCAACATAGTCGAGTTGGAACCAATTGAATCCACAAGCGTCGTTACCGGTGTTCAGCATCTCGAGCGTGTGTCGGCCGGCATCGAAGGTGGCATGTACGGTGCAGGTCTGCCACCCACCCTGCATGGCCGTGAGCGTCTGCTGGGCCATCAGTTGATCATCACTCATTACGCTCAAAGCTGCTTGTTGGCCTAGCGCTAGATTGAGTCGCATGGTGATGGCGTAGACCCCACTCTGGGGCAAGTCAACCTGATAGCGCGCGCGGGCCTGATTGTTAAACTGACTGAACTCGACCTTGACATCCGACTCCGAGTCGGTGTTGAGGTCAATCGTTCCACCCGACATGTAGATGTAGTCTTTGGCTGCGATGCGTTGGCCGGGAGCAAAGAAACACTCACGGTCGAACGCCGAACTGTGTACATATATGGTACCCAGGCGCGTGAGGGGGCTGTCGTCGGCATTGCTCTCAAACATGCGATAATAGGGGTAACCATAATTGTTGTTTCCATGACCCATAAACCAGCAGTAGCCGGCCACGTGTTCACTCAATTCTAGTACTTGTAGTTTCTCGACCATCGATTGTACCTGAAAGTCGGCATTCAGGTTACCATTGTTGTTCTCCCAAGCGCAGAACTCCGTGAGTAGCAGAGGGGTCTGCCCGTGCTCGTTGAAGTAACGCTTCAGGTTGGGGTAATTGTCGTTGTAGTTGTCAACATAGAGATACTTATTGACATACCAGTCTACTGCGGCGGCATAGTCCATGTAGCAGTGCAGGGCGATGTAGTCCATGCGCGGGTCGCTGTCGTAGCGCTGGTTGTACTCGGCGATGAACGCATCGAGCCAGTCGACGGGTTGCCACACACGGCCGCCCACACGCTCGCCGCTGAAGTTGAGGGCAGGTGACACCAGTGCTGTGCCATATTGCTGTGCCAGGGCCTCCAACTCGGGCCATTGCTCGGCGGCTTGTGCAGGAGTCATGCTAGCCTGTGACGAGAAGTTGGGCTCGTTAAATCCCAGCAGGTAGCGGGTACCGGGGTTAGACGCAAGATAAGTGTTGAGCCGTGCCTTGTCGTAGTAGCCGTTCCAGCACATCGGGGCAAAGTTTATGGCGCAGTCGCTTCCTCCCAGGTTGGACGGTTGGCGCTCGGGATCCACTGCCCAGTTGTAGGTCCACGACACTCCCGGCGACAGGGCCGCGATGGCTTCCTGGCTATAGTAGGGGCCATTGTCGCTGTAGCCGCGCTTGTCGCTGCGGCGCATCTGTGCCTGGCCGGACAACGATGTGAGCAGCAAGGTCATCAGAGTTGTTGCAATTAGGATTCTATTCATCGGTGTTAGGTTTATTCATTATGAAAGGTTTGTTTTGGCTTAACGGCACCGCTTGATGCGGTTAGATTCCGATGGTGCAAAATTACTACTATTATCGCATGCGCGAACAATTATATACTACGACTTTGGTTCAACAACCACTACGACAAAAACTCACTTTTTTAGTAGTTTTTCTGATTTTTTTACCTATATATCAACATTTTCAGCTATCTTTGTCACCACAACAATTTAACAACATGAAACGCCTGCAGTCAATTGTGATCGCTGCGGTGCTAATCACCGCAATTGCCGCTCAAGCACAGTATCAGATGCTGCGCAATTACCCCAGTGTACTCACAGGTGGAGGCACTCAGAACTGGAATCTTATGCAGACCCAGGAGGGGCTGCTCTATCTGGCCAACTCGCGCGGCCTGATGTGCTATGACGGGTGTCGATGGACATGTGTGCCTAATGCCAACTATAGTGATGTCCGTGCCATCTGGTATGACGCTCAACGGCGGAGGGTCTACGCGGGGGGATTCAACGAGTTGGGCTACTATGATCTGTCCAATCGCCTGGCTGCCCCGCGCTATGTGTCACTCATGGCACAGTGGATGGCCCAAGGTGGTGACCTGGGTGATGTGTGGAGTGTGCATCCGCTGGCCGATGCGGTGGTCTTTCAGTGCAAGCGGCATCTGGTTGTCTTTAGGGAGGGACAAAAGCACCTGCAAGTGGTGCCGACACAGAGCGAGGTGATGGCAACGGCTGTCGACAACGGTCGACTGATGGTGGCATGTGCTGATGGTTTGTATGCGCTTAATGGCAAGGTACTCACACGCCTGCCGGGCGATTGGCCCGCGTCAGGAGTGCTGGTGCGGGCCATACTGTCGACCGACTACGGCCTGTTGTTGGTCACTGCAGAGCAAGGTGTCTATCGCTACGATGGCGAGGTAGTGCTACCATGGGATCTTGATATCACGCCATTCTTGATGCAGAGCAAGGTTTTCTGTGCTGCGGCCAGTGGGGCTTGCCTGGCATTTGGAACCATACGTAATGGTTTGGTGGTCAAGAACATGAAGACTGGACAATGCGACTATGCCAACGTCGCGACTGGATTGCAGAACAACACGATACTTTCGGTGGCTTTCGACATGCGTGGTAACGTGTGGATGGGGCTGGACAATGGTGTGGCCTACATGATGCGTGACATGGCTTTCCAGTCGCTGTTGGGCGACAACCGTCTCATCGGGCGCGGTTATGCCTCGCTCGTCGATGGGAATCTGATGTATCTTGCTACCAATCAGGGACTCTTTACAACTGCCTACCCGCTGAACAGTGGGGCTGTGCCACCAACCGTCCAGCCAGTAGCAGGAATCACAGGGCAGGTGTGGAGCCTGCGTAAGACCGATGCGGGTATCCTGTGCGGATGCGACCAGGGCACAATGCTCATCAGGGAGGGGACGACCTCGCACATAGCAGGGCCTGCTGGCACATGGGACTTCTGTCAACTCAAGCATCATCCCGGAGTGGTGCTGGGGTGCGACTACAATGGCTTCTTTGTGATGCGCATTACGGGTGGAACAGTCACCTACCTAGGCAAGGTGGAGGGCATCGAGCTGTCGAGTGCACGATTTGAGGAAGATTCTGACGGAACTATCTGGATTGCCGACTGGCAGAAAGGCATCTATCACATTTGGCTCAATGATGACGGCACGCGGGTGGTCAAGCAAGAGCACTTCGGCAAGGACCATGGACTGCTGGTTGAGGGTGGTAATCAGGTGTGCAAACTGCAAGATACAGTCATGGTTTCGTCGGTCGACGGTTTTCTGCGTTACGACCGCGCTACTGGCAAGTTGACACATGTCCAGTGGCTGAATCAATTGGTCAACCACTATGGCACTTCGGTGGCTTTTTGCGAGACACCCAGCCATGATGCGTGGGTGCTGACCGGCGACAATATCATTCTGCTCAGGCGGCAAGCCACTGGTGCATGGGAGGTGGACAGTGCCACGTTTGAGAGTGGCATCAATCTGGTGACAATATCCCTGGGACACATGGGGTTTGCCGACTCGACCCACACCATCTTCAACACCAACAATGGGTTCTGCGTGGCCAATCAGTCACTGAACCATGCAGTCAAGGTGCCCTTGCAAGTGATGATTCGGCGGGTCACTGACCTTAATGGGGCTGACACGATGTATACTGTGGAGCAGCAGGGCGATAAAACTGTCTTGGAAATTCCTAAGCGCCACAACTCGGTTCGCATTGAGTTTGCTTTGCCCGAGTTTCACGGCGAGGGCATGGTAACCTACCAGTGCTGGTTGCAGGGCTACGACCGTGAGTGGGGAGCAGAGCAACGCGAACCCAGTAAAGATTATACCCAGCTGCCCAAGGGCACCTACCGGCTGCATGTGCGCGCGCGCAACCACTACGACGCCACCATCAGCGAGGCAACCATCACGCTGGTGGTGCTGCCGGCATGGTACGAGACGTGGTGGGCCTATGGCGTGTATGCCGTGCTGCTGGTGCTGGCGTGCTGGCTGGCGATGCGGATGGTGGGGCGCAGGCAACAGCGGGCACTCGAACGCATCGAGCAGGAACGGAGGCGCCAGCTCAAGGAGCAGGAGATGGCTTTTGAAATCGAGAAGGCGCGGCAAGAGCATGAGGTGATGGAAGCCCACAATGCGCAGCTCACGATTGACCTAAAGCACAAAACGAGCGAACTGGGCGACTTTACGATGAACCTGATGCGCAAGAACGACATGTTGCAGCAACTGGACACTACACTGGCCGAGCTGGCCGACGGCATCAAGGCTGATGAGACCAAGGCCAAGCTGGCAGGGAGGGTGAGGGCAATACGCAAGAGCATCACCGACAACATGAACGACGATGACAACTGGGACAAGTTTGAAGAAAACTTTAATCTGGTCTACGACAATTTCATGGCCAAACTGCTAGACCGTTTTCCCGACCTGAACAAGAACGACCGCAAGCTGTGCGCCTACCTGCGCCTGGGGCTGTCGAGCAAGGAAATAGCATCGCTGCTCAACATATCGGTGCGCAGCGTTGAGACGTTCCGCTACCGGCTGCGCAAGAAGTTGGGGCTGGAGCAGGGCGAGAGCATGACTGAGTTCTTCGATAATTTGTAGCCTAAAATATCAACACACCCGCTCTAGGCGGCGCATCATGGCAAGCATCATCACGGCCGAGAGGATGCACAGCACGACAAACACGCTCCACACCTGCCACAGCGGGAGGTCGCCCCACAGATGGCCACCCACCGACACCAAGTAGTTGCCTATGGCTGTGGCGGCAAACCAGCCGCCCATCATCAAGCCCTTGAGCTTGGGAGGCGCTACCTTGGTGACAAATGACAAGCCCATGGGCGAGAGCAATAGCTCGCCAAAGGTAAGGACAAGATAGGTCGATATCATCCAGTTGGGCGATGCCAACGGACCCGAGGTGCCGGCCTTGACGGCGGCTGCCTGCTCGTTGGGCGTGAGCAGACCCATCGATCCCACAGCCATGATGCCATAGGCAACGGCGGCTACGAGCATGCCGTAGGCAATTTTGCGTGGGGCGCTGGGTTCCTTGCCGCGGGCGGCCAACCAGCCGAAAATGGCGATGCTCACCGGAGTGAGAGCCACAACGAAGCAGGGGTTGAACTGCTGATAGATGGGGGCGGCAAGCTCTACTTCACCGGTGGTGAAATAGCGCCACACCAGCACACACACCGAGGCGGCAATCACGCACCACGCCAAGCGGCGGTTGCGGCTGCGCTGGCTCTGAAAGGCGGCAAACAGGGCATACACAATGACCACGCACAGCACCAAGTTCCACACGTCGAAGGCCATTGCTTGCAGACCGGTGGCTCGCTTGGCGCTGAACTCGTCGGCAAAGAATGTGAGCGTCAGACCGCTCTGGTTGAATGCCATCCAGAAGAAGATGACCACGGCAAACACCAGCACCAGTGCAACGACACGACGGCTCGACTCGCCGGGAGCCATCTCCTCGACCGCAGTATCGGCAACCTTCTTTTTGCTCATCGCACTGGTCTCGGTGTGGCGGAATGTATGGCGGAAACCGTAGTAGATGCCCATCGACACTACAAGCGACACACAAGCCACCACAAAGGCATAGTGATAACTGTCGTTCTCGCTCACGCCCAAGTGTGCCTGAGCATACTGCATAGCCCACACAGCTACAGCCGGTGCAAACATGGCACCAATGTTGATGGCCATGTAGAAGATGGAGAATGCGGCGTCGCGGCTGTTGGCATATCGTGGATCGTCATAGAGATTGCCAACCATCACCTGTAGGTTGCCCTTGAACAGGCCGGTGCCTATACTCACCAGAGCCAAGGCGCCAATCATCGACCAGTAGGCAACATCGCCGCTGCCCAGAGGCACCGATAGAGCCACATAGCCTAGAAACATCACCACAATGCCACTGGTGACCATCCGGCCATAGCCCCACAGGTCGGCGGCCAGGCCGCCTAAGATGGGCATGAAATAGACACACATCAGGAAGCAACTGTAGATGGTGCCGGCCTTGCCGGCATCGAATGCGAAGTTCGAGCGCAAGAACAGGGCAAACACGGCCAGCATAGTGTAGTAGCCAAATCGCTCGCCCGTGTTGGCCAAGGCCAGGGCGTAGAGGCCTTTGGGTTGGTTGTCAAACATAACTTATAATGGTTGGTTTATGGGGAAACAATACTTTAAGTTTTCGGAAGTAGCTACTTTTCGGTAGTTAAAGGAGTTAAGTAGTTATGTAGTTAAGACGATAGTCTTTTGGTTCGCTGTCCACTGTTCGCTAATCAGGTAACGTCTTAACTCCCTTTAACTCCTTAACTTCTGAACTACCTCAGAAAATTGTATCAATGCTAATGGCGGGGATTGGTGGGCAATGACTGTGCGTAGGCCCGGCTCATGAAGTAATATAGGTTGAAGATACCGTGGTCGTAGCCCAGCGAGATGGCCGGACCGGCCTCGCTGGTAAAGATGCCGCCACCCTCGAGCACAAAACCGCGAGTGCCCAGTACAGCTTGGGCCTTGCTAACGATGGCAGGTTCGGTGTCGACACCCGTGTGAGACAGATTGAGTGCGATAAGCACGCCCATCACACGTGCGTCGAGGTTGAACGTGGGCGCAGCTCCCTGCTCAGGCACCGAGGCTACGTCGTTGTTAAACACATATTGGATGATGAACGGCCCCTGCTGGTAGTTCAGGAAATTGACACCCACATAGGTCGAGGGGTCGCTGTCGAGCAGGCTGTTCATGTCCATGAGGGTGGTGCCGGGACGTGCTCCGCAGCAGTAGTCGGGACCGAACAGCATCATCATCGAGGCTACGGCGAGGTCGGTGTCGATAAATCCGCGGGCGGCCGATTCGTTGGCAAGGCCGCCATAAACGTGTACAAACTTGATGTTGCCCACCGGCTGACCCTGGCGGTCGACAAGATGACACACGGTGTCGGTGATGGCGATGTAGCGATCGGCGGTCAGGTCGGCCAGCCGGTCAAACTGGGGCTGGATGAGCACCTTGTTGTTGCGGTCCACAAGGCCCATCTTCTTGTTTTTGACCACAAAATAAAGACCGGCCGCCGTGCGGCTGTAGTCGGTGTAACGCGCACTGTCCACGGCACTATGGTCCTGATTGGGGTTTGGCACTTCCTGACCATGGGCATCGAGGCACACAATGGTGTCGCCCTTGGCCACAGGAAGTACGCCCGACACATAGAAGGGCTGAATGAATCGGTACTGGGCCATGGTGGTACTGAAAAGCGTCGCGCCCGACTTGTCGATGACGCTGTAGCTCATCGTGCTGTCGCCTATCTGGTCGGGGGAGACTACGATGGCAAGGTCGCCATACGTGAAATCGTAGACCTGGGCATATTGAGCCGAGATGACTGTGTCGCCCTGGGTGTTGATAAAGCCCCAGCGGCCCTGGTCGTTCTGGTAGGAGGCCATACCGTTGTTAAACATGCCGCACTGCGTCACATCGTTGGGCAGGGTCTTCACCACATGGCAGTCGAGGTCTATCACCTGGAGGGGACCGCCACGGTGGCTGGCCACGGCCAGTCCGTCGCGACTAAACGCCGTGACGCTGCCATAAGGCTCGGTGTTCACGGGGTGGTGGGGATCGTTAACGTTGTAGTAGTCGTACGTGCCGTCGTCGTTCATCACATAATACATGTCTTGAACCACAGCACTAGGATGAACGTCGTAAGCGTCCTTGACCACCAGCTCGCCCGAGCGAACATCGAGTATGCTCCACTTCTGTGAACCCACAAGCTGCACCGGCAGGTACTCGGCATCGTAGGGATACTCGCTCTGCTGCTTGCAGCACACCAGTAGCGACACCATGCAGCACAGCATGACGATTGGCTTGATTGTCTTCATCGTTATCTTGTTTTTTTAATAATGAATAATGACCGCTTTACCTCTTGCCCCTCGTTTCTTGCTTCTCACTTCTAACTACAAAACTAGGCACACGCTCAGCAGCAGGGTGAAAATGAGCATGTTACGGGCTGTGCTGCCTAGCAGGGGGTTGAGTGCCGAGCCGTCGCGATGCCGCAACTGCCACCACGACACGGTGTGCAGCGAAAGGTAGATGACGGGGGCGAGGAGGGTCCACACCGGCACGGCGAGGCCCAGTGCGGCCCTCACCCACAGCGGCGTGAGCAGGCACATGGCCACATAGCCGTTGATCAAGTATGCTGCGGCAGCAGGCTCGCGCCCGAAAATCACCACCGACGTGCGCTTGCCTGCCTCGCGGTCATCATCGACGTCGCGGTAGTTGTTCACAAGCAGCACGTTCACACCCAGCAGGCCGGTCGACATCGAGGCAAGGAGTACCAGCGGGTCGAACCGGAGAGCCTGAACATAGTAGGTGAGCGTGACGGGAATCACACCGAAGAAAAAGAACACTGCCAGTTCGCCCAGACCATGGTAGCTCAGTGGATATGGGCCTGTGCTGTAGGCCAGCGCACCCACACCAATCAACACTCCCACTGGAAGAAGCCACCAGCCTCCATAGGGAATCAGACAACAGCCCACTATACCGGCTGCTGCAAGCGTGGAAAAGGTGGCTATGAGCAGTGTGCGCGGACGAATGTCGCCCTCGGTGACACCACGGCGAGGACCCACACGGCCCACCTTGTCGGCACCGTGCTTGAAGTCGTAGTACTCGTTGGCAAAGTTGGAGGCTACCTGCGCCAGCAGGGCAAATGCCAGACACAGCATGGCCGGTACCGCAGCAAACCGATGAGCCCACCACGCCAGGGCGCAGGCAATCACCACCCCCGACAGCGACACCGGAAGGGTGCGAAGCCGCATGCATTCAATCCATATCTTCAGCTCTCTCATGCTTATTGTTACCAAAAAATGCTGAGTATCAGTAGATACTCAGCACTCGAATTGTGGAGCACAGCGGACTCGAACCGCTTACCTCAACACTGCCAGTGTTGCGCTCTACCAGATGAGCTAGTGCCCCATTGCGGCTGCAAAGGTACAACCATTTTCTGAACCCACCAAATTTTTTGACATTTTTTTTGAAAAATATAATGCTGAGTATCTATTCAGCGATTCAGAAAAACCTCCTCTTACACCCCTATGCATCGAAGATGCAGAGCGGGTCGAAGACCCGATTTTGTTCGAAAGACCATGCCAGTGCATCGAAGATGCACGCAGCTTGGTCCTGAGACTCGAGCAGCCAAGTGCCTCGCAGAGGAACTTCAACCAGCTAAATACTAGCAGTTTGTGCGAAAAAGTTCC
>JAFUVK010000131.1 GCA_017477555.1 Muribaculaceae bacterium
GCAGAGGAACTTTAACCAGATCAATACTTGTTGTTTGGATGAAAAAGTTCCTCTACGAGGCACTTTTGTTCTGCTTTGTGTGGACCAAGCGGCGAGGACCTCCGGCCCTCTTGCATGGTCTTTAGAACAAATAGCTTCTTCGAAGCATTTTGCGTCTCCGACGCAATCGCTGAATAGATACCAGCCTGGCTGCCATTCTTAATTCCTAATTACGAATTATGTCTGCCGCCCTTTCAGGGCTTGGATAGCCAATGATCTTCTGTACCGGGGTTCCGCTATCGCTACACCCCGGCCTGTGGTCTGCCAGCCCTTCGGGCTAACTATCTTGAAACTGTATCATAATTACGTTTCTGAGATTTAGCCGCCCTTACGGGCGGGAACCACAAAGTGCTCGCGACCGAACGGGAGCCCGAAGGGCCAGCGAAGCGCAGCAAATCTTTCAAAATCCGAAACAAAATCGAACAGATAATTTTCTCATTTATAGCAATTTAATAAATTGTGAGATTTTGAATAAGATTTTGATAGATTTCCGCATGCAACGCGTGCGCTAATTATGATACAGTTTCAACTATCTTGCCGCCCCCTGGGGGTTAGAGGGGGGCTGAGGCGAGGGCTTCGGCGCAGCGTTCGCCGTCGATGGCGGCCGAGACGATGCCGCCGGCATAGCCGGCCCCCTCGCCGCAGGGATAGAGCCCCGGGATGGTGATGTGACACAACGACTCGCGGTCGCGCGGTATGCGCACGGGCGACGAGGTGCGTGTCTCCACGCCGATGACGATGGCATCGTTAGTGAGGAAGCCCCGAGCTTGGTGGCCGAAGGTCTTGAACGCCCGGCGCAGACGGTCGCCAATGAATGGCGGCAGCCATTGGTCGAGTCGCGAGGGCTGCAGCCCTGCCGGGAACGAAGACGGGGGCAACAGGCGCGACGGCTTGCCGTCGACAAAGTCCTTCATGCGCTGCGCCCCTGCCTGCTGGGTATTACCCGCCTCGGCAAAGCAGCGCCGCTCCAGGTCTTGCTGAAAGCGCATGACGCGCAACACTCCCATACTTTGATATTTTTCGGGCAAATCCTCGGGATGGATCTCCACCACCATACCCGAGTTGGCCCAGTAGGTGTCGCGGCGGCTGGGCGACATGCCATTGACTACGAGTTGGCCCGGCTCGCTGGCGGCGGGCACCACTACCCCACCGGGACACATGCAGAACGAGTAGACACCGCGGCCGTCGACCTGCGTGACAAAGCTGTACTCGGCCGCCGGCAAGTAGTCGCCGCGTCCGGCCGGATTGTGATATTGAATCTGGTCGATGATGTGCTGCGGATGCTCGAGACGGACCCCGATGGCGATGCCTTTGGCCTCGAGATCGACCTGCTGGTCGTCGAGCATCTGGTAGACATCGCGTGCTGAGTGTCCGGTGGCCAGAATGACCGAGCCGTCGAACCGCTGCCCCGTGGCGCACTCCACGCCGGTTATCCGCCCCTCGCTGATGACCAGCCGCGTGACCCGCGTGCCGAAGTGCACCTCGCCGCCACAGCGCAGGATGGTCTCGCGCATGGCCTGGATGACATGGGGCAGCTTGTCGCTGCCAATGTGCGGATGCGCGTCAATGAGAATGTCCTCCTTGGCACCATGCTGGACAAAGATGCCCAAGATTCGCTCGACCGAGCCGCGCTTCTTGCTGCGCGTGTAGAGCTTGCCGTCGCTATAGGCCCCTGCCCCACCCTCGCCGAAGCAATAGTTGCTGTCGGGGTCAATGACACCCTCACGCGAGATGCGCGCCACATCGACGCGGCGGTCCATCACGTTCTTGCCGCGCTCGAGCACAATGGGCTTGACACCCAGTTCAATGAGGCGAAGTGCCGCAAACAGCCCTCCAGGTCCGGCACCCACCACGATAGCCTGGCGCTGGCCACTGACGGGACGGTAGTCAATGGGCGGGACGAGGTAGTCGCGCGTCATAGGCTCGTCGATGTAGACCCGCACCTTGAGGTTGACCATCACGGTGCGCTGGCGGGCGTCGATTGACCGCTTGAGCACACGCACCCCCATGATGCGTGCCATGGGCATGCCGCGCTCGCTGGCTATGTAGTGCGCCACCTCATGCTCGCTGGCGGCCACGCGTGGTGTGACTCTGATTTGGATTTCCTCGACCATAGCCGCAGCGTGTCAGAACTGGTTCTCGACAATCTCGGTAAGCACGTCCTTTATGTCTAGCCCGGCGGCACGCACCTGCTGCGGGATGAAGCTAGTGGCAGTCATGCCCGGCGTGGTATTGATCTCCAATAGGTTGATGCGGTCGGAGCCGTCATCATTGCGTGTGATGATATAGTCGATGCGGATGATGCCGTTGCAGTGCATGATGCCGTAGATGCGCGCCGTGAGCGCCTGCAGCTTGGCGGTGAGCTCATCGCTGATGCGTGCCGGTGTGATTTCCTGCACCTGGCCGTTGTACTTGGCGTCGTAGTCGAAGAACTCATTGTCAGTGACCACCTCGGTCACGGGGAAGACAACCGTCTTTTCGCGCGTCTTGTAGCAACCCACGGTGACCTCGGTGCCATCGAGATAAGACTCAATCATCACGTCGTCGCCCTGCTCGAAGGCCTTTGCCAAGGCCTGCTCGAGTTGGTCGGCGCTCTTGACCTTCGACACACCGAAGCTCGACCCATTGGCCACGGGCTTGACAAAGCATGGCATGCCCAGGCGTTGCTCAATCTCGGCGGGTGAGACGCGGTGGTCGTCGTCGCGGCGCACAAGCACGCTCTCGGCGGTGTGTATCCCGAAGGCGCGGATGTAGCGGACGAGCGCGAACTTGTCGAACGTCAGGGCCTCAACCAGCACGTTGCACGTTGAGTAGGGTATGCGCAGCAGATCGAAATAGCCTTGCAGAATGCCATTCTCACCAGGTGTGCCATGGATGGTAATGTAGGCATAGTCGATTGTCACCTTTCGGCCATCGACGGTGAAAGAGAAATCGTTGCGGTCGATGGGCGATGTGGAGCCGTCGGGCAGCTTGGCGTGCCAGTCAAGGCCACGCATCCACACGATGTAGATGTTGTAACGATTGTGATCGAAAAAGGAATACAGCCCCTGCGCAGAGCGCAACGACACCTCATGTTCTGACGAGTCGCCACCACAAACGATGGCTATAGTACGTTTGGTTGTCATCTTGTTGTCAAATGTATGAAAAAAAGTATCGCAAAGGTACAAAGAACTTTTCAGTTAACGACAATCGGTGGCGAGTTTTTTGACATAAATGGCCTATTATCGCCCAAAAGCTACCTTTCGTATAAAGAAAAATTAAATTCTTTATCTCGAATGGCTTATTAATGGAGATTTTTAGCTAAATTTGTGGCATCAAAAGCAGAAAACAACACTTATGGACATCAAGGAACTATACCGCATCTATCAGCAACACCCGGTCATCACCACCGACAGTCGCGACTGCCCCAAGGACAGCATCTTTGTAGCCCTACGAGGCGAGACATTCGACGGCAATCGCTTTGCTACCGCTGCCCTGGACAAGGGCTGCGCCTATGCGCTGGTCGACGACGCGCAGGCCTATGGCCGGAGCAACGACCCACGCATCCTGCTGGTGGACGACACGCTGCAGACGTTCAAGGACTTGGCTCGCGAGCACCGCCGCCAGTATGACATCCCGGTGGTGGGCATCACAGGCACCAATGGCAAGACCACAACCAAAGAACTGGTGCGTGCCGTGCTGGCAAAGCGCTATCGCGTGATGGCCACCGAGGGCAACTACAACAACGACGTGGGCGTACCCAAGACACTGCTGCGCCTGAATGCCGAGCATGAGATTGCCGTGGTGGAGATGGGAGCCAGTCATCCGGGCGACATCAGCACCCTGGCCCGTACCACCGAGCCGACCTGTGGCCTGATCACCAATGTGGGCAAGGCACATCTGCAGGGCTTCGGTTCGCTCGAAGGGGTAATCAAAACCAAAGGCGAGCTGTACGACAACCTGGCCACACGACCCGGCAGTGTCATCTTTGTGAACCTCGACAATCCGCTACTCACCGCCATTGTGCCACAGGGTGTGACCACCGAGGGCTATACGCACGACGCCTCGCGCACCGATGCCGCCGTGTGTGGCGAGGTGGTGGCCTGCGACCCGTTCTTGCGGCTGCGCTGGCGGTGCCGCGGTGGCAACTGGCATGCAGTGTCCACCCATCTTATCGGCAGCTACAACCTGGACAATGTGCTGGCTGCCGTGACCGTGGGTCTGCACTTCGGCCTTGAGCCACAACTCATCACTGAAGCACTGGAGCAGTATGTGCCCACCAACAACCGGTCGCAGCTGACCGAGACGGAGCATAACCACCTCATCGTCGACGCCTATAACGCCAACCCCACCTCGATGGCCTCGGCACTAGACAACTTCGAACTGATGGAAGTGTCGCCCAAGATGGCTATCCTGGGCGAGATGCGCGAGCTGGGTACCAGCAGTGCCGAAGAGCATCGGCTGATCGTGGAACGCTTGCAGCGTTGCCACTTCGACGAGGTGTGGCTCGTGGGCCACGAGTTTGCCGCCATCGAGTGCCCCTACCGCAAGTTTGCTGACGTGGAACAGGTGAAGGCCGCACTGTCACAGCATCGGCCCGAAGGCCGGTACATCCTCATCAAAGGCTCTAACGGCACAAAGCTCTTTGAACTGCCCGGCTTGCTATAACCCATAGTGGCAGAACGGTGACGGTTCTTTTTCCGCCGATCGTTAAATTATTTAACAGTTGGCGGAAAGAGAACCGTCCCCATTCCGCCACTTTTGGTAGATGAGGGTGCTACAGTTGGATGGGGCCAGGATGCGGTGGGCCGTGTCGAGGATGTGGGCGGGTGTGACCTGCCGGTAAGTCTCCTCCTCGGTGTTGACCATGGCCGCATCGCCCATTTGCTCGTAAGCGCACAGCCGCATTGCCTGCTGCAAATAGCCCACATTCTCGAAGCGAGAGGTGGCAATGTGCTTGTTGACAAACTTCTCGACCTCATACCCGTCGATGCCCTTGTCAAAGAGTCGCTGAAGCTCGTTGTCGATGGCCTGCTGCGCCGCTTCGACAGTGGCCTCGTCGGTGAGCTTGCCTCGGATGTAGAACAGCCCTTGGTCAAGTGTTCCGCCCACCGATGCGTCCAACTCTGTGAAGAGCCCGGTCGTGCGAATCACGTTCTGATAAAACCTTGCCGACTTGCCATTGCTGAGCACATCGCTGAGCAAGTCGCATGCCGGAAAGTCGGGACTGAGCCGATGCGGCATGTGATAGGCTCGTGTGATGACTGTGTGCGGCACATCGCGCTCGACACGCAACATCCTGGGTTGGGTCTGTTCGGGCTCAATGGGTCGGTCGCAACAGGGGAGCTGTCGCGCCGGAATGTCGCCGAACCAGTGTTCTACCGCCTGAATGGCCCGCTCGCGGGTGACGTTGCCCGAGATGCAGATGATGGCATTGTTGGGCGCATAGTGCGCCTGATGGAACGCTCGAACATCGTCGGCTGTGGCTTGCTCGATGTCGCTGACCTGCCGTCCGATGGGCGGCCAACGATAAGGGTGAACCGTATAAGCTAACTGGCCTACCAGGTGCGCCATGTCGCCGTAGGGGGCATTGAGGCATCGCTGCTTGAACTCCTCGATGACCACACTCTTCTGCGTGGCGATACTGTCGTTGCTCAGGGTGAGCCCCATGAGACGGTCGCTCTCGAGCCACAGTGCGGTGTCGAGATTGGGCGCAGGCAGCACATCATAGTAGTTGGTGGCATCGACACTGGTCCACGCATTGCTCTCGCCTCCCGCGCGCTGAAGTGCCTGGTCGAAGCTGGGCGCATGTTCCGACCCGCCGAACATCAGGTGCTCGAGCAGGTGTGCCAGTCCGGTGAGCGGCTCCTGCTCATGGGCCGACCCTACCTTATATAAAATATTAACCGCCACCATACGAGTGACCCTGTCGTAGTGATGCAACAGGGTCATTCCATTCTCGAGCCGATGGCTAGTGAAGTCAATCATTGGAGTAGGCGCGCCGAGATGACCTTTACATCGTCGACGGGACGGTCGTTGGCACCAGTCTTTACATTCTGTATGGCATCGACCACGTCCATGCCCTTGACCACCTCACCAAAAACGGTGTACTGCCCGTCGAGGTGGGGCGTGCCACCAATCGTAGTGTAAGCCTCTCGCTGCTCATCGGTGAGCCTGAACGGATGACGCGCATATTCCGCCTCGAGTTCGGCAATGAGCTTGTCTTGAAGTTGCTGCAGGCCAGCATTGTCCTGCGCGTTCTGCATCTGCATGATCTGGTCGCGGTGCTTCATCACCATCTGCTGCCACATCGACTGCTTCTGTTGTTCGGCCAGCCGCTGCTGCATCATGTCGAGGTCGCTCGAGTTATAGAGTTTGCCGGTGACGATATAGAACTGGCTTCCGCTGCTGGCTCGTTCGGGGTTCACCTGGTCGCCTGTGCGTGCTGCTGCCAGCGCTCCCCGCTTGTGAAAATACTTGGGGTAGACAAACTCGGCCGGAATGGTGTATCCCGGGTCACCATCGCCCAGCATCTGTCCGGCAGTAGCCGTTTTTGACTTTCCGTCGCCCGTCTGGATCATGAAGTCCTTGATGACGCGGTGAAAGAGTACGCCGTCGTAGTAGCCTTCTTTAACCAGTTTGACAAAGTTGTCGCGATGCTTTGGTGTCTCGTTGTAGAGGACAACAACGATGTCGCCCATCGAGGTCTTGAGTTCGACCTGTGTCAGTGTGTCGGTAGTGTTGGTCACAGTGGGTTGTTTTTTAGCATTGTTGTCGTTTGCACGTGTCATGGCCGATGAGCATGCGATGCCCAGTATAGCCGCCATAACCATAATAAGATAAAACTTCTTCATTGCCAGGTTTAAATTAAGCATTATATTCCATTGGGATACAATCGTTTGTAGATACGGCGGAAATTATCATCCTGCTCAATGAGCTGGTGTGCCTTGCTGGCGTAGTCATTGCCCCAGATGGTAGCAGCCAAGTCGCCGAGGTAGACGTGCTCGCGGTCGCGTGCAATGGCTGCCTTGATGA
>JAFUVK010000012.1 GCA_017477555.1 Muribaculaceae bacterium
ATTATGAATTATGAATTCTGAATTATTCCACGATAGCTATCTTTTTACCGTTGCGCACATATATGCCGGGCGGTAACGGTTGAGTGTCCGACATCTTGATGCCAAGCAGGTTGTAGGTGCCTGTCGGTAGCTCGTTGTTGGTGTCGCTCACGGGGTCGTCGATGCCTGCCGTGGCAAACCGTGTGATATCCAGATGTCGCATGCGGCGTGTGAACCAGTCGGCGATGTATTGCTTTTCGGCCTCCCAGTCCAGCTCATGGCCTCCCAGGTCGCTGTCGCCGCTCCAGCGCTCACTCTCGCGTGCAGCGGCTCCGGCGGCAATCAACAGGTCAATCTTACTGTGGTAGCGGTGGATGAGCGAATCGGTGTGCAGTGGTCCGCGACGCAGCTCCCAGTAGCGGTCAATTAACCCTTGGCGGAAGTCGGCAATCAGTAGGTTCAGGCGGCCCAGTACATTGTTACTGATTTTCCAGTCGATTTCGGGACCCACACGATCTTGCGGCCTGAAGGGCGTATTGGTCCAGTCCTGCCCCACGGTGCAGTCCATGTCCCATATGGCCAGGGTGAGCTTGTGGTCGACCTGGCTGTCGTAGGTGGCCCAATAGATGTTCTTGGCCGCATTGTCGATGGCCAGCAGCGTTTGCAGCAGTATTGTGTAGTCGCGCAGCACCGGCAGGTCGAAGTAGTTGCCGGCTTTCCGCCGCCACAAGTAGTCGTAGGCGGTGACGGCGAAGTTCACCGCCTGTGTCAGGACGCTGTAGTCGGTGGGCCACACCTCGTCAATGTCGGGATACTTGGTATCAAATCCATACCATTGTTCCAGCGAGTCGTTGGCCTCACTTGTGGCGCTGAACGTGGTGCCGCTGGTGTAGTCGTTGGCCTTCCATAGCTGTCCGTGGATGGTGCATACGCCTGCACTGTCGGTCTCGTACTTGGTTAGCTTGAGCTGCTTGCGGTCCATGGCTTCCATCAGCGTGTAGATGCCCTCGTACTGCCCGTTGACCAGCAGCTCAATCAGCTCGCCGCGCGAGCCGCTGCGGGCCTTGGGCTCGCGGTCGGCATAGTAGGGCTTGGCGGCCATGTCGAGCCACAGCTCGTGGGCCACATAGTTGCGTATGCGGCTCAGGTCGGTCTGACCGCCGTCCAGCATCCAGCTATTGTCGCTACGCATGCCCAGCAGCTTGACATCCAGTTTGTCGCCGTGCTCATCTTCCAGCTTGATGTGGAAATTGCGCTTGTGCCGGTTGGCGCTCAGTGTGGAGTGCCCGCGCCACTTGATGCGCCCTTGCAGCGACATCACCTCGCTGCTGTCGGGGTGGTGCAGTGCCAGTGTGGCGGGTCGGTAGTCCTTGCTCAGCTCGGCGTTGACCTCCAGCACCGGCAGGCTGGTCAGCAGCAGCGTGTAGCTCTGTCGTTGGCCATCGACAGTGGCTGTGAGCGTGTGTGGTGTGACACCGTCCAGTGCCGTCATTGTCACACGAGTGTCGGGGGCTGTGATGGGAGTACCGTCGACCTCTACCCCACTCCACCGCTCGCTGGTCACTGTCACCGGCACCGCCTGGTCGGTGCCGAATTTGTGCGCTGGCATGGGGCACAAAAAGCGATTCTGCCGCGAGTCATAAATCACGGCATGGCCATCAAGGCTCACCTGGGAATGCCCCATCAGGGTTATCGCCAGCATCGCCATTGTGCATTGCAGTGCCTTCATCTCATTGCTTCAGTGTGACTTACTCACTCTTGAACAAGTCCTTGATGCCGCCTATCGAGCCCATCAGGTTGGTGGCCTCGTAGGGCAGATACACCGTCTTGGTCTTGTCGCCGCTGGCCACATCCTCGAGCATGCCTATGTACTTCTGTGCCAGCAGGTAGTGTGCCGGGTTGGCACTCTTGCCCACGGCTTCGGTAACCTTGTCGATGGCTATGGCTTCGGCCTCGGCCCGGCGTATGCGTGCCTGTGCCTCGCCCTCGGCTCGCAGAATCTCGGTCTGCTTGTCGGCTTCAGCCTGGTTGATGCGCGCCGTCTTCTGGCCCTCGCTCTGGAGGATGGCTGCAGCCTTCTGGCCCTCGCTGGTGAGGATGGTGGCGCGCTTGTTGCGCTCGGCCTGCATCTGCTTCTCCATGGCCTGGAGCACGCTCTGCGGGGGAGTGATGTCCTGCAGCTCCACGCGGTTGACCTTGATGCCCCACTTGTTGGTGGCGTCGTCGAGCACGCTGCGCAGCTTGCTGTTGATGGTGTCGCGCGAGGTGAGCGTCTCGTCCAGCTCCAGCTCGCCGATGATGTTGCGCAGTGTGGTCTGTGTCAACTTCTCAATGGCGTTGGGCAGGTTGTTGATCTCATACACGGCCTTGAACGGGTCCACAATCTGGAAATAGAGCAGCGCGTTGATTTGCATCAAGATGTTGTCCTTGGTAATCACATTCTGCTTGTCGAAGTCGTACACTTGCTCCCTGAGGTCGATAGAGCTGGTGTACACGTATCGGCCGCCCGTGAGCGTCACGATGGGCTTGGCCCGGTCGATAAACGGGATGATGACGTTGATGCCAGGCTTGAGTGTGGCATAATACTTGCCCAGCCGTTCGATAATCTTGGTTTCGCTCTGTGGTATGATCACCAGACTCATCTTCACCAGCACCAGGGCCAGCACCACAATTGCTGCGAGAAAAATAGGAAATGTTGTCATTACAAATAGGCAGTTAAAAATTACTAGTTACGGATTTATTGGCTCCACAGTGAGGATGATGCTCTCCATGGACACAACACGCACAACCGTGCCCTGGGCGATGGCACCACCTTCGGCCGATGTGGCCTTCCAGTCGTCGCCGTCGATGGCCACACGGCCATAGCCACCCGCCACAATCGCTTCGCTCACACGTCCTTCGCGACCCAGCAGTGCCTCGGCGTTGCTGGCACGGTCAGGGTCGTTGCGATGAAACCAACGCAATGCCACAGGACGCACAAAAAGCAAACTCAGCACCGAGCAGACAGCAAAGATGATGATTTGCACCGTCAAGCTCGCTCCCACCAGTGCGCACACCAGCGACACCGCGGCACCGATGGCGAAGCACAGAATGAAGAAATCGCCTGAGAAAAGTTCCAGAATCAGGCAAAGCATGGCAACGATGGCCCATACCTGCCACAAGTTTTCAGAGAAATATGCTATCATAGCTATGATGATTTTAGATTTCAACTTGTAAAGGTAGTAATTCTTCTGCATTCAGTCAAATTTCTGCAGCATTTTAACACTTTTATTTCGTGATATTTCCCCCTCCCCTGCAGGGGAGGGGTGAAGGGTTACAACCACCAAACCCTGCCAAACCCATCAAAAACCATTCGACACAAACCAGCATGGTTACTGCAACAGTGTAGGGCTGCGCCGTAGGCACAGCCGGAAGCGAGGCAGTTACCCATGTGGCTGTGGCTGTGCCTACGGCATAGCCCTACATATCCCCCTCCCATGGCAGGGCAGAGGGACCAGCTTGCTCCGTTTTTTTGGGGGGAGGTGGGTTTTGTTTGAGCTAGAGTGGCTGCGAGGTGAAGTAGCCGGTGCGGTCGAGGTTGCGGTAGCCGATGGCCTCCATGATGTGGTGCTGCTCCACACACTCGCACTGCTCGAGGTCGGCGATGGTGCGGGCCACCTTGAGGATGCGGTCGTAGGCTCGGGCGCTCATGTTCATTCGTTCCATGGCGTCGCGCAGCTTCTCGAGTCCGGCGGCATCAGGTTCGGCATAGCGGTGCAGCAGCGCCGAGGTCATCTGTGCGTTGCAGTAGATGCCCTTTTCACCACTGAAGCGCCGTGCCTGTATGTCGCGAGCCGCAATCACGCGCTGGCGTATTGTCTCACTCGACTCGCCGGGGGTCTTGCTCGACATCTGGTCGAAGTCCACGGGCTGCACTTCTATCTGCAGGTCGATGCGGTCGAGCAGAGGCCCGCTGATTTTGCTCATGTAGTGGCTGCGCTGGTAGTCGGTGCAGATGCACTGCTTCTTCGGGTGACCGTAGTAGCCACACGGGCAGGGGTTCATCGATGCCACCAGCATGAACGAGGCGGGGTACTCGGTGGCATAGCGTGCTCGGCTGATGCTGATGACGCGGTCTTCCAGCGGCTGGCGCATCACCTCGAGCACTGAGCGTGGAAATTCGGGAAGCTCGTCAAGAAACAGCACTCCGTTGTGTGCCAGGCTGATCTCGCCCGGTGTGGGATAACTGCCGCCGCCCACCAGTGCCACCGGCGAGATGGTGTGGTGGGGCGAGCGGAAGGGACGTTGCGTCATCAGGGTGGTGCCTGTGGGCAGCTTGCCTGCCACGCTATGTATCTTGGTGGTCTCGAGGGCCTCGTTCAGCGTCAGTGGTGGCAATATGCTGGGCAACCGCTTGGCCATCATCGACTTGCCCGAACCTGGACTACCCACGAGAAGGATGTTGTGCCCACCGGCGCATGCCACCTCAAAGGCGCGCTTCACGTTCTCCTGCCCCTTGACATCGGCAAAGTCGTAGGCAAACTGTCCCTGTGCGCGAGCAAATTCGGCTCGTGTGTCCACATCGGTGGTGGGCAAGTCGATGTCGCCGTTTAGAAATGCGATGACTTGCTGTATGTTGTCCACACCGTAGATTTTCAGGTTATTGACCACTGCGGCCTCCAGAGCATTGGCGCGTGGTAAGATGAAGCCGTCCAGCTGCATCTGACGTGCAATGATGGCCATGGGCAGTGCGCCCTTGATGGCGCGCAGCGAGCCGTCGAGCGATAGCTCGCCCATAAGCATGTAGCGGTTCAGACGGTCGGAGGACAACTTCTCGTCGGCAGCCAGAATGCCGATGGCCAGGGGCAGGTCGTAGGCCGAACCTTCTTTCTTGATGTCGGCTGGCGACAGGTTGATGACCACGTTCTTCCCCGGAAAGTCGAAGCCGGCCTGTTGGATCGCGCAGCGAACCCGTTCGGCGCTCTCCTTGACCGCCGTGTCGGGAAGTCCGACAATGACAAAGCCCGAACCCCAGTCGACCGACACCTCGATTTCTACCTTGATGGCATCGATTCCGGTCACTGCGGCACCTATCGTTCTTGCAAGCATAAATTCTTCTCTGTTTGGGTTTGACCCACAAAATTACGCAAAATTTGTGCAAGCCGAACGCAAAAAGCTCGCTTTTTTGCTGAGGCGCCTCCAAATTTATCCAAAATTTGTGCAAGCCGAACGCAAAAAGCTCGCTTTTTTGCTGAGGCGCCTCCAAATTTATCCAA
>JAFUVK010000132.1 GCA_017477555.1 Muribaculaceae bacterium
AACACCGCTCACGTCGAGTATGAGACTGCTAACCGTCACTATGCACACGTCGACTGCCCGGGCCACGCTGACTATGTGAAGAACATGGTTACTGGTGCCGCTCAGATGGATGGTGCTATCGTCGTGGTTGCCGCTACCGACGGTGTGATGCCCCAGACTGCCGAGCACATCCTGCTCGCCCGTCAGGTCAACGTCCCCCGTCTGGTGATCTTCCTGAACAAGTGCGACTCTCCCGATGTTGACGAGGAGATGATCGAGCTCGTGGAGATGGATGTCCGTGACCTGCTCAACAAGTATGAGTTCGACGGCGACAACACTCCTGTGATCAAGGGTTCGGCTCTGGGCGCCCTGCAGGGCGATCCCAAGTGGGAGCAGACCGTGATCGAGCTGATGAACGCTGTGGACGAGTGGATTCCTCTGCCTCCGCGCGATATCGACAAGCCCTTCCTTATGCCTATCGAGGATGTCTTCTCGATCACTGGCCGTGGTACTGTGGCTACTGGTCGTATCGAGACTGGTATCATCAAGGTTGGTGACGAGGTTCAGATCATGGGTCTGGGTGCCGAGATGAAGTCGGTGGTCACTGGCGTTGAGATGTTCCGCAAGCTGCTCGATCAGGGCGAGGCTGGCGACAACGTGGGTCTGCTGCTGCGCGGTATCGATTATAAGACTATCAAGCGTGGTATGGTTATCTGCCATCCGGGCATGGTGAAGCCTCACGATCACTTCAAGGCTTCGATCTATGTGCTGAAGAAGGAAGAGGGCGGCCGCCACACTCCGTTCCACAACAAGTATCGTCCTCAGTTCTACATCCGCACTCTGGATGTGACTGGCGAGATCAAGTTGCCCGAGGGCATCGAGATGGTCATGCCGGGCGACAACGTCGAGATCGAGGTTAGCCTCATCACTCCCGTGGCTTGCAGCGCTGGTCTGCGCTTCGCTATCCGTGAGGGTGGACGCACCGTCGGTTCGGGCCAGATCACTGAGATTCTGGAGGACATCGCCTAATTAGCGAGTCATACATATCAACAAGTGCCGGCGAGCATGCCGTGCAGTGCCGGCGCTTGTTTTAATACGGGAATAGCTCAGTTGGTAGAGCGACGGTCTCCAAAACCGTAGGTCGTGAGTTCGAGCCTTACTTCCCGTGCTAATTTTGACAATAAAATGAATAAGTTTTTTAAGAAAGTACTTACGGATTGTCAGGAGTCTTATAACGAGCTCGTTCATAAGGTGTCCTGGCCCAGCAAGAGCGAGCTGGCCAACAGCACAGTCATCGTGATGGTTGCTTCCATCATCATGTCGATTGTGATTTGGCTTGTCGATCTGGCGATCAATCAGATCATGCACCTCATCTACAATATTCCCGTCGCCTGACGAGACTGTTGTAACATGCACGAGAGTGTATCATGAGCCTGACAAGGCCTCTGATGAATCATTCACAATTTTCAATCGTAGCAAACTGAGACAATGGCTGAAGCAGCAAAACAGTGGTACGTACTGCGTACCATTTCGGGAAAAGAACTTAAGGTGAAAGAGATGCTCGAGGCGGCATGTAAGAATGTCGTTGAGTATGGAAATCACATTTCCCAGGTGTTGGTTCCCACTGAGAAGGTGCTGTCTACACGCAACGGGAAGAAGGTGATCAAGGAAAAGATTCTCTTCTCGGGTTATGTCTATGTGCAGGCGCTGCTCACTGGCGAGATTGAGAATTTTCTCCAAAACACAACCAATGTGATTGACTTCCTGCGCTCGCGCGAGGTCGGCAAAAAGCCGGTCATTGTACCTGAGTCGCAGATTGCCATGATGCTGGGTAATGCCGAGGAGAAGGAGGTTGAGACCATCGATGTGCTCAATGACTTTATCGAGGGCGAGAGCGTGAAGGTGAACTATGGACCGTTCAGCGGTTTCATCGGCACCATTCGCGAGGTTAACCGCGAGAAGCGTGAGCTAACTGTCATGGTCAAGGTTTTCGGCCGAGAGACACCGCTCAAGCTGGAGAATTCGCAAGTCGAGCGCGAGTAACGGCGTCGTGAGTTACGACACGGCGACTAGCTCGAGCCGTTTTTTCAACTCAAATAAATAACAAGAACAATGGCTAAAGAAATTGCTGGACAGATCAAATTGCAGATTAAAGGTGGAGCAGCAAATCCTTCACCGCCAGTAGGTCCCGCTCTGGGTTCTAAGGGTATCAACATCATGGAATTTTGCAAGCAATTCAATGCCCGTACCCAAGCTAAGGCCGGCAAGGTGTTGCCCGTGGTGATCACCTACTATGCCGACAAGAGCTTCGACTTTGTTGTCAAGACTTCGCCCGTGCCGGTTCAACTGATCGACGCGGCTAAGGTCAAGGGAGGCTCTGGTGAGCCTAACCGCAAGAAGGTGGCAAGCGTGACTTGGGACCAGGTTAAAGAGATTGCTGAGGACAAAATGCCTGATTTGAACTGTTTTACACTAGCCTCGGCTATGCGCATGGTGGCCGGAACAGCAAGAAGTATGGGTATCACTGTAAAGGGCGAATTCCCCGAGAACATTTAATCTTCAATTATTATGGGTAAACTAACAAAAAATCAAAAGATAGCCGCCGAGAAAATTGAAGCAGGGAAGGTTTACACTCTTGCGGAAGCTGCAGCACTGTTGAAGGAAATCACCTTCACTAAGTTTGATGCCTCAGCTGATATCGATGTACGTCTTGGTGTTGACCCCCGTAAGGCCAACCAGATGGTGCGTGGTGTTGTCTCACTGCCCCATGGCACGGGCAAACAGGTGCGCGTGCTGGTGCTGTGCAACCCCGACCAGGAGGCTGCCGCTAAGGAGGCTGGTGCCGACTACGTAGGTCTCGACGAGTATATTGACAAAATCAAAGGAGGTTGGACCGACGTTGATGTGATTATTACACAGCCCCAAATCATGGGCAAGATTGGACCGCTGGGTCGTGTGCTGGGTCCGCGTGGACTGATGCCGAACCCCAAGAGTGGTACTGTCACTCCCGATGTGGCAAAGGCTGTGAAAGAAGTGAAACAGGGTAAGATTGACTTTAAGGTCGACAAGGGTGGTATAGTTCACACCAGCATCGGCAAGGTGTCGTTCACGCCCGACCAGATTCGCGAGAACGCTACGGCGTTTATCCAGACTCTGATCAAGCTGAAGCCCGCCGCTGCTAAGGGTACCTATATCAAGAGCATTTATCTTTCGAGCACAATGAGCAAGGGTATTAAGGTTGATACCAAGTCGATTGAAGCTTAATCATTTAAAAACTGAACAAAGATGAAGAAGGAAGATAAGGCTTTATTGATTGACAAAATCAAAGACACGCTGGCTGAGTACAGCGTAGTGTATCTGGCCGAGACCACAGCTCTCAATGCCGAGCGTACGGTGGACCTGCGTCGTGCAGCGTTCAAGGCTGGCATCAAGATGATGGTCGTCAAGAACACTCTGTTGAAGAAGGCCATGGAGCAGTCCGATGTGGACTACTCGGGTCTCTATGATTCTCTGGCTGGGAGCACAACTCTGCTGTTGTCCAACACCGGCAACGCTCCCGCTCGCTTGATTAAGGACTTCCGTAAGAAGAAGGAGACTATCCCCGCATTCAAGGCCGCCTTTGTTGAGGAGACCGTGTTTGTCGGAGAGGAGCACCTGGAGGCACTGTGCCACCTCAAGAGCAAGAACGAGCTTATCGCCGATGTCGTCGCTCTGCTCCAGTCGCCCGCCAAGAATGTTGTCAGCGCACTGCAGAGTGGTGCTGGTAAGATTCACGGAATCCTTGAGACTTTATCAAAAAAAGAAGACTAAACAAATAATCACGAAACAATTACAATTAAAATCATACAACAATGGCAGATTTGAAAGCTTTTGCAGAACAGTTGGTTAATCTCACAGTCAAGGAAGTTAACGAACTCGCTGAGATCCTGAAAACAGAATATGGTATCGAACCCGCCGCTGCGGCTGTCGCAGTTGCTGCTGGTCCCGCCGCTGGTGCCGCTCCCGCCGAGGAGGAGAAGACTTCGTTCGACGTCGTCCTGAAGGCTGCTGGTGCTAACAAGCTGCAGGTGATCAAGAAGGTGAAAGAGCTCACTGGCCTCGGCCTGAAGGAGGCTAAGGACCTCGTTGACAAGGCTCCCGGTACCGTTAAGGAAGGCATGCCCAAGGCCGACGCTGAGGGTCTGAAGAACGAGCTCGAAGCTCTGGGCGCTGAGATTGAACTGAAATAATCACGCCTGACTCACAGGTGTCTGGGTTAAGAATCGCCTTTCACCGGATGATTCTTAACCTTTTTGTGTCAAGATGATAATCCGTTGATTTTCTTATCGATTCATTGATTTTCACGACACACGCTAGACCAGCATGAAGGTTGGCTCACGCACCCCGCGACTATTGACGCGAGGTGGGTGAGTTGACCTGTGCTAGTCGATGCCTTTCTCCACTTTTTTACCTTTCATTCGAGTTCACTAAATATTCTTTCAATGTCAGTATCAAAGCAACCACGTGTAAATTTTGCACGCGTGAGGAATCCGTATCCCTATCCCGACTTCCTCGACGTGCAGTTGCAGTCGTTCAGAGACTTCTTGCAACTGGATACACCCACTGAAAAACGAAAAAACGAGGGACTCTATAAAGTGTTCAGCGAGAATTTCCCCATTGCGGACACTCGCAACAACTTTGTTCTCGAATTCCTTGATTACTACATCGACCCGCCACGCTACACAATCGACGAGTGTCTCGAGCGCGGACTCACTTATTGTGTGCCACTCAAGGCTAAGCTCAAGCTATACTGCACCGACCCCGACCACGAGGACTTTGCTACCGAGGTGCAGAGCGTGTATCTGGGTGCCATTCCCTATATGACCGACAAAGGTACGTTTGTCATCAATGGTGCCGAGCGTGTGGTGGTGTCGCAGTTGCACCGCAGTCCGGGTGTGTTCTTCGGCCAGAGCGTCCATGCCAATGGCACGAAGCTCTACTCGGCTAGAATCATCCCGTTCAGGGGGTCTTGGATTGAGTTTGCAACCGACATCAACAATGTGATGTATGCCTACATCGATCGCAAGAAGAAGCTGCCGGTGACCACGTTGCTCCGAGCTATCGGACTGGAGACCGATAACGACATCATCAAGATTTTTGGTCTGGCTGAGGAAATCAAAGTGAACAAGACCAACCTCAAGAAATGCGTCGGACGGCGCATGGCTGCTCGTGTGCTCCGCTCGTGGAACGAGGATTTCTCGGACGAGGGTACTGGAGAGGTTATCTCTATCGAGCGTAATGAGGTGGTCGTTGAGCGCGACTCTGTCATCGAGGAAGACAAGATTCAGAAAATCCTCGAATCGGGCGTGCAGACCATCTTGCTACACCGCGAGGATGTCAACATCAGCGAGTATCAGATCATTTACAATACGCTGAGCAAGGACACGTGCAATAGCGAGCGAGAGGCCGTCAACTACATCTACCGACAGTTGCGAAGCGCGGAGCCACCCGATGATGCTACGGCACGTGAGGTGATCAACAACCTCTTCTTCAGCGAGAAGCGCTACGACCTGGGCGAGGTGGGACGTTTCCGCATCAACAAGAAGTTGTCGCTTGACACCTCGATGGATGTGCGTGTGCTCACCAAGGAGGAGATCATCGAGATCATCAAGTATCTCATCGGCCTGATCAACAGCAAGACTGATGTCGACGATATCGACCACTTGAGCAACCGTCGTGTGCGCACCGTGGGCGAGCAGCTCTACAACCAGTTTGGTGTGGGACTGGCTCGCATGGCACGCACCATACGCGAACGCATGAATGTGCGTGACAATGAGGTGTTCACGCCCACCGACCTAATCAATGCGAAGACTATCTCGTCGGTAATCAACACCTTCTTTGGAACAAATGCGTTGTCGCAGTTCATGGACCAGACCAACCCGCTGGCCGAAATCACCCACAAGCGGCGTATGTCGGCACTGGGTCCCGGTGGTCTGTCGAGAGAGCGCGCCGGATTTGAGGTGCGCGACGTGCACTACACTCACTACGGCCGTCTGTGCCCCATCGAGACCCCAGAGGGACCGAATATCGGTCTGATCTCGTCGCTGTGCGTGTATGCTAAGATCAACAAGCTCGGCTTTATCGAGACTCCCTATCGTCCGGTGAGCGACTCTAAAGTCAATCTGGACAACAACGCCATTATCTACCTCACGGCTGAAGCTGAGGAGGGACGCATCATTGCTCAGGGCAATGCCGAGGTCGACACCGAGGGTAAATTCCAAGACACACGCATCAAGGCACGTCTGGACGCCGACTTCCCTGTCGTGTCGCCCGAGCGTGTCGAGCTGATGGATGTGTCGCCCCAACAAATCGCGTCGATTGCGGCAGCGCTGATTCCATTCTTGGAGCATGATGATGCCAACCGTGCACTGATGGGTGCCAACATGATGCGACAGGCTGTGCCGCTGATTCACAGCGAGGCCCCCATTGTGGGTACAGGCATCGAGGAGCGTCTGGCCTATGACAGCCGCACGCAAATCATGGCCGAGGGAGCCGGCGTGGTCGAGTATGTCGACGCCGATGTGATTCGCATACGCTACGACCGCACCGACGACGAGCAGTTCGTCAGTTTCGACGAGCCGGTGCGAGAGTACCGTCTGCCTAAGTTCCGCAAGACCAACCAGAGCACCACCATCGACCTCAGGCCCATCTGCGACCGCGGACAGCGGGTGAACAAGGGCGACCTGCTCACCGAAGGATACTCCACCGAGAACGGTGAGCTGGCACTGGGACGAAATCTCAAGGTGGCCTATATGCCCTGGAAAGGATATAACTATGAGGACGCTATTGTGCTTAACGAGCGCATGGTGCGTGAGGACATCCTCACCTCGGTACACGTCGACGAGTACACTCTTGAGGTGCGCGAGACCAAGCGAGGCATGGAGGAGCTGACCAACGACATTCCCAACGTCAGCGAGGACGCTACCAAGGACCTCGACGAGCGTGGAATTATCCGCGTGGGAGCGCACATCATTCCGGGCGACATTCTCATCGGAAAAATCACGCCCAAGGGCGAGAGCGACCCCACACCTGAGGAGAAGCTGTTGCGAGCCATCTTCGGCGACAAGGCCGGCGACGTCAAGGACGCGTCGCTCAAGGCCAACCCGTCGCTCAAGGGTGTCATCGTGGGCACTCAGCTCTATGCACGAGCCATGAAGAAGCGAGTGCGTGGTGGCGACCCGCAGATTGCCAAGCTCGAGGAGGAATATGCCGCTATGCAGCAAGAGCTGCGCGGACAGTTGCTCGAGAAGCTCAATGTGCTCACCAAAGACCGCAAGTCGGCCGGAGTGAAAGACTTCATGGACACCGAGCTGGTGGCCAAGGGACAGGTCTTCACGCCCGAACTGCTGGCGGCTATCGAGGACTATGAGTCGGTGAACCTGAGCAAGTGGACCACCGATGCACGCATCAACGACATGATTCGTGCCACGGTGATGAACTACCTGCACAAGAGCAAGAGCCTTGAGGCACAGCTGCGCCGCAAGAAGGGCGATATCTCGGTGGGCGATGAGCTGCCCACGGGCATCATGCAGCTGGCCAAGGTCTATGTGGCCAAGAAGCGTAAGATTGGTGTGGGCGACAAGATGGCCGGACGTCACGGTAACAAGGGTATCGTCTCGCGCGTGGTGCGCCAGGAGGATATGCCCTTCCTGGCCGACGGTACGCCTGTCGACCTGGTGCTTAACCCGCTGGGTGTGCCTTCGCGTATGAACCTGGGACAGGTGTTTGAGGCCGTGCTCGGCTGGGCCGGACGCGAACTGAACGTTAAGTTTGCCACCCCCATCTTCGACGGTGCATCGCTCGACGACCTCAACGAGTGGACCGACAAGGCCGGTCTGCCCAGAGGCGGACGCACGCAGCTCTTTGACGGTGCCACTGGCGAGCCTTTCGACCAGAAGGCCACTGTGGGAGTCACCTACTTCCTCAAGCTCGGACACATGGTCGAGGACAAGATGCATGCACGCAGCATCGGCCCGTACTCGCTCATCACGCAGCAACCATTGGGCGGTAAGGCGCAGTTCGGTGGACAGCGTTTCGGTGAGATGGAGGTCTGGGCACTCGAGGCATTTGGCGCTTCGCATGTGCTGCAAGAAATCCTCACCGTCAAGAGCGACGATGTGGTGGGACGCAGCAAGGCCTACGAGGCTATCGTCAAGGGCGATCCCATGCCCAATCCTGGCATTCCCGAGTCACTGAACGTGCTGCTGCACGAGTTGCGCGGACTGTGCCTGAGTGTGAAACTTGAATAATAACTCCACATTACATCACTAGAGATATATGGCTTTTAGAAGAGACACAAAGATCAAGAGCAACTTCTCAAGAATCTCTATCAGTCTGGCATCGCCCGACGAGATTCTGGAGAACTCCTATGGCGAGGTGCTCAAGCCTGAGACCATCAACTATCGCACCTACAAGCCCGAGAGAGATGGACTGTTCTGCGAGCGCATCTTTGGACCGGTCAAGGACTATGAGTGCCATTGCGGCAAGTATAAGCGCATCCGCTATAAGGGTATCGTCTGCGACCATTGCGGTGTCGAGGTGACCGAGAAGAAGGTCCGCCGTGAGCGCAGTGGACACATTGAGCTGGTAGTGCCCGTGGCTCACATCTGGTACTTCCGTTCATTGCCCAACAAGATTGGCTACCTCCTGGGTATTCCCACCAAGAAGCTCGACATGATCATCTACTACGAGCGTTATGTCGTGATCAATCCTGCGGGTGTCATGTACGAGAACGGTACCGAGAGCCGTGAACTCCAGAAGTATGACCTCCTGACCGAGGACGAGTATGTTGCCATCATGGAGAAGCTCCCCAAGGACAACCAGTCCCTGGAGAACGATAACCCCGAGAAGTTCATCGCCAAGATGGGTGCCGAGGCTATCTATGATCTGCTGGCAGAACTTGACCTCGACTCGCTGGCCAATACCCTGCGTGACCGTGCTTACAAGGAGAACTCACAGCAGCGCAAGACCGAGGCCCTCAAGCGACTTCAGGTGGTGGAATCGTTCCGTGCCAGCAAGGGCATGAACCGTCCCGAGTGGATGATCCTCAAGGTCATCCCCGTGATTCCGCCCGAGTTGCGTCCCCTCATCCCGCTCGATGGTGGCCGCTTCGCTACCAGCGACGTGAACGATCTCTATCGTCGTGTCATCATCCGCAACACGCGCCTGAAACGACTCATCGAGATCAAGGCTCCTGAGGTCATCATGCGCAACGAGAAGCGCATGCTGCAGGAGGCTGTGGACTCGCTGCTCGACAATTCGCGCAAGTCCAGCGCTGTCAAGAGC
>JAFUVK010000133.1 GCA_017477555.1 Muribaculaceae bacterium
CCAAGGACTTTGTGCATCACTATAGTGACTTGTGGACTTCGGGCAAGGCGATGTTCGTATGTTATAATAAGGTGACGTGCGTCCGAATGTTCAACTATGTGCAGGAATATTGGCAGCGCGAGATCAAGGCGTTGGAAGTAGCTATCGCCAAATGCACCTCGCAGCAGGAAGCACAGGAGATGCGTCGCAAACTGGAATGGATGCGTGAGACGGACATGGCCGTGGTGGTTTCGCAGGAGCAGAACGAGATACAGACATTCCAAAAATGGGGACTCGACATCAAGCCACACCGCGAGCGAATGGAGAAAGAGGAACTGGACTAGGCTTTCAAGGCCGACGACTCGCGACTGCGCGTGGTCTTTGTCTGTGCTATGTGGCTGACAGGCTTTGACGTGAAGACACTATCGTGCCTTTATATCGACAAGCCCATGAAAGCACATACGCTGATGCAGACCAATGCCCGTGCCAATCGCGTGGCCGAGGGGAAAACTAATGGTCTGATTGTCGACTATATCGGCATCGTGAAAGCCCTGCGCCAGGCATTGGCCGATTATACAGCCAACCCGGAAGGTGGTGCAGGAGGCAATGACCCGACTATCGACAAGAAGGAACTCATCATGCATGTGATGGAGACTATAGCTGCTGCTACGGCTTTCATGAAAGAGCACGACTTTGAATTGGATGACCTCATTAAAGCTGAGAGTTTCGAAAAGTTGTCGTTGTTGAAAAAAGCCGCCAATGCAATGTGCGAGACGGCTGAAATCAGGAAGTCGTATTGCACGTTTGCATCCACGCTACTGAAGTTGTGGAAGTACCTCGATCGGGAGGACATCACACCCGAGATGAAGCAGCAGAAAGATGCAATCGAGGCAATCTTCAAGGAGTTGCAGAAGAAGCGGAAACATGCGGACATCACTGACCTGAGTGTAGCCATCAATGAGATTGTAAATGAACATTTGGAAGTGGATTCAGAAGCCACGATGGCTGCAGAACCAAGGCGCTTTGATATCAGTGGCATAGACTTTGAACTGCTCCGCCGCGAGTTTGCCAAAAGCAAAGAAAAGAATCTTGTGCTGAAAGACATTCAGGAACTGCTGCAGGAACGTATTGCTCAGATGCTGTCACAGAATCCCTCGCGCATCAACTTCTACGAGAAGTATCAGGAGATTATCCGCGACTACAACCAGGAACAAAATCGTGTCACGATAGAGAAGACCTTCGAGGAATTGATGAAACTCTCCCACGAACTGACAGAGGAGGAGAAACGCTATATCCGCGAAGGTTTTGATAACGACGAACAGCTCTCGATGTACGATGTGCTGATGAAAGACGACCTCTCAAAAGAGGACATCAAGAAACTGAAGGTAGTCGCCAAGGAATTGTTGGAGAAGATAAAGACACAATTAGCCACGATGGATCATCCATTCGACAAGCAAGAGACAAGGGCTTCTATCATTATCACCATTCGTGATGAATTGTGGAGGGCGTTGCCCGAGAGTTATTCGGACGAAAGCATCAACTATTACCGTGATGCGGTGTACCGGTATGTAAGCCAGCGGTATGGGGGTGTGGCTTAGCTGCTGCAATTGAGGAAGTGGTGGAGGTTGGCTGTGGCTAGGGCTTGCAGAGATGGGGCTGTGAGGCCGAGGGTGGGGGCGATGGCTGCAGCAACTTGGGCGATGCTCTGTCCAGAGTCGTCGGTCTCGATGAGGAGTCGGTCGCGCGGCGTGGCAAGCACAGTGGCGGGGTTGAACAGTGGGCCGAAAGAGAGGTAGAAGCCGGCATCGATCAGCGGTCGTGCCACGCGCTCATTGCTGCGCATGCCGTGGATGGCCCGTGGCACGGTGACACCCAGCCGGCGGCATGCTGCAAGCACCTGCTGCGAGGTGCGCACACAGTGGATGACGACGGGTTTGCCCAGCCGGCCTGCCAGTTGCAGGTGGTGCTCAAAGAGCTCGGTCTGGCGGTCGAGTGGTGCGCCACGCAGTGTGTCCATGCCGGTCTCACCGATGGCAACCACTTGTGGATGCCGGGCATATTGCTCAAGCAGTTGCAGTGTGTCATTGCTCACATCCTGGGTGTGCCAGGGGTGGATGCCCACGCTGTAGAGGTGGCCTGGTTGTGGGTCAAAGTTGGCCGGCTCGACACTGGTGATGCCGCCAGCGTTGAGATAGTGGGTATGAGCGTCGATGATCATGGAACGGGGTCATAGCCGCTGCCGCCCCAGGGGTTGCAGCGCATGATGCGCTTAATGGCCAGCCAAGTGCCCTTGAATGGGCCATGCTTTCTGATGGCCTCGACGGCATAGTGGCTGCACGATGGAGTAAAGCGACACACGGGCGGTGTGAGCGGTGAGATGAACCGCTGGTAGAACTTGATGGGCAGGATGAGGAGCCATACCAGGGGCGTGCATATGATGTGCCACAGTCTTTTCATTTTAGTGGTCAAGTGGAGTTAAGTAATGGAGTTAAGGCGTTACTTGATAGTAGCTGTGGCTAGTTTAGACAACTCTTAACCCTTACCCTCAATGGCAGCCTGTGCGATGCGGTCCAGCAGCAGCCTGACGCGCGCCTCGATGGTGGTGTAGTCGGCTGGTTGCTTGTCCAGGTAGATGATGGCGATGTCGGCGCTAATGCCGGCCTGCTCAAGGGTGGGGTAGAGCAGCGATCGCCGGTTCAGCCGGTAGGCCTCTCGTATGCGCCGCCGCAGCAGCACGCGCCCCACGGCGTGCCGAATCTTTTTCTTGGGAATGGTGATCAGGAACTGCGACGGTGATGGCCCGGACTCATGCAGGCGATACACGGCTCGCAGCGGAAAGGCCATAACCGACTTTCCGTGCTCAAACAGCTGGTTGACCGCCGTGCGGCTGCACAGCTTTTCGCTCTTATATAGTCTGAGTCCCTGCACCTGCGTTTTTTCTTTAGTAGTAGGGGATAGGGTAGCTACTTTTTTTGTAGTTAAGAATCATGATTGAATTATAAATTGTCCCTACTACTCTACTGCTTTAGTCGTCATTGCGTGGACAGTGGTCGCGCAGGTAGTGGTCAATCACGATAGACATCGACGGTGCCTCGGGGCTGGTGGTCAGGTCTAGACGCAGACCCGCTTCCTTGACGGCCTCGATGGTGCTCTTGCCCATAGCCCCGATAACTATGTCGTCTTGTTTAAAATCGGGGAAGTTGCTTTGCAGCGCCTTCACGCCCAGTGGGCTGAAGAACACCAGCATGTCGTAGTCGAACGGCTCTTTGGGGTCGAAGTCGTTGCTCACGGTGCGGTACATGGGTACCTTGGTGTACTGAATGTTGTGTGCATCAAGTACTGAGGCCTTGGTGTCCTCGACTGACTCGCTGATGGGCATGAGGTAGGTCTCCTTGTTGTGCTTCTCGAGGATGGGAACCAGATCCTCGGCGCGTCCCGACTCGCTGAAGAAAATCTTGCGCTTGCGGTAGATGATATACTTCTGCAGGTAGTAGGCGATGGTCTCGCTCACACAGAAGTATTTGAGTGTGTCGGGCACGTTGTAGCGAGTTTCCTTGCACAGGCGGAAGAAGTGGTCAACGGCTGTGCGCGCAGTGAAGATAATGGCACTATAGTCGGGTATCGAGATTTTGTGCTGGCGAAATTCCTTGGCCGTTAGTCCTTCGACTTTGATAAAAGGACGAAGCACTACCTCAACACCATATTTGTTCTGAAGGTCGTAATAGGGCGATTTCCCGTTCTCAGGTTTGGGCTGGGAAACAAGAATTTTCTTCATGTGTAGCAGATGTTTTTATGACTGTAAATAGTGACACAATTGCATTGTAACCCTATAGGTGATGCTTAGGGGTACAATTTCGACGCTGCAAAGGTACAAAATAAAATACACTAGCGATAGCAAATTGCTATAAAAAATCCTAAATCCCTTGCAAATGAAGATAAATCGTGTGCAAATGTAAAGAATTGAAGCCAAAATTAACACTCCTTTAACAGTTTGTGGCGCGGCGAGCGACACGGCCACTGCCGGAAACAGTAGCAGCCCCAGCAGCGACTGCGAGGCCTTGAAGCCGTCGAGCCACACGCGGGTAGAGTCGCGGTCGGAGAAAATGAAGCCCAGCAGTTGGTAGACCACTATCTGCACCAGGTAGAAGACCAGGGCCACCACCACAAACAGGCCCACATACTGCCACATGGACTGATGCATGCCGGCCGACAGCGAGGGGTTAAACAGCGAGATGGCTTGATAGCCCAGCAGCCCCTCCATGGTACACGTCAATCCTATGAGGGCCGACAGGATTTGGGTCTCGTTGACCGTCCCGGCCTCGAACAGGCTGTCGCGGCGGCGCACCGAGAACATATTGTGAGCTAGGTTTTCCAGATATTTGTAGCCCGTGCGGTAGCTCACCACCAGAAAGAACAGCGATGCCAGCAGCAGCATCATCGAGCCCGTGTCGTGAATCAGCGAGTGGCCACGCGGGCCTGCTGCATCGCCCTTTGGCGGCTGCATCACAGTGCCTTGGCTCAGCGGGGTGGCCACACTGTCGGCGGCAGTCAGTTCGGGGAAGCTGTCGGTGTAGAGCGGCGCGTGGTAGAGCTGCGAGGTGTCGACCGCTGCGGTATCGTGCGCTGTGGTGTCCTGTGGGGCTATATGTTGAGATGAAGGTTTCAATGATGGATGCTGGATTAGGTCAGTATTTGCCCTCGAGCTGGATGGGGCCTTGCCGCACCTCAAACGCTATGGCTTCGATGGCCTCTTGGGGGGTGCCGGCAACAGTCCACAATGCCTGGTGCGAATGTTTCATGAACTGCTCGTCGATGCAGCGTTGCAGCATCTTCAGCAGCGAGTCGTAATAGCCGTGCGTGTTCAGCAGCACGATGGGCCGGGTGCTCAGTCCGAGCTGGCGCCAGGTGATGGCCTCAAGTAGCTCCTCGAGCGTGCCGCATCCTCCGGGTAACGCTACCACAGCCTGCGTCATCTCGGCCATCTGGAGTTTGCGCTCGTGCATGTCGGCGGTGATGATGACCTCGTTCAGGCGGTCGTAGCACCAACCGTTGTCGACCATAAACTTGGGGATTACCCCGGTCACACGACCTCCGGCCATGAGTGCTCCGTCGCTCACTGCACGCATCAGTCCCTGCGCGCCTGCGCCGTTGACACACGTCCAGCCTTGCCCAGCCATGAGCCTGCCCAGCTCATGTGCCGCTTCGGTATAGGTCTTGTCGACGCGTCCGCTGGAGGCCCCGAACACACAAATATTGATATCTTCCGTTTTCACGCCGCAAAGGTACTACTTTTTAATCAAGTATTAAAAATTAAGAATTAAGAATTTCAACGAGGGTGCTATTGCAACACAATTCTCAATTCTCGTCGCTTGATTTTCAATTCTCAATTTTCAATTTTCAATTCTCAATTTTCAATTTTCAATTCTCAATTATATTTACTACCTTTGTCGCCACTTACCAAAAAGCTGAATAAAGTAATGCTGAACTATATCACATGGACTGTGAGTCCCAACCTCATCGACGGCCCGCTGACGGTGCGCTGGTATGGGCTGATGTTCGCCATCGGGTTCTATCTGGGCTACGAGATTGTATCACGCATCTTCAAGCATGAGGGGGCCCCCGAGCGCTGGCTGGGCAGCCTGTTTATCTATGTGGTGCTGGCCACCATCATCGGAGCGCGGCTTGGGCATGTCTTCTTCTATGAGTGGGACGTGTACAAACAGCATCCGGCCGACATCTTCAAGGTCTGGGAAGGCGGCCTGGCGAGCCACGGCGGCACGCTGGGCATCATGATAGCTGTGGTCTTGTTCAGTCACTTTGTCACGAAAGGTAAGGGGTTGCTCTGGACCTTCGACCGCCTGGTGGTACCCACCGGTCTGGTGGCCGCGCTCATCCGCCTGGGCAACCTGATGAACCACGAGATCTATGGCGGCCCGACCGACCTGCCCTGGGGCTTCAGGTTTGTCGACAATGTGAGTCAGTGGATGGCCGGTGCCGACCCTGTGTTCACGCCGCCCTGCCACCCCACGCAGCTCTACGAGGCGCTGTGCTACCTGCTGGTGTTCGGGCTGTGCATGTGGCTCTACTGGCGCCGCAACGCACAGGAGCGCCCAGGACTGATATTCGGTGTGTTCATGCTGGGCATCTTTGTGCCGCGCTTCTTCATTGAGTATCTCAAGAATGTGCAGGTGGCTCGCGAGATTGCCATGCGCCAGACGCTGGGCATGGACATCGGTCAGATGTTGAGCATTCCGTTCATCATCTTGGGTTTGTGGCTGGTGGTGCGCGCCTTGCGTCGAGAGCGTGTTCACATCGACTACCCCAACCGTTTTGCCGACGAAAAGGAAAAATAAAACTATTCAAGTTTCGCAAGAAGCTACTTTTCGGTAGTTAAAGGAGTTAAGTGGTTGTGTAGTTAAGGCGGATGCAAAGAGCTGGCCGTGGGTGGCTGTGCTTCCTAAAGTAACGGGCAAATATTTTTGAATTTTTTAAGAAAAATATTTCATATTTGTTCAAGAGTTCGTGATATTCGACAGGTTTCAAGGCCGCAGTAAAGGTTTTCTTAGCGGACTGGCCTGCCTGAATAA
>JAFUVK010000134.1 GCA_017477555.1 Muribaculaceae bacterium
AAGCACTGGGATTCACTGCTGTGAGGATTACGCCTGTGGTGCAGAATGCATCATGGTATGACTATCATGGCTATCACGAGATGGACATGAGCCGAGTGGATGCCCGTTACGAGAGCGAAGACTGCAAACTGCAGGATTTGATTGATGCCGCTCATGCGCGGGGCATGAAGATTGTACTGGACATTGTAATCAATCACACGGGTAATTTCGGCGAGGAGCACCTATGCAAGCTCTTCGACCGTGACTATAGCAAGCCGCAGAGCGACCTGAGCCAGTGTATGGTGCCATGGACGGTGAGCCGAGGTGGTAAGCTGCAAGACAACTACATGAACCTGCCCGGTGCGCAGCAGTATGCCGACCGGTTGACCAAGATGAAGAATACCGATGGCCAAAACCATGATAATCACAACCTATGGCATCACTATGGTAACTTCAACTGGGACGAGCCCAACCGTTGGTGGGCACAGATAGCCGGCGACTGCGTGGACCTGAACACGGAGAATCCTGAGACTTACCAGTATCTGATTGACTGCTACGGTAAGTTTATAGAGATGGGCGTTGACGGCTTCCGCATCGACACTGGCGGACACATCTCGCGCCTTACATTTAATAAGGTTTTTATCCCGGCATTCCAGGCACTGGGTGAGCAATATAAGCACAAACGGCTGAATCAATGTCCGTTCTACATGTTTGCAGAGGTGTGCGCCCGTTTCAGCGACGTGACCTATCGCGGCCAACCGTCGTTGTCGCCCTACTTCTACACTTGGCAGAGCGATGCGTCGCTGCTTGAGCAGTGGGATGAGAACCCGGCTTATTGGCAGAGTACCGCCATCTACGAGAATACCGATCCTGCCACGCTGCACAATCAGAGCTTATGCCTGCTTGAGCACGAGGCAAACGCCAGCGAAAGCGGACAGCCACGCAGCAACAATGCCTTGCTCAACGGCAATGACTACCACACGCCCGACTACAGCCGTGCTAGTGGTATGGGCGTAATTGACTTTACGGCCCACTGGAACTTCCAGAACGCCAGTCGCCTGTGGGGTGTGCTCGACAAGGACTACCTCTATAATGATGCAACCTACAATGTGATGTATGTTGAGAGTCACGACTATGGTCCCGACAGTTTCGAGCGCTTTAACGGTGGCACCGACCAGTGGGCCGAGAATCTGTCGCTGATGTTCACCATGCGCGGCATCCCATGCCTGTACTATGGCGGCGAGATTGAGTTCCGGAAGGGCGTGGTGATGGACAAGGGTACCGATCTGGCACTGACCAACACCGGTCGAGCCTATTATGGCGGCTACCTGACCGGCGAACTCGAGGTGAGCGACTTTGGCCAAGTGAGCCATGCTACGGGCAATGTGGCCGCCACGTTGAGCAGACCCCTGGTGCATCATCTGCAACGCTTGAACAAAATCCGCGCTGCTGTTCCTGCTCTGCGCAAAGGACAGTACAGCAAGCAGGGCTGCCAGTCCAGTGGTGGCTACGCATTCAAACGCCGTTACACCCAGGGCGAGGTGGATTCTTATGCTTTGGTGGCTCTGAACGCAGGAGCTACATTCACTCAAGTGCCTAATGGTACATATCGCGACTGCATCACTGGCGATGTGCAGGTGGTGACCAGTGGTACACTCACCACACCACAGTTCGGTGGCAAGGGCAACTTGCGCGTATATGTGCTTGATGGCCCGGGCAAGGTGGGTGTCGACGGACCCTATTTGTATGGCAGCACCCGCAATATGCCCACCCAGCTAGCCTATGATGGTCATGAGGAGGATGGCGACATGGACACTCAATACATCACTGGTGGCTATACTCCCGAACCAGTCACCGACCTGCAAGTGTATGAGCCTATTGTCGACCAAGACGAGTTGAGTGTATTTTATGAGGCACCACTCACCGCAGGTCGCATCACCACCTGGGTGTGGAACACCAGTGGAAACTTTACCGGAGGCAGTTGGCCTGGCGAGGCGATGCAACTGATGGGCTGCACGCCCGACAGGACGCGCAAGATTTTCAAGTGGACCTATGACGGCGAATTGACTTCGATGCCTACGGGTATTATATTTGTGGTCGACGGCACACAGACCAGCGACTTGGCCTATCGTAATCATGGCTATTATGTCGATGGCGTGTGGAATCATGAAGTGACTAACCAAACCGCTCCCGCCCCCACCCTGACTATCGACATGGAGAGTGGCCGTTATACCGATCCCGTGACTGTCACCATCACTGCTTCGGAGTCGACGGCAACCATCGTCTACACCACCGACGGCACGCGCCCCAGTCCTGACAGTAAGACTGCCACAGGCATGGTGACACTGACACTGACCGATAATACCACCCTCATGGCCGGTGTGCTGCACGACGGCAAGGTGCGCAATGTGCTCGTGCGCGAGTACACCTTCCACGGATTTGAGCCTCGACGCGCCACCATCTATCTCAAGGATCCCACCACTGCACCCGACAACTGGAGTCAGGTCTACTTCTATGCCTGGGATCAGGGCGGCAACCTGCTGGGCAGCTGGCCAGGCCAACTGATGACAGCAGACAACACCACAATGGTGCGCGGCACACGGTTTTTCAACCAGACGTTTGACATCCCGGCCGAGGACTACACGTTCAACATTATTTTCAGCCAGGGAGATGGTGGACATCAGACCATCGACATCACAGGGTTGAACCGCGACACATATTTTGAGATAACGTCGCAGACCAACAAGTACACCGTGCGCGACATCACAGCCGACTACACCTCGCTGACTGGCGACGCAACCGGCGACGGCGTGGTGGACATCGCCGATGTCAATGCCATCATCAATGTGATGCTCGGCAAGGGAAGCCTCACCCCCGACCCCTCTCCAGAGGGAGAGGGGCTGTGTGATGTCACGGGCGACGGTCAGGTGGACATTGCTGATGTCAACATGGTCATCAACATCATGCTGGGCAAGTAAGCGATTTTTTGAGTTCGATTTGAGCCGTGTTTCGGCATTATCTGAGGGCAAAAAGCTCATAGTCAGCCTTCTGCCCTCAAATAGTGTTTCGCTGAAAAATTTGCATAGTTTGTAAGCTTAAACTACCTTTGCACTAGGATTTCAAAAAACTCAGCGACCATGAACAAATCTCTTGCCTCACTCCTCGTTCTGGCACTAGCGGCACTGGCGCTAGTGTCGTGCCATGAGAACAGGGTCGAAAAGCTCGAGTGTGCTGATGCGCTGATCTACACTCAACCCGACAGCTCGCTGGCACTGCTGCAAACCGTCGACGCCACCAGCCTGACCGATGATGACCAGCGTGCCTACTATGCCCTGTTGTGGACTCAGACGGCCTATCGCACCGGCAGGTTTGAGTTGGCCACCGACAGCCTGGCGCAAGCAGCACTAAACCACTACACGCGGCATCCCGAGCAACGAGAGCGGCTAGTTCGTGCCATGATCTACATGGGGCTGCATCGCGAGGTCAACGACCAGCCCGAGCTAGCCATGCAGATGTACAAGCAAGCCGAGGCCACTGCCGACACGACCGACTACCGCAACCTGGCGCAAATCAACTACCGCATCGGGCAACTGTTGTCGAACATGAACGCCATGAATCAAGAAGACCTGCGTCGCTTTGAGAAAGCCCTGTACTATTATAACAGAGTGGGCGACACGTTGCAGATCATCTACTCGCTGCTGGCCACGGGAGCCTTGCTACGCCACGACGGCATCGCTAAGGCACGTCCCAACCTGGAGCACGCCTATCGCCTGGCCCGGCAACGGAGCGACAGCGCCAACTGTGCCCGCAGCCTGGAGTATCTGGCCCGCGGTTACCTGAAAGACTCAATTCACGAAACCGCCAAAGATCTGGCTGTATACTGCGTGCACCACTACCCCACTGCGCCCTATAGCATCGACGCAATGCTGGACGCGGCGTGTGCATACGCGCTGATGGGTCAGGGCGACTCGGCACAACACTACCTGGACATGGCACCGCAACCCGATGCCAACCAACAGCGCAAATCGATGAGACTGTTCTGCCTGAAGGTCATGGCCCGCAACCGACACGACATCTTGGACTATATTGCCTATAATGAGCAGCGCGAACAGCTGCACGACTCGCTGCGCAGCAACCCTGTCATCGCCCGCCTGCTGAGCATTGACAAGGATCAGGACCAACAGCAACGCCATGTCACCGAGCGCAATGAGCAGTCGAGATGGAACGGATTGCTGGGCACCATCGCATTGGGATTGCTGGCCTTGGGCGGCATCGGGTGGTATAATCACCGCCGCAACCGCCAGCAATTTGTGGGTCTGAAAGAACAAATCGAACATCTGAAGGAGGAACAAGTGCTGCAACATGCGGCATTTGAGCTGAGCCGCACCTCAGACACGCAGCTCAATCAACGCTTGACCGAGCTCCTTGCCGTGTATAGTGGTCTGTGCGATCGACTGATTGCGATGAGCAACGAGTATCCCGAGAAGGTCTTTTACAAGCAGTTCTTGCATGAGGTGGAGTCGTTCACCGAGCGCGGCGAGTTGCTTGTTGAGCTACAGAAATACATCGACGACAATAACGACCAGGCGATGACTAGATTTCTGAAACAGCATCCCAACCTCGACGATAGAGAACGCGGCATGATCATCCTGTCGGCACTGGGGATGCGGTCATCAAGCATCGCCGTTTGCCTGGGCCTGAAGAATGACGGTGTGGTCCGATCGCTGCGGGCGCGTCTAGCCAAACGACTGGATTTGGACGTGCCGCTGACCGACTACCTTGCCGAAATAGTTAAAAATCGCCCGTTCATCTAGGTGTGTTTCGGCTGCAATCGGAGTTAAACCTCCCATAATCAAGTCACTTAGGCAATAACGTGTTTCGCTCAAAAATTTGCAAGGCTCGACAGGACATGGTACTTTTGCACTACCGTAAGCCTTGGGTGAAAGCCCTCAACAGCTTTTTGAAAATTATGAACTTAAAAAATACTACCACTATGAAGAAATTTTACACAATCATGCTGGCCCTGCTGCTGAGCAGCATCGCAGCGCAGGCACAAGAGGCCGACTACCAGCCCCTAGTGCGCGAGGGCGTGCGCTGGGTCAACGTCAACGAGAAGCACTATGAGGCTGACTTGTGTTACTTCTACTGCTATGAGTTCCGTGGCGACACCATCATCAACGGCAAGACCTACAAGAAATGCTACAAATATACCGGCGACACTCTGAACCTGAGCAAGGACACCGCCTACTGCGCCATGCGCGACGAGGGGCACAAGGTCTATGAGGTGCCGTTTGGCGATGCTGACGGGATATGGTTTGAGTTATACCTAGATGAACTTCAGCGCGACGGCGAGTTCGAACTGTTTGACTTCGACAATCCCCGTGATCCCTATGCGGCATCGGTCGCACTTAGGCACTCCCGAATCATTGCCAAGACGGCTGACCGCGACCGATATATCCCTGGTGTGGGCTACAATGGTGAATGGGACGGCGATGCATTCCATCCATTCACACCGATACCCACATCTGAATACTATGACACCTACGGATTCCACCATCTGGAGGACTTGGCCGGGAACATCATCTATGAGGGCGCGGCCTTCGACCGCGAGGAGTACATCTATCCACGACTGGCCCGTGAGGGTGTCGTATGGGAATACCTGTTTGTGAACGAGGACCTCAGTATGTGCGTTGAGCGTTTCCAGATTTTGGGCGACACCATCATCAGCGGGCACCGCTATGACAGGCTGTTCCGTTACTTCTCCGACAGGCTTGACACGACGGAGACATGGCCGGTGGCATATGTGGATGATGTCGTGTTCATGGGCGAGGGGGCGCGAGATGTGAACGTGTGCACAGCCCCTGTCGCTGCCCACGACCCCGATGATTTCATGAGCGATTTTGGCGACACATACACACTCCCGGCCGGCTGGTGGTACAGCGACTACGAGCACACTGGCGCGCGCGATATCTACAACTTCGACGGCATATTATGGTACATGCAAGACATCAACCAGCGTTATGGATGCGATGACTTCTCGGCCGATGAGCATCCCACCAAAGTCCG
>JAFUVK010000001.1 GCA_017477555.1 Muribaculaceae bacterium
AATTAATTCTTGATTTGTTTGCAGGTGGATGTGGTGCCGTCGGTGTAGCGCGTCACCACAATGTTCACTCCTTGCCAGAGCCGCGAGCTGCGTTGCCCGGCCAGGTTGTAGTAGTCCACACCGGCCACCGCACGACTGCCGCCGATGGCCGTCACCCCGGTGATGACACCGTTGACCTCCTTGGTGGTCTGCACAAGTCGCAGCGGATAGGCCACATACTCCTTTGCCACCTCACCAGCCCGTCGGGGAGCCGATGCCGGTTGGCTATTGCCGCCTACCTTGTACTTGATGAGCGCGGGCATGAGGTAAGAGTGTCCGTCCTGCAAGAGCGACGCATTGCCCTCCTGCTGCTCCAGCAGCGAGCCGTTGAAGCCGAAGTGGCCGCTCAGGCCGGCGGTATTCCACTCGGGCTGGTTTTCGTTGGCGGGCACGACAAACTGCTTGTTGGCGGCATCCCACTGTGCCCAGCCGATGGTGGCCAGCTCCATGGGCTTGGGCTGCACGAAGAAATACTCCGTGCCGATGAACGGTGCCTTGGTGCCCTGCTGGTGGTTATCGCCATTGAAGCTGGCGGCGACATAGACGTTGGGCGCGATGGTGACATCCTCACCGCTGGTGGGCATCGCGTCGAGCTGGAACTCAGGATTCGTCTTGTTGAGCAGCCTGCCCTTGACGCCAGTCAGCTGACGTCCCTGCCAGTCAGTCACGCTGGTCACATGCTTCCCCTCGGGCAGATGCAGGGCAATCCAGTTGCTCTGGTCGTAGGTTGCCGGAACGGCCACGTCCGGCCCACCCTCGCGGCCATCAAGGTCTTTCTCGATACTGGCCTTGCTCTGGGCAATATAGTCCACCCAAGTCTCGCCCTCGGGTATGGGATTGGGCATTGCATCGGGGTTGGCATAGCCGTTATCATCCTTGCAGATGATCAGCTCATCGTCCACCACATCCACCGCCGTGAGGTCGGTGATGGTGTATTTTCCCTCAGTGTCGCCGGAGGCGATAAGCTGCGCCAGAGTTGTTTTAGGAATTGCCAACTCATACTTATCTGTTCTATTAGAAGCCGACACTGACGAGATGTCCAAATAGCATGTATTGGTCTTAATATATGTTTCACCCGAATTGGTGTTTATAAACTCAAGAGTTTCAGGATTTAATACCCTCATTGTAGATGCATTGAAAGCCTTTCTATAAGAAGATTCACTCTTACCATCGTTCAAATCAATCTGTCCTTTCAGCAAATTTGTAGAGGCAATCGCTGCAGGAGACATCTTTAATGGGACCAATCTATTTTGTCGAGGGATAGTCGAATTGCATTGAAGAATAACAGGAGTATTAGCGGGAACTTCGCCTGACGCGATCTCCTGCATTTCAAATTCCCCATCATTGCTAACAGCTGTTACCACAAAGGCTTTAACTCCATCATAGCATTTATATGGAAAACCCGTATACATAGTCGTGTAATACTTCCCTTCATATTGGGCGGTCGGAGCAGCGCCAAAATAATATTGATCCATTAATTCCTCGTTCAATGGCTCTATATCCCACTTATTTGCAGATGTACCGCTTGCCACTATAGCGCAGAAATTATAATAACTTCCGCCTTCAGGATAATTGCTATACACACCTCCGTGTCGAAAATACTTATCATTGTTCACCACATAGGCGTACAGAGTATAGCCGCTATTATATCCAACCTTAATGTTGTCTGCATATGATCCTACTATCTCTGTTGTTGTTGTTCCTTGTGCAGAGAGAACTGTGTTTGTTAGTTCTGAGCCTGATAGTGAACCTTTAATATATGCAATAGTACTCGGGTCTGATTCTACACCGTCAACTGGGATTATTTGAATGGATTTATCACAAATAGCTCCTGTAAACGGGTAGGTTCCACCCCACTGAGTTGAAGTTACTGTTTGAAAAGATGTTCCAACCACACTAATGTATTTATTTGTATGATTATACTTCGATTTCACACGGCAATACATACCTTCTTCCAGACTTATTTCCTCGTACTGGGCAGTATAAGTGGCATCGCCTGCAACCGTAAAAGTGTATTGTGGGTCAGTGGTAACAATCTCGCCATTCAGGCTCCATCCTAAGAACTTAACGGCTTGACCGACGATATAGTTAGTTTGAAGCAATTGTGCAGTGATTGTAACCTCATCGCCTATATCATTATTTAGTTTATCAATTGACACTGAACATTTAGACGCATCTGGTGTTTGCACCTTCACTTTAGGGTCACCCAAAACCGGCTCATAAGTAGCTCGCTCTGTTACGGTCAATTGCCATGGGTTCTTGCCATATCCTGTTTCATCAATTGATTGCTGAACAATTTGACCAGTTTCTTTGTTAACCCAATGCTTTATGTAACAATTTGTCAGATTAGCAGATAAAGTGATTGTTTGACCCTGATAGTTATTTGCGTTACTGATTGCCACGGTACACTTGCTTGCGTCAGGAGTTGACACCTTAACCCATGACTCCTCTAACACTGGTTCATAGGTCACAACCTCTGTTGCCTTAACCGTCCAGGGATTCTTTCGGCTTGATGCAGCAATAATGTCTGTCTCGCCCATTTTGCGCCATCCGACAATTGCATATCCTTCACTTAACGTTGCAGTTAACTTAACATTTTGATTTAATGAGTTCGGAAAGGGAGATACAGCAACTTTAGTACATTGCGTACCATCACATTGCGCAGTGATATAGTTTTTATAAAAGTAGGGTGTATAGGTATAGGCTGTAGGAGTTGAATCGGTCTTACTAGAAATTGCCAAGTCTTTACTGAAACTATGTTTGCCATTAACCAGCGCCCCCTGATTGACTATAGTGCTACCCGATTTCCACTGGACATAGTTGTAATCTTTGCCTTCATTCAGTTTTGTAAAGAAAGAAAATGTTATAGTAGGTGCAGAAGAACTATTCTTTGATCCTTTAAGAATCATATCATCTTCTTGATAATCCGTATCATCTGGAATGTTGCTGGTCGAGACATAGACCTTTCCTGCACCGTTTGGATTAGTCGCTTTGGCCGTCACTTTATAATAATAATCATCATTTGCATACATTTCTATAGAAATAAAGCAGACAAACAACGCGATCAGCAGGTATTTCAGACTAAAAAATCTCATGACCTAATTTTTTGATTTTTAGATGCAAAGAAGTTGCTGGCTGTACGAACAGCGAATGTTGCCGTGATAAGTTGGTGGGGCAAATCGAGCTGCGATGACACGGGTGTCAGCAACAAGAAAATGATTAACGTAATAGTAAACAGTAGATAAACAGTAGAGATGGCTTTGTGCTTGCGGAACACAAGCCACAGGACGATGGCCAACGGGCAGAACGGTATGAGGTACCAGTTCCAGTGAGTGCCCAGCAAGCCTGAGACAAAACTGGTATAAGCCAAAAACAGTCCAACCAGTGTCTGAGACACAAACAACACAACATCGGTGATGCGAGCAAGCAAATACCAACCTCGCAACCACTCGACAAGAGTAATAATCAAAACCAATACTAGCAAAAACGAAAACGCCAAGGTAGGAGACAGCCACGAAGGTCTGTCTTGCTGAAGCAACGGAAGCAATTGCTGTGGCTCACCTTTGAGTACTGGACGGCGATAGCCACCATCGCTTACAAAAGTAGCACCTTGCATCAGTTCTACGATAGTCTCGGGCGATAGCTTACGCTCGATCTGCTCGTTACCATCATCATATGTGCCTATGAAAGTGATATAGATAAACTCACCCCATGGTGTATTACGAGCGTGGTAGCGAGCCAGTCGACCGTTGTCCCACATCAGTTTTTCTGGCAGCTGTCCGGCATCAAATTGCTCATTGATGAGTGCCTGCTCAATCATGACCATAGACATCTGCACACAGTTGGTGTTGAGCATGTTGAACTCATAGACTGGACCACGCATTATCGCTTCGTCAAGCAGTTGCCACAATCGCTGCTTCTCGTGATGCGTTAGGTTCAGCTCATATTGTGTCACGCTCCGACCGTCGCGTTCGTAATCGGACAAATAATCTTTAATCTCCACATCCAGCATAGCAGCCTGATTTTTTCCTGCGAAAAAACGAAAAAAACTGGAAGCATCAGGATTGGTAGACAAAGAGTAGGCGTAGTCGAGGTGATGGGCCGGACACTGCATGCGGATAGCGCAGTGGCCGAAGACCGAGTAGATGGGCTTTCCTGGGGAGGCGATGAGGAGGCTGGCGGTGACGAAGTTGCTGCTGTCGGGCAACACCATGACGGTGGAGTCGCCCGGCAGGAGCTGATCCTGGGCGCGGCACAGCAGTGGCAGGCAGAGGCAACAGAGTACCCACGCCAGCCGCTGTAAGATATGTTTTGACATCAACATTTCGTCATCCTTTTAACCGCGAATTTCTCGCGAGGACTTTTCTTCTGTCGTTAACCGCGAAATTCTCGCGAAGACTTTTCTTCTTCATACTGTTCCTGACTGCATTACGGTGTTGCAAGCTATCAGGGAGAGTAAGAGCTATTACAACCTGCAAATATATATGTTTTTTTTGAAATAGAAAAGAACATATGCATTTTTTTTTGATTTTTTACTGATTTGAGTAGTCGTGTAAGTCCTTCTCCCCCAGCAAGGGAGAGAAAAAGAGGTGGCGAGTAGGGACGGCATCCCTATGCCGTCCGCCACAACAAAAAGTAATGTTGAGTGCTACCTGGAGGCGGACGGGAAACCTCAATGGGGAAAGTGTAGGGCTGCGCCGCAGGCACAGCCCTACATTGTTGTGGCACAATGCCATCACCTACCTCAATGTCACGATTGGCGATGCCCCCACCCCTCCCCTAGCTGGGCAGAGGAAAAGAATTGGACACATACACCCGTGAGTTCGGAGAAATTGGCAAATGAAACCGCAAAATTTGTTGTCTGTTTTTGCAAGAATTGCAGTAATTTTGGATAAATTACGCTGCACCTCGGAAATAAAAATGAAAAACTCTGTTTCTCATTTTGTATTTCGCTCGGTTTGCAGTAATTTTGGATAAATCACGCTGCACCTCGGAAATAAAAATGAAAACTCTGTTTCTCATTTTGTATTTCGCTCGGTTTGCAGTAATTTTGCAGCTGCATTGGGTAGTTCCCGGTTTCGCAATATGCTTTCCGGCTCTACTACTCCAATACATCACCAGTAAAATATAAAGAATATGATTAACGACTTTATCTATGACATCCCGGTGAGGGTGTACTTCGGGCGCGACCTGTTGAAGCATCTGGGTGCCGAACTGAAGAAGTATGGCACACGTGTGCTGATGACCTACGGTGGCGGCTCGATCAAGCGCATGGGGCTGTATGACCGTGTGGTCAAGGAAATCAAGGATGCCGGCCTGGAACTATATGAGCTATCGGGCATCGCTCCCAATCCTCGCATCGACAGTGTGCGCCAAGGCGCGCAAATGTGCAAAGAGCACAAGATTGACGTGCTGCTGGCCGTGGGTGGCGGCTCGACGATCGATGCCACCAAGTTTATGGCCGCCGGCGCCTGTGTGGACCACGACCCGTGGGACTTTCTGGACCTGCAGAAGTGGTCGCCCATCGAACGCGCGTTGCCCATCGTGAGCATCCTCACGCTGGCCGCCACCGGCTCGGAGATGGACAGTGGCGGCGTAATCAGCAACCCCGAGACGCACGACAAGATAGGTCGTCTGGCCCCAGCCATGCTGCCCAAGGCCTCGTTCCTCGACCCGACCAACACGTTCACCGTGAGCGCCTATCAGACCGCCTGCGGTGCGGCCGACATGATGTCGCACATCATCGAAGTGTACTTCAACATGAATCAGGACCTGTATATGCTGGACTGCTTCATGGAGGGCCTGATGAAGACCATCATCCGCTATGCGCCCATCGCCATGCGCGAGCCCGACAACTATGAGGCACGCGCCAACTTGATGTGGACCTCGAGCTGGGCCATCAACGGGTTTGTGGACGGTGGCAAGCAGCAGGCGTGGAGTTGCCACCCGATGGAGCATGAGCTATCGGCCTACTACGACATCACCCATGGCCTGGGTCTGGCCATCTTGACTCCGCGCTGGATGGAATACTGCCTGGACGAGACCACAGTGTCGAAGTATGTGCAGTTTGGTGTCAACGTGTTCGGCATCGACGCGACGCTTGAGCCGATGGATATTGCACATCAGGCTATCGCCCGCCTGAGCGAGTTCTTCTTCGGCACGCTGCAACTCAAGCGCACGCTGCCCGAGGTGGGCATCGACGAGACGCACTTTGCCGTGATGGCTCGCAAGTCGGTGAATGGCGGCACGTTGCCGGGCTTCAAGCCGTTGCAGCAAACCGATGTCGAGGCCATCTATCGCATGTGCATGTCGTGAGTCCATCAGCCAGAACAACAAAGAGCCGCGCCCGATTGCAGGAGCGCGGCTTTGTTGTTTTGGGCCCTTGCGCAAACGTCAAAGGGCTTTCAAGACCGGGACGATTCGGTCGAGTGCCTGGGAAAGTTGCGAACGCGGGCAGGCAAGGTTGATGCGGATAAAGCCCTCGCCGGCCTGCCCATACATGGTGCCCGAGTTGACCAGCACACGCCCCTTGTCAAGCAAGAGTTGCGTGATTTGGTCGCTGGTCAAGCGCAAAGCGCGGCAGTCAATCCATGCCAGATAGGTACCCTCGAGCCGCGTGACGGTGAGCGCGGGCAACTCGCTACCAAAAGTGTCGCACAACAGGTGGTAATTATCGTAAATATATTGACACAAGGCATTGAGCCACGGCTCGCCCTGGGTATAGGCCGCAATCCAGGCATCGACGCCGAAGGGGTTGACATCGCACACCTCATTAACGTTGATGGCCCGGTCGATGCGCTCACGCCATTCGGGATTGGCACAGATGATGTTGGCGTTCTGCAGTCCGGCAATGTTGAACGACTTGCTGGGCGAGACGCATGAGATGCAGTTGTCGTGATGCCCCTCGATACTGGCGAATGGGATGTAATGGTTGTCGGCAAATACCAACTCGCAGTGAATCTCGTCGCTCACGACAATGACATGATTGCGGCGGCAGATGTCACCGATGCGAATGAGCTCGTCGCGCGTCCACACACGTCCTGCCGGGTTGTGCGGATTGCACAACAGCAGGAGCTTGACATCATCGGGCCGGGCCTGCTGCTCGAGGTCGTCGAAGTCGATGTGATAGGTGTCGCCGTCATACACCAGTCGGCTCTCCTGCATCTGGCACCCGTTGTTACGTATCGACGAGAAGAAGCAGTTGTATACCGGTGTCATGAGCAACACCTTGTCGCCGGGCTGAGTGAACGCCTTGATGATGACCGACAGTGCCGGCACCACCCCGATGGTGTACTGAATCCACTGTCGCTCAATGGTCCATTGATGTCGCCTGGCAAACCAGTCGATGGTCGACTGATAGTAGGCCTCAGGAACGGTGACATAGCCAAAAACGCCATGCTCAGCCCTACGGCGCATGGCCTCGATAATGGGCGGCGCCACGGGGAAGTCCATATCGGCCACCCACATTGGAATCACGTCGGCCTGCAGTGTGTCCCACTTGACGGCATTGGTGCCTCTGCGCTCGACCACTTGGTCGAAATATTCACTTGTTATCTCCATAATCTTAATGTATTTAAATTACCTTTTGAAGAGGCGGACGGCACAGGGGTGCCGTCCCTACCTGGCTGCCTCCCCTCCCCTTTCCCAAAGGGGAGGGGTTGGGGTGGGGTTTGTCGCCATTCATGTTACCCTGTGCCGTACGTATTCAGACATTACCTCTTGTCGAGGCGGACGGCACAGGGGTGCCGTCTCTACCTGGCTGTTCAACATTATCGTGTGCGGATGATGCAGTCGGCCGGAGCCTTAATGTTCTCATCGATTGTGATAGATCCTATCTCGTCGGCCACGATGATGCCTGTGCGTGGATTCTTTATGTTGGTGATGCGTCCGCGTATGTCTGCATTGAGTTCGCTATACTCGAATGCGCGGTCGCAGTCGTCGCCGAAGGTGCAGTCTTCCAGCACTAGGTCGTGGGCATAGCACAACGGCTGCTCGCCAGTGATGTGGCAGCGCACCAGCTTGAGTCGGTGGGAGTGCCATCCGAGGTACTCGCCGTTGAGTTCAGAGTCGTAGATGCTTACATCCTCCACCTCCCAGAATGCGTCCTTGGTAGTGATTTTGGCATTGTGAATTTCCACATTCTTGACATACTGGAAGACGTACTTACTGTCGCTGACCAGACCATCGATGTGGATGTTTCTGCTGCCCATAAATGGATAGGTGCCGTCGTGCAGCGTGAGATTCTTTACTTTGAGTCCGTCGATGTTCCAGAAGGTCTCGTCGGCATCGTTGATGGTGACATTCTCGATGGTAAGGTTTTTCATCTCGCGGAACAGCTTGGGCGCATTGATGACAGTATCGCGCATGACCATGTCGTCGCTGTACCATATGGCCGAGCGAGAGCCGGGCTCGAAGACACAGTTGGTGACCAGCGACTTGCGCACGTGCCAGAATGGGTACTTGCCAATGAACAGACAATGGTCGGCCTCGATGTTGCTGCATTCCTTGATACCCGACTCGCCGTCGGTGATAGTGATGTTCTCCAGCCGCACGTCGTGCTGCTCAAACAAGGGGCGCTCGCCCCCGAAGGTTTGATCTTTGATGAGTTTCATATACTTTTGTTTTAAGGTCCGAGACTGCGTCTCGGCATACTTGACAACTTGTGAAGATTAATACTTGTTGAGCCAGGCTCCCGTGGCCAAACGCCACAGGAAGATGGCACCTCGGAAGCACAGCTCGATGCACATGGCCATCCACACACCTTGCAGACCATAGGCAGGTGCCAGCATGGCCGATAGTGTGATGCGCACAAGCCACATCGATGTCAGGCTCATGGCTGCCGAGCGAATGGTGTCGCCAGCGCCGACAAAGATGCCATTGCACACAATGGCGGCCGCAAACATCGGTTCGGCCCAAGCCTCGATGCGCAACACTTGCGCGCCCAGTGTGATGATGTCCTGCACTGGCGACATGACCTGCATCAGTTCGCTGGCAAAGACCCACATGAGCACCCCCATGACCGTCATGGTGAGCATTCCCATCTTCACCGCCAGGTGGGCAAACGACCGGGTAAGCTTCCGCTGGCCGGCACCTAAACACTGACCGACCAGTGTGGTTGCCGCTTCGGCAATACCAAACCCAGGCATATAACAGAGACTCTCAACGGTCACGGCAAATGAGTTGGCCGCTATTGCCACGACTCCCAAGGGAGCCACGATGAGTGTGATCACGATATTGGCCGACCCCATGAGCAAGTGCTGCAAACCCATGGGCGCGCCAATCTTAAACGCCTTCTTGACAACGAGAGCCTGCGGTCTGAATGATCCTGGTCGCCCTTTAAGCGCCAAGATTTGCGACCTGCATGTGAGGAAGTAAAGCATCAGGGCCGCCGTGATGAGCACGGCGATGCCAGTGCCGATGGCCGCTCCAGCCACCCCCATGTCCAAGATATAAATAAAAAGGTAATTGAACAGCACATCCATGACACACATGGCTATGTTAAGTGCACTAGGCACACGCATATTACCTGCACACTTAAGCATCGAACCTGCCAGCCCCTCCATTTGGAAGAAGATACCGCTGCATCCCACTATCAGGAAGTAAAGCGACGCATCGCGCGCAATGTCGGGCGTTCCGCCCAGCCAGTAAGGTAACGGGCCGTGTATGGCCACACACACCAGCGACAGTGTGATGCTCCATAGCAGCGCGCACACAATCGACTGCCTGAGCACATTGCGTGCCTTATCGAAGTCATTGGCACCGATGGCATGAGCCACCTGCACCGAGAAGCCCATTGACACCGCCGACGACAAGCCGCCCAGCAACCAAGTGGTAGTCTCAACTAGTCCTATAGCAGCCGACTGTTCGGCTCCCAGATGTCCTACCATGGCCGCGTCGATAAAGAACATGACAATCATGGAAAGCTGTGCCAGTATGGCCGGCAAGCTGAGTTGGGCAGTGAGCGTGAGCTGCTGTCGTGTGGTCATGTCCTGCTTGAGTCGAATCATTTCAAGCAAGCGGTCGGTACTGCTCTGTTGTGCCATTGTTTCTGTAGGGATTTCCATGCAAAGTTACTACCTGCGAGCGTTCTGCGTAACCATCCGAAATAGGCCGTATTGCGGTATTTTTGTGGTGGCAGTACCTTTGCAGGCAAAAAAGCCATGTTTAATCTGAATGAGAGCGACCGTATCGTGATGGCGCAGCATCCGACCGACATGCGCAAAGGTGTGAACA
>JAFUVK010000135.1 GCA_017477555.1 Muribaculaceae bacterium
GCAAACCATTCAGCCCTTCGCCTTGACTTGCACGAAGTCGGCTACTTCGGCCTCTGCTGACTTCTCGGCATTCGTTGTTACTATCCGGTTAAGGACTGCCGAGACCTCACGGGATAAGCCATACATCTTTCATCGTTTACTCGCCAGATTTACGCATCAAGGTTACGGTCACCTTTGGGAACTCCGTTGCCTTTGGCCAACTTGTCCGCTTGATACGCCTTAGTATCTGATTCCTGTACGTCAAGCCACGATTTCGCTATCGCTTCTTCTCTCCCAAGCGTCACCACTTGAAACTTGCGAGTCGCTATAGGGTTCGTCGGTGACTACGCCCCGAGTGGACTTTCACCACAGATGTACAACATGCCCGTCATACCGAAAAAAGCCGCGACCCTGCTCAGGGCCGCGGCTTTTGTGTGATGACTCACCGGGGCATCGTGTCGAAAGCCCGCAGCGTGCGGATGTAACGGCGGCAGATGCGCACCAGCCAAATGAGCAGACCGATGAACAGCAGCGAGAACACTGCCGAGATGCCCGTGGGCACGGTGTCGGCAGCCATGAGGATGCCGTCGTAGGCACCATGGGCCAGCACAGGACCGGCCAGCACCATCACGCGGTCGCGACGGGTGTGGCGCCCGCCGATGCGCACCAACGAGAAGAAAAATCCCATGATGACGGCAAAGGCGAAGTGGGCGGGCACCGCGGTGATGCCGCGCATCAGGGCTATGTGCATCCACTGCTCACCCTCGCTCATCACATAGCCGATGTTCTCGATGGCGGCAAACCCCATGCCGATGCTCACGGCATAGACCACGCCGTCCATCCACTCGTCGAACCAGCGGTTGTGGCGCACGAGCAGGCAGAGCATAGCCAGCTTGACCAACTCCTCGGGCAGTGCGGCACCCACAAAGGCTGTGTTCAGTGCCGAGAGAAACGACTGTGGCTCGTACGTTACCAGTCCGACTACGGCAATGACACCCTCGAGCACGCCGGCCACCAGACCCGAGATCATACCCAACCCAAAGCCCTTGACGAGTTGGCCTGTGGGTTCCTTAACCGTGTCGCGGCGGTAGATGTAGTAAATCAGTATCAAGGCGGGCAAGACCGCCGATAGTAGCATTGTCATCGTTCCTCTAATCAATTAAGAATTAAGAATTTAAAATTAAGAATTAAGTATCAAGAATTCGGCTGAAATTCTTAATTATAAATTCTTAATTATAAATTCTTAATTATACATTAATATTCGACTTCGTTGTTGATCATGTCCTCGGTGCGCCAGGGAGCGGGGTCACCGCCCAGCCACTGGTGGAACCACTCGAGGTGAGCGTTGTAGTAGACCGGCATCGAGCGCATGGTGCTGGGCCAGTGTCCGTCGTTGCTGAAGACGATGAGCCGGCTGGGCACACCCAAGGTCTGCAAGGCATTGAAGTACTGCAGGCTCTGGGTATAGCTCACACGGTAGTCGCGCTCGCCGGTGATGATGAGTGTGGGAGTGGAGAAATTCTTGACCGACGCCGACGGGTTCCACTTCTCGTAGAGGTCGCTGTTCCAGGGCTGTCCGCCAAACTCATGGTTGGGGAACCAGAGCTCCTCGGTGGTACCCCACATCGATGGCGTGTCGTACAGTCCCATCATCGATGCCAGGCACTTGAAGCGCTTGGTGTGGCCTTGAAGCCAGTTCATCATGTAACCACCGTAGCTCCATCCCATGCATGCCATGCGGTCGGGGTCGACGTAGCTCAGTCGCGACAGCGTGTCGGCAGCGAGCATCACGTCATCAAAGACCTTGCCTCCCCAGTCGCGACTGATGGCCGCACAGTAGGCCTGGCCGCGGCCTGTGGAGCCGTGGGGGTTGGGATAGGCCACTACGTAGCCCGCACCGGGATACACCTGCCAGTCGGCGCGGAACGAGTTCATCCACTGCATCTGCGGCCCACCATGCACGTTCATCACCAGGGGGTAGCGCTTGTTGGGGTCGAAGTTGTGCGGCTTGACGATGAAGATTTCCATACTGTCGCCGGCAGCCCCCTTGATCCACAACTCCTCGCTGGGACGGAAGTCAACCTCGGCCTCGAGGGCGTCGTTATAGTGCGTGAGCTGGGTGGTGCGTTTCTTCTTGACCTCATAGCGATAGAGGGCATTGGGTTTGCCGGTGGTGCTAGAGGTGAAGTAGAAGTTGCCACGCGAGTCGGTCAGCGCAGCACTGGCGGCCACATCGGGCACCTGACGGACAATCTTGCCTGTGGCCAGGGTCAACTCATAGATGGGCATGTAGCCGCGCACGTCGGCAGTAAAGTAAATCTTGCTGCAGTCCTTGCTCCAGGCGAAGTCCTCGACCCAGTCGTCGAAGGTGGGCGTGACGATGCGCGACGTGCCTGCCTGACGGTCGTAAAGAGCAAGCTTGAAGCAGTCGCTCTCATAGCCCGGCGTGGCCTGGCAGCGATAGGCGATATAGCGTCCGTCGGGACTGTAGAGCGGCGTTCCGTCCCAGGCCTTGTTGGCGGCGGTGATGCCCTGCGCCTGCCCACCGTCGACGCTCACCAGCCACAGGTCGGCATTGGTCGATGCCTCGGGGTGACGGTCGTGGTTAGACACATAGCACACCTCACGGCTGTCGGGCGAGAAGGTAAACAAGCGGTCGCCGCTGGGGGTGAACAGCAGGGTCTGGTTGCCGGGGGTGAGGTCGCGCACCTCGCCGGTGCTCAGGTCGCACAGCATGAGGTGGGTCACACGGCCGTCGGCATACTGTGTCCAGTGGCGATAGAGCAGGCTGTCGGCCAGATGCGCCTGCACGCGACCGGTGTTCTTGCTGTTGCGGCGGTCGATGGTGCGCTGGGCATCGGCACCAAACTCCGGGTAGACCTCGGCCGAGAAAGCTACATAGCGGCCGTCGGGCGAAACGATGCCATCGGCCACACCCAGCTTGTAGGTGGTGAGCTGGCGCGACTGCCGCGACGCAAGATTATAGGCAAACAGCTGCATGGTGGTGTCGGAGGCCTGGTCCACATAGTAGATGTCGCGTCCGTCGGCACTCCAGGCGGGGCCATAGCAGTTCTCGCCAGTGACAATGTCGGTGGCACCTGTGCCGTCGGTCTTGGCCACGACAATGCGGCGGTCGCTCTTGAGGGTCTTCAGGCTGGTATTGCCCGCGCTGTAGACGAGCTGTTTGGCATCGGGCGATAGCCCCACACCGCTCACACTGGTGATGCGATACACATCGGGGATGGTGACGGCACGCTTCTGTGCCGTGGTGCTCAGGCATGCCATTGCCGCCAGAGCCAAAATCAAGGTTTTCTTCATATCATTTAACTTTCTAAAGTAGCTTCTTATCAGTAGTTAAGGAGTTTTTTTGGTAGTAGAGTAGTAAAGCCGTTACATGATTGTGGCAGGGTGGCGGGGTGGTAGGGACTCGTGTTGTAGCTATAGCATATCGGCCTTACTACCCTACAACCCTACTTCTTTACTAATAACGTCTTAACTCCATCGGACTACTTAACTCCTTAACCACGTCAGAAACTCGAATTCATATTATATTAGGTTAGTAAAATCTCGGATTTCTGGGAAAGCTCGGAAGACTCGGGCAGACATCCCAGCAGTTTCTCCACCAGCCGCGGCACGGCATAGCGGTCGAGGTCGGCCTCGGCCACCCACTGGTAGCCGGGCGGCAACGATGGGCGTTCATCGGCCTCCAGCAGCCAGAAGTCGGCCAGCAAGACGCGATGCGTGAGCACATGCTTTACCCCCTGGCGCAACAGCGTCATCTGCCCCGGCAGCTGCGGCATGGGTGCGTCCTCAACGAGCAGCGGCTCATAGAGGCCCTGCCAGATGTCGCCGGCCGGGCGGCGACGAATGGCCGTGTAGCCCCGACAACGGATGTAGACATACTGCAGCCGTCGCTCTGTGATGCGGATGGCCTTGCGGCGCACCGGCAGCACATCGATGCGGTGGGTGTGCAAGGCGTCGCACGTGTCGGCTAGCGGACACTCGTCACACCGCGGCGACCGAGGCGTACACTGTATGGCCCCGAAGTCCATCATGCCCTGGTTGAAGGCCGCCGCCTGGCCTTGTGGCAGCAGCGAGTGCGCCAGCTCGGTGAAGAGTCGCTTGCCCCGGGTGGTGTCGATGGGTGTGTCGATGCCAAAGTGCCGCGCCAGCACACGGTAGACATTGCCGTCGACGACAGCGGCATCGATGCCGAACGCCATGCTAGCTATGGCTGCCGCGGTGTAGTCGCCCACACCCTTCAGTGCCCGTAGGCCCCGCAGCGTGTCGGGGAATCCTCCCATGGCATCCACTTGCCGGGCCGCCTGATGCAGGTTGCGTGCCCGGGTGTAGTAACCCAGCCCCTGCCACAGACGCAGCACCTCGTCCTCGCTGGCCCGGGCCAGGTCGTGCACGGTGGGCCACCGCTCGACGAAGCGCAGCCAGTAGTCACGGCCTTGGGCGATGCGGGTCTGTTGCAAGATGATCTCGCTGAGCCAGATGTGATAAGGGTCGCGCGAACCTCGCCAGGGCAGGTCGCGTCCATGAGCATGATACCAGCGCAGTATGTGATCGGTGAAACTCATCGGCAGAGCATAAATGGTTGTCACTCTACCTCGGGAAAACGGTCAATCTTGCCCATGAGGTCGACAATCTGACCGCGCCGCTTGATCAGGTAGGGCGTGGGCTGGGCCGAGTTGCGCTCTCGGGGGTTGGGCAACGTGGCGGCTACAAGGGCGGCCTGACGCTTGCTCAGCTCGCTGGCCGGCACGCCGAAGTGCAGCTGCGCCACAGCCTCGATGCCATAGATGCCGCGCCCCATCTCGATGCTGTTGAGATACACCTCCATGATGCGCTGCTTGCCCCAGATCATTTCAATCAGCACGGTGAAGTAGGCCTCCAGGCCCTTTCGCACCCAGCTGTGGCCATTCCACAGAAACACGTTCTTGGCCGTCTGCTGGGTGATGGTGCTGGCGCCGCGCTCACGCTTGCCCTTCATGGCCTCAATGCGTGCCTTGTAGATTTGCTCAAAGTCGAAGCCATTGTGGCGCAAGAACAGGTTGTCCTCGCTGGCCATCACTGCCTGTGGGGCATTGTGCGAAATCTGGGTCAGTGGCACCCACTGGTGCTTGAGTGTGGGTGCTTCGCCGTCCATCATCTGCTCGACACAGCGTGTGAGCATCAGAGGCGTGACGTAGACCGGCACATACTTCAGCACCACCACCATGATGATGGTGGACACAAAGAAGAATATCGCTATGTTGCGCAACCAGCGCAGAGTCCATTGTATCATGTCAGTTAAACTTTGCTGCAAAATTAAAATAAATTCCACAAAATGGAGAGGTATTGACCTACAAAAGTCGCCATAACTCGATATTTTTTGAGTTGTGGCGACTTTAACCTGGATTATTCATAGCCCTTACTACTGCAAATCACAAAGGCCTGCACCTAAGCGCAATGCTCGCTCCTTCTCCTTGAATGTAGGATTTACTACATCCTGCGTCGGCGTCGCTGCGCTCACGCTGATGCACAGCCCCTTGATATTTTCGCTACGCAGGGCCATGAATAATCCAGGTTAAGACACCGGGAGACCGTCATATCACAATATTCTGGCGAGCTATGGCAGCGTTGTGACACGAAACACCGTCCAGCAAATCTTGCCAGACGGTGTAGCAGATCTGTGCCCCCGTTAGGGGCGAGGAGAGGGTGAGTCAAAAATCACAAAATGTGGCCTCTCAGTAGGGACGCGACGTGCCGCGTCCCTACCAATGTGAAACTGTCTGGCACTTCATTTTGAACACGCCCTCTTATCACTCCTAACGCAGCTTTCGTTATTTCACTACTTTCTTGCCGCCGACGATGTAGATGCCGTGGGGCAACGATTCGAGGCCGCCACGCATGCGCTGACCGGCCAGGTTGTAGATGGCGTTGTCACCAACCTTGTCGGGCGTGATGGTCACCACGCTCGAATAGGCCTGGTCATCGATGCGGAAGGCTGGGCTAATGACTTGTTCCTGCCAGTTGCCGGCAGCATCGGTCAGGTGAATCTTCAGGTCAAACCAGCCATTCAATCCCTGACCCGTCACACCAGCCAGCGAACCCGTATAGAACCATCCCATCACTGGCCAGTAGTTCTCAGGTACTTCCTCCACAGCCAACTCGTTCCAGTTATCCTCGCCGTAGGGCGAATAACTCACTTCCACCGACTCGGGTGCCTGGCGATTAAAAGCAATTAGTTGTAACGGCGTAGTAATGGCATTAAAATCACCGGCACTAAACTCAATACTTCCATCGTTGGCTGTGGCAAAGCGGTCGATTACATCACCATTATTAGCTTTAAAGTGTAACATCGTCATTGTTGGCGGGTTTTGATCCTCTGCGCCAGCTGTATAGTGCAATTGCGCTTTATTTGAACCCGTCATGTCATCGACCAGCACCGTTTCGTTCGTGATGCTGGCATCGACTACACCATTGAGTAACCCATCCAGTTCATAGCAGGTAAAGCCCTGACCTGTGGCGAAGTCCTCGTCATTAACTCTGATGGAGAATTCGGCATCAGTGATGTCATTAGGGCGTTTTTCCCCATATCGACCAATATAGTCGTAGTCAAATATAAAACTGTAAAAAGTCTGATTGACCATATTCCCATTCTCGTCAGGCCAACTATAAGTTAACTCGTATTGAAGGGGATTACAAATCATCAAAGGGCAATTATTGCCCAGTATCCCTTTCTTTTTCTCTACAGGATATGTGAAGATGGGATGTGTCGGCCAGATGGGATATTCTTTGACATCCTGGCCATAATCGTCCAGCTCCTCGCTATACTCTCTTTCGAAATGTGTCCAAGGTTCACTGTTATAAAATGCACCTGCACCATTGTTGGCAAAAACCGTATGACCATTTGTACTGGTTAAAGGCATACTTTTCAATACGGGAATGTAATTCTCTTGTTCCCCCCAAGGAGTGCTTTCAATGGTCTTTTCAGAAACAAACACCTCGAAATGGGGGAAGAACGTGTTGCTCTCATCGGCTGACGAGCTGACATAGCACTTGATTTGTTCACCTTCCTCTAGTGGTGTAATAAAGTCAATATCCGTTCCCATATAGCTTTGTGTTTTTAAGGGAATGGCATGGAATGAAATAGCTGGATACAATTGTTCTCCCTGCCGTTGCGGAACAAGGAACGGGTCTTGGAATAACTTATACTTTGATGGGTCATTAGTCACGGTAATATTTCCAGCAGCTCCCACAACCTCGGAAGCGGAAGTATAGAACTCGCGACCTTTAAATGCCACACGATAGGTATAAAATATATATCGTTCACTCACATCGTTGACATAGATATCGGCCATATCCTCTGCGACTGTTTGCTGCAGTGTTTCTCCCACGATGTCAACACCAAAGTCTCCTAAGTTGGTTTGAAGGTTACCTAAATCACTACATGCTATGCAAGTGATGTAGTACACATCATCAACATTGCCTGGTTCCAGTTCCGTCCAATTCCAGTTTTCATCCACGGTCCATTTGCCAGTATACACGGGTTCTCCGTCAATGGTTAAAGTCTGATAATCGATATGGTTGTTTGCCTCGCTAGCGGCAATATTCATAGTCATATCTTCATTGATAGTCACTTGCTCACGAATGACATACATTTGGTAGAGCGACCATTCATCATCTCTAGACGTGTCCAACTGGTCAAATACGACAATAATTTCATAGGTACCCTTGGGAACCGACAGGATATTTGCTCCCTGTTGCAGCTGGGGTATACCTTGTTGATAGTTGTCGGTATAAGTAGTATTATTGACAAGTGTTATGCGTTTTGCTCTTTGTGTTTCAGTATCAAAGTCAAGGATAAAATTCACCTTGGGGGCGTTGGGATCAATAGTACCACCACCGCCGCCACCCTTGAAAGGGGGTGACATTGTTTTGTCGGATATGGCAGGGTTCTGAGCCGTGTCATCAAACTTGACCATAAATTGATGTGGGGTTATCATCTTGTGGAAACTGTTGTCAGGCACTATGGGTGCCGTTGGTTGAGCCATAGCGGTCAGTACTCCCAATACAACCAATACAAGCATGGAGAAAAGTAGTTTTGCTTTCATAACAAATAGTTTTTAGAGGTGAATAATTAAATGACTTGAGAATTGTGAATTGAAAATTGAGAATTATTTCAGCCCCTTACTGAGGGGCCATCATTCTCGAGTGCAAAGGTAGCCCCACCCCGCGAAACCCGCCAAATTTTCACCTGCGAGAAACATTCTATTTTATAAAACAGAAGAAAATCGCCCGAAAATAGGCGATTTTACTATGGTTTTCGGCAGCAAAAGACATAAGAACATAAGGACATCATTTTTTTCTTCTCTTGCCTTTCTGTCCAGAAATCTCACGCAGATGGCGCAGATTGATATGAAAATTCATGCAGATTTTATGATTTTAGGCTCATGCAGATTTTGCTGATCAAGCAGTTGTTTTATTCTGCTCAAATCCGCGAGATCTGCATGAGTTTTTTTCACGCAGATGGACGCAGATTTTTAAGACATACAGATTGAGGCCGAAAATTAAAACAACTTCATCAACTCAAACAACTATTTTGAAGAATCGAAGACCACACAGGACAACCATTATGTTGTGTCAGTTGTTCGAGTTGTTTTATTCAAATAACATCTGCGCCATCTGCGTGAGATAGTGCGGAATCGGCGGGAGGTTGTGTGGCACGTTGCTTGCGGTAGGCATTGGGGGTGAGGCCTGTGAACTTCTTGAAGTTGGTGACAAAGTTGGGGTAGGAACCGAACCCAACGCTCTGGGCGATGGCCTGGACTGTGTATTGGCCATAGTGCTCGGGGTCGTTGATGCGACGGCATGCCTCACGAATGCGGTACTCGTTGACGATGTTGGGGAACGACTGGTGGTAATGCCCGTTGAGCGCTTGCGACACATAGTTCTTCGACGTGGCATCGACCAGTTCGGTCAGCCGTTCGAGCGAGAAGTCGTTGTCATAGATTTCCTCGTTGGTCTCCATGACGTAGAGGATGCGGTGCAGCAAGTCGCTCTGTTCGCCCTCTTCAACTTGATGCGACTGATACTTGGTTGTTTGCTGTTGCTCAATGATTTGCTGCCGTCGCTCCTCTTCAGCCGCCAGCAAGGCTATGTTGTTCTCATAGAGTTTGCGGTTCTTCTCCTGTTCTTGCTTATATTTACGCCACAGCAGATATAGGAGACCAACGATAATAATCGTTACTGCTGTAATGCCCCAAGCAATCATCTTAGTCATCCGTTGCTTAGTGGCTAGTGCCTGCACTTCGGCGTTAATCTCGTCTATCTGGAACAAAAACTCTGTTTTCTCAGAATCGAGCAATTTGTTTTTATTTTGCACAATATCCTTCTCACGTAAAGCCAACAGTTCATATCGGTCACCTAGGATGGAATCTTTCTTGACATTGTGATAAAACTCGGATAATGATAAGTAAGCACCATAGAGTCCATGACTATCATTATTTGCTTTGGCCTGCTTGATAAAGCCATAAACTATATCCAAGGCTTTTTGGTCTTGGTGTAGCTTGATATGTACATTGCCCTTATGGGTGAGAATTACATTTCTTGAGATGTCCATGACTCTTGCATTCTCGTGGTAAACATAGGCCAATGCCTTTTCGTACCACTGCAAAGCAGTTTCATAGTGTTCTTCGCTCTCTTCCAAAGCGCCACGGCAAAAGTATTTTACATACTCTTGATGCTTCAGACTATCAGGAATTGTGTAATTTAGGAACCATTTAAGGTCTTTGCGAAAAACTTGAATTCCAACAGAATCGTCTGATACATATGCCACATTAAAAGCGGCAGTTATAATCTTTGCTGGGTCATTCGACTCGATTGCTGTCTCAAAGGCCAGATGGTTAGTAGAGATGGTTCGGTCGTCCAAATTTCCATTATTGCTGTAAATGCATCCGATGTGATAAAGGTTTGACAAGTTACCGTAGACAGCGGACAAAACAGATAGATAGTGATTGTCTTTAGCAATTTTTTCTGCTTGTAAAAGGTATTTATGCGCTTTCTCGTAGTCAGGGTAAAAAATGGTGTAGAGAATTCCTAGTTGATTCATAGCTCTTACATACATCTCGAGTTGATTGTTGTCTTTGCTTGAATCTGTATAGTATCTGTTAGTGACGATGTTGTAGCACATGAGGGCGCTATCAGCCTTACATTCATTATAGAATCGCCCGCCCATCTCCATAAGTGTCTTGGTGGGCAGGTCCTTCCAAATGTCATAGTTCTTGAGCCGCACCGTGCCATCGGCCGCTGCCCCCAGCCACACCAGGACCAGCAACAATCCCATCACAATATGTCTCAATCGCCTTGTCATTTTGAGCAATCAAACTTGTATTACTTTACTTTGAGAGAATAATTTTTTGACCTGTTGAGCAATTAGTACTCTTTAATTCCTATAATTGCGCCCGTTCGGTTGCGAGCTAAAGGTTCGTGACTTTTAAAAGTGGACTGACTTGTCAATACCCCGGGTTCTGCTCAGTGCCGGTGAAGGTGAGGAACTCACCGGGGATGGGGAAGACGATGGTGTAGTGGTTGCTCTCGCCGGGCAGTTGCGGACGGTCGGTGTAACTGCGCGTGAACTTGTCAAAGCGGATGAGGTCGTTGCGGCGCCAACCTTCCCATGCCAACTCTAGTAACCGCTCGGTGAGGATGTTGTCAAGGGTACAATCGCGCGGCGTGGCTCCCACGCGGTCGCGAACGGCATTGAAGGGCTCGCTGCCATCCTGGCCGTTGCGTACCAGAGCCTCGGCGCGCATGAGCAGCACGTCGCTGTAGCGGAACAGCACGATATCGTTGTCGCTCTGTTTGCCGTCTTTGGTGCCCGTCGGGTCGACCTCATACTTCGCCATGCGCGCCCCTGCGGTCTTCTCCCAAGCAGTGCCGCTGACATCCAGTGCCACATGCCAAGGCTCATAAACCAGCGGTGTTCCGTCGTCCAGCAAGACGATGTTGCCGTTGAGATCTAATGCCGTGCCGGCATAGTAAGTCATATAGAACCTCGGGTCCAGCTGGCTCATGTCATTCAGGTCGCGCTTCAGCCCAAATGCGGTGATGGCCTCGATGGTGGCGCTGCTGCCATTCTCGCCGTTGAGTCCCATGGCTGCGGCATGGTTGTAGTGCCGCGAGCGGAAAAGGTTGATGAACTGTGTGTCGTAGAGGTACTTGTTCATCGGAATGGTGTAGATGTTCTCTAACGACTGCTCATTGTTGACCGCGAAGTTCCTTTGGAATGAGCCCTCAAGTTGGTAACCCAGCGCCTGCAGCCTGTCGCAGTAGCAAATCGTTGCCTCCCAACTGTTCATCTGTTGGCCGTTGACATTCCACTTGATACTCTTGCCGTCAGGATGTGTCGCATCGGTCCAGTCATCGTCGGCGTACACCTCGGCATTAAGCATAAGTTTGGCAAGCAAGAAGTATGCCGCTCCTTGCGTCATGCGCCCATAGTAAGTACCTGGCAGGTTGCTGCGTTCTTCGGTCAGTTGTGGTGCAACTTCCTGCAACTCGCTGACGATGTGTCGATAGGTCTCGCTGCGCGATTTGACCTGCAAGTCGGCCACACTTGGCGAGGTGGAGCTGAACACCGGCACGCGGCCATAGAGGTCCATAGCATAGAAGTAGAACATCGCCCGCAATGCACGCACTTCTGCTTCAAGGTCGCTCACATTCACATTGGGGTGCGCCTTGGCAAACTTGTCGATGCGGGCCAGTGAGCCATTGCAGCCTTGAATCTCCTTCATCAGGTAGTTCCACACATCGCCCGTGCCATCGGCCTGCTCAAACTTGTGCAGGAACAATGCTTGCCAGTAGCCTCCATCATACCAGTCGGCACCGCGAGTGGGCATGATGGCCTCGTCGGTGGTGAACGTGTTCAGGTCGTACACGCCATGGCCCGTACCTTGCAGGCCCTGGCAATTCTCGCTGCCGCCCACATCACGATAGATGGCTGCCACAGCGTTCAGATATAACTCGTTGCGGGTCTTGTAAGCCTCATCGGCAGGGACGCGGTCACTGGGCTTCTCCTCCAGGTAACTTTCACATGCAGTGAGTGCCAGCAGTCCAACCAATATCATCAGTTTTGTTTTCATGACGCTTGATAGAAATTCTTAATTGTGCATTGTGCATTATGCATTGTGCATTAAAAATAGACGCTCACGGCCAGTGAGTAGGTTCGAGCCACGGGATAGGTGTTCTTGTCATCCACGCCCAGTGTGCCGTTGACATTGCTGCTGTTGATCATGGGGGTCAAACCTGAGTAGCCAGTAATGGTCGCCAGGTTCTCGACGGTGAGCGACAGGCGCAAGCGGTCGACCCATCGCTTAGCGCGCCCCATGGGCACGTTCCAACCCAAGGTGACATAGTCGAAGTTGACATAGTCGCCACGCTCGAGCCAATAGTCAGTGGCGGTCTGGTCAACGATGTTCTGCTTGGGCGCGTCAGCCAGCACGTTATAGCCCGGCAATGAGTTCACATTCATATAGGTCAATGCGGTGCCGTTGTAAATCTTGTGACCGAATGCGCCGTTGAGTTGCAGCGTGAGGTCGCAGTTCCTGTATCGGAAACTGATGTTCGCACCCAGCAGCACTTTGGGCATAGCCTGTCCACACAACTGCCGGTCGCTGGCCGCAGTAGCCTCGCCATCGTTGTCCAGGTCGGCTATCTCATAGGTATAACCGCCATTGCCGTCACTCTTGAGTCCGGTGCAGTGTGGCAGATAGAACACGCCGAGGGGTTGCCCAATAACCTGATAGACAATGTGGTTATTGCCACCGTGGAAACCTGCGCCATTCAGACTGGCGATATCGACATGGGTGGGAGCCTCCAGCCAATAGTCGTTATAGAATCCACTGAGCGACAACAGTTTGTTGCGTTGCCAGGTGAGGTTGGTGTTGATGTTCAGTTCCATGTCGCGACGCTGCAGTACGGTGGCACCCAATGAGATTTCCAAGCCCTGATTACTCATCGAACCCAAGTTGTCAAGCAATTTGTTGAACGAGAAAGGCGGAACCGATACATTATATAAATAGAGCATGTCGCTCGTCTTGCTGTTGTAGTAGTCGATACTGGCACTGAGCCATCCATTGAGCATAGTGGCATTGAGTCCTACATTGAAAGTGCGCCGTACCTCCCACTTAAGGTCGGGATTGATGTTTTTGGGATTCCCCAGGCTTACCATTGCCTCGTTGCCCACGGGCACGATGCCACTGGGCATGAGCACATTCAATGACATATAACTGTCGATGCCCCCCATGTTTCCTGCCAGACCGTAGCCTGCGCTGAGTTTGAGGTTGTCGAGCCAGGCGACATCGCGCAGCCACGCCTCGCGGCTCAGCGTCCACGCAGCCGACACACTGGGGAAGAAACCCCACTTGTTGTTCTTACCAAAACGCGACGAGGCGTCGGCACGTGCAGTTGCCGATAGCGAGTAGCGGTCGGCGTAGTCATAGCTGGCGGTGACCATAGCGGCTGCCATTGAGGGCACCTCGCGGTAACTGCGTGTGCCGTCCCACTGGGTAAGCGCACCAGCCTGAATGGCATCATAGCCCAGCTGGTCGTTGGTGAAGTTAGTGGTTGTGGTGCAGTAACCCGTCAACTTGTCGCGTTGTGCCTCGCCATATAGTGTGGCAGTGATGTGGTGCGCATCGGCGCGATGATCCCAGTTCAGTGCCAGGTTGCCCATGAGCGACTCGGTCTTACGGGTACCGCGGTAGGCCTGACCATGTGCCCAGATGCTAGTGGGCAGATACTGCGAGGTTGTGACATCATTGTTGCTATATGCTCCGAACAGGGTCAACCGCCACTCGCTCGCTAGGTTGACGGTGAGTTTGGCATGTGTACTCAAGTGCATCGTCTTGTCCTCGGTGCGGCTATCCATCAGCGCCAACGGGTGGTTAATCTGGTTGGCATATGTAAAACCGTCCCAGCCTCCACTGGCGTTTCGCTCAGTGCCAAAGGTGGGGTTCCACGTGGCTGCACTGTAGAAGGTCTTCTGTACATCATATACTGCCGTGCGGTTCTTCAAGATATTGCCAAACATGCCGATATCGATGACGGCTACTCCGCCAAACAACTGTTGGTGGACGCTCATGTTGCTGGTGAAATTGCGAAGGCGGTCATGGAGGATAATACCCTCATGGTCCATGTAACCCACCGATACGCGATAGCCGCCACGCTCGTTGCCGCCGACAAATGCAAAGTGATGGTCGTGCAGTAGTGCCGTCTGCTCAATCTCGCGTTGCCAGTCAGTGTCATAACCCTTGTCGATGAGCATCTGCCCCGTGTGCGTCAAGTAGTCCCGGTAGCCACCGGCGCTAAGCATTTTCAGGTTCTTATAGACGCTGCTGAATCCCACCGACCCGTTATAGTTGAACGTCGGGCCAGTGTTGCTGCCACGCTTGGTCTTCACCTCGATGACACCGCTGGCGCCGCGCGAGCCATATTGTGCCGTCTCGCTGGCATCCTTGAGAACATTAAAACTCTCAATGTCGCCTAGATATATACTTGACAAGGTATTCAGGTCGCCCATCACACCGTCGATAATGATAAGCGGGTCGTTGCCACCGGTAAGCGATGTGGTGCCACGCACGCGCACTGCACTTTGTGCCGCGGCACCATTGTTGCTCTTTTGCACCGTCACACCCGCCACGCGACCTGTGATGGCCTCGATGGGATTGCTCACTTGCTTGCTGGTAAGGTCCTCGTCAATGACGTTCGCCATGGAGTCGATAGAAGCGACGTTCTGCCCCCATCCTGTAGTCGTGACGAGTACAGCTGCAACCACTGTCACCATCCACTTGCGTATTGCTGTAAGTCTGGTTATCATGATAGTGTTTCTAGAAGAACTATAAGGAACTGATAGCACAAGAGCAATCGTTGTGCACTCTTTAAAGGTTGTGGTCGATGGGCTTGTACTTCCAGTAGCCGTCGTTGAGGTTGAGCAGGTTCTTGAACTCCTGCGTCAATGCCGGCCCCAGCAACGGATAGTCGAGCAGCACCTCGATTACCCCCTCGCTGGCCGGTGCAATCTCCCCTGCCGGATACTCGAAGACAATGCCGGCGCGTGTGGCGCGGAAGTCGTTGGCCACCTTTCCGGCTCGCTCAAGCTGTAGCTTCTTCTCATGGTTCAGGCGCTCGATTTTGGTGTTGATCAGGGTCAACACCAAGGGCTCTTCGGCGGCATTGATGATGTGCTTTCGATCAAGCACCGTGTGCTTGACGCGGTCGTAGTGTACATATCGGCTGTGCAGGTTTGAGGTCTCGCCATAGTGGGTGCGGTGATCCACCTGCATCACCAGCAGCCTGAGCGAGGTGAGGATGGGATAGACCAACATCTGCTCGCAGTGGGCATAGCGCGGCACCAGCTTGGGCATCCGTTCGATTTCGCGGTAATCGGTGACCGACTCGACGGTGAACTTGGGCTGACGAAGCCAGTGTGTGGCCGCCAGCGACAGGGGTGTTCCCGACTTGCCGAACGCCGCCATGAGCAGAGCGTTGTCCAGCGCCGGCACACTGTCCAAACCGTTGACGCTGAGTGGCCAGCGCACCTTGACGCGACGCACGCTCACATAGTATGAGTCGAGGTCGCCCTTGATGGCCGGTGAGCGGCTCACATAGTAGGCATGAAACTCCTGCACCTGAAACGAGTCGGGTTCCGTGACGGTGATGAGCGTGTCGGCCATGGTCGAGACGGTGTCGCCCAGCGGCCACAACTCGTGGCTCTCGCCGCTAGCCTCGATGCGCAGCGAGAAGTACCACAGCGCGGCAGCGATGTCGACGATGACCAGCAAGGCTATGATGATGACCAGATTGCGTTTGCTCATGATTCTATGGGGGCTGAGATTACTGAGAAAACTGGGATTACCGGGAAAAAGTGGGACTAAAGATTAACCAAATGCTCCTTCACTCGATTCATGAGCCAGCGTGGCGTGGACGTGGCCCCACAGATGCCTATGTGGCTTTTGCCTTGCAGCCATGCGGGGTCTATCTCTGTCTCGTTGCTGATCAGGTGCGAGTCGGGGTTGGCATCGAGGCACTCGGCAAAGAGGATGCGTCCATTGCTGCTCTTGCTGCCACACACAAAGAGGATGAGCTCGTGTCGGCGCGCAAACTCACGGATTTGCGGGATGCGGTTGGCCACCGACCGACAGATGGTGTCGTAGCTCTCGAACTTGACACCCGGCAGCACACGCCGACTGATTTCGTCGACGATGTGCTTAAATCCCTGCACCGACTTGGTGGTCTGTGAGTAGAGGTAGATGTCGCGCGAGTAGTCGATTTTGTCAATCTCGTCGACACTCTCGATGACCAGGGCCTTACCCTCGGTCTGTCCCACCAGGCCATTGACCTCGGCATGCCCTCGCTTGCCGTAGATGACCACCTGTGGGTTGTCCTTGCCGTGCCAGGTGGCATGGATGCGCTGCTGCAGCTTGAGCACCACAGGGCATGTGGCATCGATGATGTGGATGTGGTTGCGCCGGGCCACCTCGTAGGTGCCCGGGGGCTCGCCATGTGCCCGCAGCAGCACGTTCACATCGTGCAGGCGAGCGAGCTGCTCGTGGGTGATGGTCTCAAGGCCGATGCGCTGCAGGCGCTCCACCTCGTTGCTGTTGTGTACGATGTCGCCCAGACAGTAAAGGTGTCCCGACTGTCGCAGCTGCTCTTCGGCCTTGCTGATGGCTGTGGTCACGCCGAAGCAGAATCCCGAGCCACTGTCAATCTCTATCTCCATCATTTTTAGCAGTTCCTTTTATCACGAATTGTCAAATGCTCGAATGCTCGAGGGGTTACAGGGGCGCGCCGGGTCAGCACGAGTGGCTACGGGCGGCAAAGGCACCCATGAGAAAAGCGTTCTGCTCGGCGATGGTCATGTGCGAGTTGTCGAGTACTATGGCATCATCGGCCTGGCGCAGCGGACTCTCGGCACGCGTGGTGTCGATGCGGTCGCGCTCGGTGACGTTGTGCAGCACCTCGGAGAGCGAGGTGGTGGTGTCGCCCTTGGCTCGCAACTCGTCGTGGCGGCGCTGGGCACGCACCATCGGGTCGGCGGTGACAAAGACCTTGAGCTCGGCATCGGGGAAGACAACGGTGCCTATGTCGCGTCCGTCCATGACGATGCCCTTGTCGCGTCCCATGGCCTGCTGCTGGCGCACCATGTCGCGCCGCACAAAGCCTATGGCGGCAATGATGCTCACTTTGTCGCTCACCCGCATCGAGCGGATTTCAGCCTCTACATTCTTGCCATTGAGGTAGGTGTCGCTACGGCCCTCGTCGTTGGGGCAGAAGGTGATGTGTATGTCGGCCAGGCGCTGCTCCAGGGCAGCCTCGTCCACGCGGTCGCCGTCAAGCAGGCCGTTGTCCAGGCAGTAGAGTGTGACGGCGCGGTACATGGCCCCGGTGTCGATATAGGCATAGCCAATGGCGCGTGCCAGCGCCTTAGCCATGGTGCTCTTGCCTGTCGACGAGTAGCCATCGATGGCAATGGTAATTTTTCGCACGTTCATGAAGTAAAAAATTTTGTTATCGATTTGCAAAGGTAGCCAGAAATCAGTTGACGGCAAAAAAAGTTCCCATATTTTTTCTGCAGGACTGACGTTTTTACCACGAATTTTCGATTTTTTTCCGCAGAGGGGCGTGGTGAAGGAGGGAGGCGAGGGAGGCGGATGAGGCGCAGTTGACAGACTATTCGGGCCCCAATTTTCTTATGAAATGATAAAAAACTGGGCCGCTGGCACATTTTTTGCTAAAAATTTTGGCAGTGTCACAAAAAGGTCGTAACTTTATTGCGCTTTTTTGAGAACAAATAATCACTAATCAAATAGAATACTATCAATTATGGGACTTTTCAAGAACATCGTTGACGCGGCCAAGCAGGCCGCTGTACCCAATGCTTACGGCCAGCAGGGCTATCCACAAGGCCAGTATTACGGCCAGCCCGGCATGGACCCGATGACCGGTGCCATGGGTGGTGGCATGCTGGGAGGTGTCATCGGTCAGGTGATGAACAAGCTTGGGGGCCAGCAGGCCATGCCCGGCCAGCAGGGCTACCCCGCGCAGGGCTATATGTCGGGCGTCCAGGGCCAGTATGGGCAGGGCCAGCAGTACCCACAGCAGGGCTATCCGCAGGGGCAGCAGTACCCCGGCCAGCAGTACCCACAGCAGGGCTATCCGCAGGGACAACAGTACCCCGGCCAGCAATACCCGCAACAGTACCCGCAGCAGGGCTATCCGCAGGGCCAGCAGTACCCCGGCCAGCAGTACCCGCAGCAGTACCCGCAGCAGGGCTATCCGCAGGGCCAGCAATACCCCGGCCAGCAGTACCCGCAGCAGGGCTACATGTCGGGCATACAGGGACAGTACCCCCAGGGCGGTTATCCGCAGGGTCAGTATCCGCAGGGCTACCAGCCCCCCAAGTCGGCCGGAGCCAGCGCTTTCCAGGCCGCCAAGGCCGGCGTGGTGGCACCCAACCCCAGCCTGTCGCAGCAGCCCGCCGCACAGCCGCAGCAGCCCACCTCGCAGCCGCAGCAGCCCGCCGGACAATACCCGCAACAGGCGCAGCAACCCGTGCAGCAGTCGGCTGCCGCCTCTAAGTTCAAGCAGGCACAGCTCAGCGACCAGGCCAAGGGCGTAGTGTCGGTCATCAATATGGCCAGCGGCAGTGTGCAGTCCACTCAAAAGTAAACCTCGCAACATCATAACTATGGAAGAGAACTATCAATCAATCGAACTCGTGGTGAAGCTCATGGCCAAGACGGGCCTGTTCTTTGCCAGCGTCGACGGCGACTATGCCGACAGCGAGCGAGCTTTCATCGAGAACTACATCAACCAGTTGTCGAAGGTCGGGCCGGTGGACGAGGTCAAGGACATGCTCGAGAACGCGCTGAACGTGAAGTTTACCCTCGACGAAATCATTGCCGACACACGGCAGCTGCTCACCTACTTCGACCGGCCGGAGGATAAACAGGCCATCGTGATGTCGATGTACAACTTTATCCAACAGGTGATTACCGCCGACGGTGTTGAGCACCCCGCCGAGAAGGACGCACTGCTGCAGTGGGCCACCGCCCTTGTTGCGTGACAAACAACCGAATAACCACTTAACAACTAAAACAATTATGGCTTACAAGATTATCGACATTGAGGGCGTGGGTGATGCCTACGCCGAGAAGCTGATTGCCGCAGGCATCGAGAAGGTTGACCAACTGCTGGACCTATGCGCCACCCCTAAGGGCCGCAAGGAACTGGCTGCGACTACTGGCATCCCCGAGAAACTGATTCTGCGCTGGACCAACCATGCCGACCTGTTCCGCATCAAGGGCGTGGGACCGCAGTTTGCCGAGCTGCTCGAGGCAGCCGGTGTTGACACCGTCAAGGAGCTGCGCAACCGCGTGCCCGAGAACCTGCAGCCCAAGCTGGAGGAGGTGAACGCCGAGAAGCACCTGGTGCGCCGCGTGCCTGCGCTGAAAGAGGTGATCAAGATGATTGCCCAGGCCAAGGAACTGGACCCGCGCATGACCTACTAAGCTCTACGCCCGTAACGTCGCTCAACAGCCGCCTCTCAGGGGCGGCTGTTGTCGCATCATCTCCTCCGCCAGACCTGCAATGCCCAAGACAGAGTGCCCACAACCGCGCAGCAGTCCCTCTCCCGGGGAGAGGGTGGAGTGGCGAGTCCCTCTCCCCGGGCAGGGGAGAGGTTAGGTGAGGGGTTGAGTAGCAGCAAGGTAGGGACTGGCGTGCCGCGTGATTGGCATACCTAGCAGGGGAAGGGTGGCAGCGAGGCCCTCTCCCCTGGCAGGGGAGAGGTTAGGTGAGGGGTTGAGTAGCAGCAAGGTAGGGACGCAGGGTGATTGACCTCC
>JAFUVK010000136.1 GCA_017477555.1 Muribaculaceae bacterium
CTCGGCACGGAACGAATAAGCCGAGCTATAATCGTTATACAACTTGGCAACATAGTCAAACTGCTTGATGGCATCCTCCCATCGCTTCTGGGCATTGGCATTACGCCCTAGCCCCATGTATCCCATCACACTACCCTGGTCCAGCGCGATGATGGCCTTATAGTCGGCATCATCGGGATATATTTTGATGGCCGATGCCATGTCGGCCAGACACTTGGCTGTATCCTCAAGAGCCGCGTAGGTCTTGGCGCGCACATAGTAGACCCCACTCAGATACTCCGGGTCTTTCTTAGGAATCTTCTTAATGGCCGCGTCGAGCGAGGTCAACGCACGGCCATACTCGTCGTTGCCATAGCGCAACGACCCAATCCAGAAATGGGCATATCCATTGTCGGGATGCTCGCTCAATTCTTTGTTAAGGTATTCGAGCGCATCTTGTGTGTTTCCATCTTGTGCGGCCTCGATACCTCGCATAAAGTAGTATGAGTCGGGGCGCTTCACTTCTTTAGGTTTGGCCGCAATGCCAGACACTGTGGCAATGGTCATGACACCAAGCAAAAATCTCTTCCAATTCATTTTCATCGTCATTTGCTATAATATTCTAAAATAATGATTTAAAGGTATCGGCCCACACTGGAGCATACAAAGATAACACAAAACACTGAGAACCCCAAATATGCCACCTCAATATCTGCTGGTTGGGTGAATTCCATCGATTACTCGGGCCTGATGGGGATGGCTAACTATGTGTCTCCGAATCGAGTTGCTCAAAGGTAAATGGCTCTATCGCAGGGTCGCCGTACTCTTGCCATAACTCGCTATCAAGCTTGGGACCACCACGATAGATGATGTTGCCACTGTAGTCGTAGTACACATTGCGCGCCATGAAACGGGCGTCGGCACAACTGCTGTCGGGATTCAGGCGTTCGATTTCCTCGGCGACCATGAAACAATCGCTGGCAACATACACTCCACCACAATTGGTGACCCACCTGGCTTTGCCAGTAGCAAGGTCCAAGCAATAAAGATGCTGTTTGTAGAAAATGTCGCAACTTCCAGCAAAACTATACTGAACCACAACAAACATATTCGCGCCATCGGGCGAGTAGAAATAACGCATGCATATCAATCCACTCTCGTCCATCCCCTCCGGGTCGTCTGTTCCCTTGTTGATTAATTTTACCTGCCGGCCGTTGCAGTAAAGTGCGTAGGGATACATCGCGGTATCGCTCTGCGCTATGACATCATAACGCATGGGGGCACCACCAGGCACAATATAGTCGGCGATGTGGATGCGCTCGGGTAGCCGTTCATTCAGCGTGTCGACTCTGTGGGCAGGATGCTCCGATGGCTTCCCGGTATTCCCTGAACACGAACCAGTTATCACTGGTACAAACAGAACCATGGCAGCCAGATTCAATAGAGTATTCTTCATATTATTCTATAATTTATTGGTTGATTTTTGCCAAAGAAGGTTACACGTACGACAACCTTATCAAAACTCATAATTAAGCATTATTACAAATATCGTGCCAAACGCTCGGCGACGAGGCCAATGCGGCGGTAGGTGAACAGGCGGCACAGACGGTCGGTCAGGCGGCCATACTTGCGATAGAAGATGTTGAATGTCAAGTAAGCCAGCCGCTGGCGCGGATTCTGAGGCATGCGGCGCAAGATGTTTTTCCAGCTGTACAGCTCGCGGTAAATCCACAAGTAGCCGTCACGCAGCTGCTCGGCAGTCATGCCTTTGGGCCGAAACACAACATGAGCCGTGTTGTAGCGCGAGAGGTCGGTGCTCGTGATCCTCCCTTCAGTCTCAAGACGCTCATAAAGCCTGGTGCCGGGATAAGGGGTGAGGATGTGCGAGGTGACCGTCTCGATGCGCTGTGCCACAATCCAGTCGAGCGTCTGCCTGAAGACATCGGGTGTGTCCTCATCCAGACCAAAGACAAAGCTGGCATTGATCATGATGCCGTGCCGATGAATCTCACGGATGGCATCCTCATAGCGGGCGCGGTCGTTCTGCACTTTATGCACACTACTCACCGAGGCAGCATTGATGCTCTCAAAGCCGATGAACAGTCCCTGGCAGCCGCTCTCGGCCATCAGGTCGAGCATACCGGGGATGGTCGCCACATTGATTGAGACGGCAGCGTTCCACTTGATGCGCAATGGCTTAATGGCCTCGAGCAGCTGACGCGTCCATGCCGGGTCGCCGATAAAGTTGTCGTCGATGAACATGATGTGCCGCCTTCCGATAGCCCGAATCTCGGCCACCACATCGGCAATCTCGCGGTGGAAGTAGCGATGACCACCGAAACTGTTATAGCAGAAGTCGCACTTGAAGGGGCAACCACGGCTTGTGTGCATAATATTGGTATAGAGGTACTTGTCAGCTGGGATAAGGTCATAGGCCGGTGGGATGATATCGTGGCCCGAGAAAGCTGGCGAACAGCGATAGACAGGCTGCAGCTGCCCCTGCTGCATGTCGCGGATGATGTCGGGCCATGTGCCCTCGGCCGCCCCGATGCACAGCACATCAAACAGTCCCTCGGGCACTGTCTGGCTGGCCGTGGTGATGTGTACACCACCCGCCACAACCGGGATGCCCCGCTCGCGGAATGGGCGGGCAATCTCGGCGGCACGCGGCAACACATCGAGCGAGACCATGATGCCGACAATGTCGGGCGAGTCGTAAGTGACAGGCTCGACATTCTCGTACTGCACCACCACAGTGTGTTCAGCGCGAAGCAGGTTGACGATGGTGTACAGCCCCAGCGGGGGCGACATGCGCACCTTCAGTCCGGTGTCCATGGGCCGCATGAGCATACGTGGCTGTATGAGCTTGATGTACATTCTCTAATATTACTTTCTAGATATATCCCACAATGCCATCAAGGTAACCCACCGCGACAATCAATTCAGCTCATTTCGCAGATATTGTTTGGTTTTCTCGAGCAGTTCACTAGCTTGCTCATGCCCTTGCTGGGCAGCCTTCTCCAGATAGTGCCTAGCCACCAGCCAGTCGAGGGGCACACCGTCGCCATGAAAGAAGCTATAGCCCACTATATACTGTGCTTCCATGTCACCCTTATTGGCACGGTCGAGCAATTCCTCTGAAATGTAGGGGACACTGCTCTCGAGTTTGAATTTCACGGGAAGCGTCAGACTCACGTTAACGGGCTTCCCTTCCACCTGTCCCGGTTCGAAGTTGCCAATCTGGCTGCATACCCTCACCACCTCGGCATCCAGTTCGGGCGAGACCGACCGCAAGACCTTCACCTGGTCGACTTGGCCAGTCTTGGTCACCACAAACTGGACCACGCAAGTACCCTCTAGCCCATTGAGGAAAGCGTCGTCGGGATACTCCATCTCGCTCGTGATGTAGTTCATCAGCGCTTCAAGGCCACCAGGATATTGTGGCATCACGTCGGGTCGGTCGGCCGATTGCTCGGTCGAAGCACCATTATCCACCAGCAATGAGGCATTTCCGCCCCAAGCGTTCGTGGCCAGACTTAGCACCAGTGCCACAACCACCGATTTCAGTAGACTAGTTTTCATATCAGTTGAATTGTTATTAGTTATTGACAAAAGTACTTGCAAAAATCATACCAATATCATTGTCACATGCGGCCATGACGCTGCAAACAGCAGCCACAGCCACAATGTGTGCCACCATCAGTGCCACCGCCGGCCATCTGCCCCACGAGCGGTGCTGCAACCAAATCGCAACCACATTGCAGCTGATGGCCGCCACAAAAGCGATGACATAGACGATGATGTTGACATGATAATAGGTCGTGTGCCAAATGTCGGCCAAATGATAAAGGTCCTTCACACATTGGTCGAAAGCTGATTCAAGTGGCAAAGGATAAGTCGTGCAAATGACCCAGAACAGCTTGCCATAGGCACAGACCAGCAAACTGGACAATGTGGCAGCCAACCAAGAGGCAAACGACGGCTGCCGCTTGACCACCAGCCACGACTCCACAACTAGCCACAGTGCCGAGGCTGCCACCAGACCAGCTTGCACATAGTTGTTGCCAATGACACAGAACTCTTTATAGGTCAAGCCCAAGGCATAGCCCACAGCTGCCATAAAAGCGCAGCAGGTGCCAAATAGCGTCACTAACGGAGACGTGCTGGTAAAGAGCGACATCGCACAACCCAGCAACAAGAAACCGGCAACCACAATGGCCACAAACCATCGCAACGGCATGCGCCACCAGATGGCACATGCCACAAAGGCATTGACCACCACGATGATGGCACTGAGCAGCACTTGCAGGTTATCTCCAAGATAGTTCTTGATGTAGCCCAACGCATTATTTGTCAGGCGGTCGTCAACTGCCGGCAGATAGCCATGGAGCCGCATTGCAGCCAGCATGAGCACAATGCAATAACAAAGCGCGGCTATCGTCACAGCCACTGAACCGGCTCGAGTGTCGCGCACCATCCTCCACAAGGCAGTACCCAACACCACCACACACGCAAAAATCGCAATTGTCATCATCATTCAACAAATTTGATTATACGGATTGTTATAAGAAAGTGCAACAATGGTAACTTAAAGCAAACGGCGGTAGTCAATGCCTGGTTAACGACGAATTCTTGCCATTTACACTGCAACCATTGCTTTGGCATTGCCGTCAGGACGGATCAGAATATCTTAAACTTGAAGTCAAAAGGGTTAAAGGCTAAGCTTGGAGCCTCACCCCCATCCCCTCTCCAGAAGAGTGGGAAGGACAACCTGGTTACTACTAACAACTAAAAACTAGAAACTAACAACTATATCAACCTCTAGCTTTCAAATTTCTAAAGTTTTAGAAACTTGAATTAAACTCACTACCATTTGGCGAGACATCAATCATTATTTATGTCGGATTATGATAAGCCCAGAGCAGGATGGGACGGTCGCTGGCGGTGACAATCTCGTTGAGGCGACGCACTTTGCTTGACTCAATGGCAAAGCAACCTTGGCTCAAACGCGGGTTGAGGCGCAGATGGCTGCCGCGACGGCCAGCATTCTCGGCCCAGCCATGGATGAGGATGCTGCGACTGCGGGCATTGCTGTTGGCCCGTCCGCTCTTGCCCACCAGGTTGATGCTGGGCGTGCGATACCGCCCCACCCTGCCCGTGGTGTGGCGCCCTGCCGTATGAAATTTCCCCAGGCATGAGTTATTGCTACCCGGGCGATTGCTGAAAGCCGGACGGCTGTCGGTACTGCCTGCACCGGCGCCATGCATGCAAGTACTAGACAACACAGTCTTGCGCGCCTCGAGGTCATAGAGGCGAAACCGAGCCGGGTCGCCCGAGGGTTTGTTGAAGTCCACCAAGATGACATACTGGGTGTTCAGCCCATGCGAGGCAGTGTAGCGACGAGCCTCATCGACGCGCTGCTGAAAGGTGAGACTGTCACCATACCGTGCCAAATACACAGCCGACGAACGTTCGGCCTGACGTGCCAACCGCCACTGTCGCCAACAGACAGGAGCCAACAAACCAGCAACCAGCACAAGCGCAAGAATTGAGAGCAATAGAGTTTTTCTTTTCATAATCACTATTTTTTTATTTTATATAGGCTATACCGGTCTTGGTAACCCTCAATTGCACAATATCCGCAAAGACCCATGCATTTGCACAACTGAAAACAATTCATTATCTTTGTGCCGTTATCATGCCATCCATTATGAACATCACGCTTGACAATTTTCAGGACTTCATCCCATCGCGCATCTATTGGCGAGGGGTTGATTATCAAGAGAGCGGCGCGGTGACGCAGCTGCAAGAGAAGTCTGCCGGCACCTGGCATGCCACTGTCCTGGGTACAGAAAACTATAATGTGACCGTGCGTATCGGCCAAAATGGCGCTCTTACCTGGTCATGCGACTGCCCCTACGACGGCAGCATGTGCAAGCATGTGGTGGCCACTCTGCTCGAAATCAACGACCGTACATCGGACAATGACTCAGACGACGATGAGTTTGAAGACGATTATGACGCTGACTTTGAAGATGAGTTCGAAATCGAGTTTGACGATGAAGACTCGGACGACAACGACGATGACGGTGATGACACTTCTCTGTCATCTGACCCCGAGTTGGAACGCCTGTTAGCTTTGGCGACCCTCAACGACCTGAAAGCATTCATTCGCCAACACTCAACAAGCGACTCATCGCTGCGGCGCGCGATGATTGAACACCTGCAGTCGCTCTATCTCGACCAGCCCAACGATGTCGCCATCAACTATGAGCAGAAGGTTGACAAGGCCATCAGCTCGTGCATCATCACAGAACGAACGCGCTACGACTTCTATGACGAGACCGACTGGGAAAAAGTTGTCGACCGTGCCAATGCCTTGCTCAACGAGGGCGAGAAACTGCTCAAGGCCGGCAACGCCCGCGCAGCCGTGGCCATCGCCGTGCAGCTGTTCAAGTCAATGGACAAGATGGCCGATGAGAGCATAGCCTACGAGGAGGAAAGCGACATTGGCGGTGTATGCGACCGCGCGGGTAACTTGCTGCTACAGGCTATCGTCAAGCCCGGCATCGACAGCGGCTGTCGTTCATCGGTGCTCGACAGCATCAAAGCACTCACCTCGTCAGAGCTGTGCGACTACGACTACTGCGATTTCGACCGCCTGCTCCAACAACTGACCTTACTGACATTGCAGGGCGACGATGCCATCAAGTTTGTCGACAAGATGATTGCCTCTCATGCCGGTAAATACTCACAATGCGACTACATCAAGCAGAAAATCGACCTGCTCAAACAACTTGGCCGGCACGACGAGGCAGAGCGCACCATCGATCAATATATCGATACACCCCAAATCCGCCAACTCAGAGTCGACCGGCTGCTTGCAGAGCAGCACTACGAGGAAGCGTTGCGTGTTATTGACGGCGGCATCGCTGTGGCCATCGAGCGACAACACAATGGCACGGCTGGCGACTGGACTGTGCGGAAATTGGCCATCTATGAGGCACTAGGCGACACCGAGCAGCAGATCAAATTGTGCCGAGAACTGTTCGTTCGCCGTAGCGACATCGAACACTATCGCAAACTGCGCTCCCTCAGTCCCGCCAAGCAGTGGCCACAGTTTCTTGCCGAGTTGCTGTCCGATGCCGGCCTGGTCATCAATGGGTACTCAGATTACAGACTGGCTGAAATTCTGATTGAGGAGGGCGACCATGACAAACTGTTCGACTATGTGAGACAGATCAAAAAAGGACGACTCGACGAGGCCATCAGGTGCGCCATCCACTTGCGCAACACCCACTCAAAGCAACTGCTTGCGCTGCTCCAGCAAGACATCCGTGACTATGCCGCCACCCATGTCGGCGAGAGCCACTATCGCAAGTTGGCCGATGCCCTGCGCGTCATCAAAGGCCTGCCCAACTGCCGCGCAGCCGCAGCCGCCCTGCGCACCGAGTTGTGCACCACCTACGCTCGCCGTCGCCGCATGGTCGAAATCCTCCGTGAATAGGTGATGAACAATGTCATCATCACACCATGCTGGACATGGCCAGGCGCAGCCCAATAGTGCTGCTGCGCATATCGGCATTGTCAGCACAACGCTGCGCAATGCGCATGAAGCCCGCCCCATTGAGCCATGATCCACCTCGCGTCATTCGCCGCAGGCTGCCTTCGTGGTGGATGGGGTCTTCTTCATAACCGGAGACATTGGCCGAATAGCGATAGAACGTGTCGGCACACCACTCATGCACATTGCCTGTCATGTCATAGAGACCCAACTCGTTGGGTGTCAGCAGTCCGACCTCACGAGGCGCGCGATGCGCATTGGCCTCATACCATCCCACATCGTCCAGGCGGTCGCTACCGGCATAGAGGGTGTTCCTGCCGAGTCGACCGCCTCGGGCAGCATACTCCCACTCGTTCGCGAACTAAAGGTTGTTGAGATATTTGCATCACATGGTGGATTGGTGGATGTCATACCACCCCCTACCCCTCCTAGCTTAGGAGGGGAGTTTTCCCTGTATTGGTGGTTGCCATACCACCCCCGGCCCCTCGTAGCTTAGGAGGGGAGATGCGATTTGGGCGTTGGCATGATGTTTGCTTTTATGGATTTGTTGCGGTGTTTTGCTGTTTTTGGGGTTACCTGTGGCGTGGCTCGCTTATATGTGAGTGAATGGGTCTCCAAAAATGCGATTAAGTGAGCGCCATGCGAGCTTGCTCGCTGATGGCCGAGCGTGAGCATTTTATTGAAAAATGCGATTAAGCGAGCGAAAAGCCATGCTTGCATGAGCCTTGCCGAGCGTGAGCATTTTATTGAAAAATGTCGAGGCTGTGGCAACAAAATGCGGATTTTTCCGTTTTGTTAAGACTGATAAAAACCACATTCACCTTTACTATAATATGGAGACTTACGAAGAGATAGTTTCGCGATGGTATGAGGAGCTACACGAACCTTTTGTCAATCTGGTCAAGTCGCGTTTCAGCGGCCTCTTTGTCGACGAGATTGAGGATATCTACCAGGACACGTTCCTGGCGGTTCATGAGAACCTGCATCGCGGCAGCGTGGTGGCCGACACGAACTGGCGTGCCTATATCTTGCAAATCGGGCTGAACCAGACAATGACCTACTGCAAGAAGAAGGGTAAGTTTGTGACAGCGACTCCGGCAGGCGATGACGACGATGAGCGTCCCGACTGGCTGAGTATGATGGCGCCGCTGGAATCGCTGGTGGACGAGACAACCGAGGACCCAGCCGAACGAGAGCGGATGATTGCTGTGATGAACGGCATCATGGGCAACCTGACGGGCAAGTGCCGCGACCTGCTACCGAGCTTCTACTACGCACGGATGTCGATGGAGGAAATCAGCCAAGAGCTGGGCTACGCCAACACCAACTCGGCCAAGTCGCAACGGCTGAAGTGCTTCAACAAGTTGAAAGAGGCTGTGCGGGCCCGGCTGAAGATGATGGGACTTTTTAATGCATAATGCATAATGCATAATTCATAATGCATAATTCATAGTGCATAATTCATAATGCATAATTCATAGTTCATAATTTGTGATTTATAATTTATAATTCATAATGCACAGATAATCAATGAGGGTCTGAATTGCAACGAAACCCCACCCCTACCGCCCTTCCAGCGTCGATGGGCTGCGCCTCAACAATGCTCGAGCTAGCTCGGCATTGTATTCGGCTTACACCATTGGTCCCCTTTGGGAAAAAGGAGGGGAAATGACAGGGAAAATGATAAAAGATTATGTTTAAAGACTTGACATACAAGACCGAGCTGGTTGAGGCCTATCTGGCCGGGACCATGAGTGCCGACGAGCGCAAGCACTTTGAGGCGCAAATGGCTAAAGATGAAAAGTTGCGCCAGGAAGTGCAGCTACACCGATTGACAGTGGCCGCACTGCAGCATCATGGCCGGCGCGAGGACCAATCGCTGACCGAAGCCATGCAGGGGATGACACGCGACGAACTGAAGGCACTGCTGCAACGTCGGCGCCAACAACTTGTTGATGCCGCGGCTTGCGTCGCGCCAGAGGAAGGAGGCGATAAGCGCCCTTTTGGGATTGGAGCCTCTGGTGAGGATGGAATCGCGCCTCTGGTGGCTAGTGCCCCCCCCCTACCCTCCCGTGCCAATCAGGAGGAACCTGTGGCTGCATCTGCCAGGCCTGCTGAGCCGGCCAAAAAGCGGAGCTTGTGGCCGACGATGCTGGCGGCTGCGGCAGTGGTGACGGCAGTGTGGCTGGGTGCCCGGTGGTTCTATGGCGAGAAGTACAAGACCACGGCCGATGAGAAGGTGTTTGACACCTATATCGCCATGCGCGAGAGCGGTGAGAAGGCCATGGGGGCCGCCCGTGGCGACAACGAGGTGTTCTATAAGCAATATGACGAACTGACCGACACGGTGGAAATTGCCCAAGCGGCACCGCCACTCGACTCGGTGGAGGTGGTGATGCAGCAGGCATTGTTTGCCATGCGCATCGGCAAAGCAGAAGATGCCATCAAGCTGCTCGAGCCGCTGTACGTTCAGTCGGGACACAACAAGGAAGTGGGCATTGCCCTGGCCATGGCCTACCTCAAGGCCAAAAAGCGCGACAAAGCCGTGGAGACACTGCAAGCCCTAAACGAGCGCTATGACGGCGACGAGGAGATTGAAGGCTTGCTGAATGCCCTGACCGACTGATGCCGCGCCTGAGTCACAGCATAAGCATCCGATAGCGAATGACGAGTAAAGCTTGCGGCGAATGATGAGAAATTGGCTGATAGTCATAATGGTTGCGGTCAGTGCGCTGGTAAGCCAGGGCACTGACCGTGCGTTGCTGGTGGGTGTGGGCAACTACCCTGCCGGCTCGGGCTGGGAGCGGCTGTGCTCGGCGGGTGATGTGGAGCTGCTCAAGCCCGCCCTGCAACGTCGCGGCTTTGTGGTGACGACGCTGACCGACGCGCAAGCCACCCACCGCGGCATAGTGACCGCATTGCAGCGGCTGACACGACAGTGCCAAGCCGGCGATACTGTGCTGGTGCACTTCTCGTGCCACGGGCAACAGGTTGAGGACCTGAACGGCGACGAGCCCGACGGCCTGGACGAGGCCATCATCCCCTACGACGCCCAGCGGCGCTACAGCAAGCGCTACCACGGCCAGCACCACCTGCTGGACGATGAGTTGAACACCCACCTGGTGGCAATGCGCAAGCGGCTGGGAGCCAAAGGCATGCTGCTGCTCACAGTGGATGCTTGCCACAGCGGCGACGCCTATCGCAACGGTGGCGACGAAGTGGTGACCGACTCGCTGGTGGGCACCCGCCGTGGTGTGGGCGATGTGTTCTGCAAGAAGCCCCCCTACGTGCGGCGCAAGCGTAGCGGTGGCCTGCATTTCGAGGCCAAGACGCGCGGACAGGGCTACTCGCGCGTGGTGGCTGTGGGTGCTTGTCAGCCCGACCAGTGTAACTATGAAACCGTGGTGACCACCCACCGCGGACGCAAGAGCTACGGCACACTGAGCTACATGCTGTGGCACGGCCTGCGACGCGACGGCCGTCTGGACCTGCGCGAGCTGGGCCACTGGCTGGTGACCTACAAGAGCCTGTACATGACCCGCTACCAGCAGCCCCACCTGTTTGAGGAGTGAAAGAACCTAGCGTGCGAGACCGCGTCTCGCAGTACGCCTACCTACCAACCAATGAAATAGTGACCGATGAGACGAATAGAATGAGACGTTTTTTAGCAATTTTTTTACTTGTTCTGGCGCTCTTGCTGAAGAGCCAGTGCCTTTCTAGCGCAACTCATCAAGACGTCGAGGCTCTTATCAGTAATGCTTTATCAAAATATGAGCACACCGCCGACAAGAAAATTCTGAAAGAAGCATGCGATTCACTCAAGCAGCTCAGCATTCCGTATTCATGTGAAAAGACTGTTGACATCTTCCAAAATCTTTGTACTCTTCAGACCGATGTAAACACACGAAATCTGTCAAAAATCAATTATTGGCGGTTTCTAGAGTCTGGTACAGAAACGGGGTATACACTTAAAGAACTTACCGCCGATGCCGTGTCGGTGTATTTCAACGAATTTACGGGTAACCGTGATTATGGCCACTGGTATCTTGAAGCACTGATTGAATTGTATTTTGAGTCACTCTCGCCAACTTTGCGACAGACTACTGTATACTGCATTGTTCGTTTTCTGAGAGGAGACATATATCATGAATTTTTGTCACCATTCTTAACAAATAGGCCCTTTAACAGTAGCCTTCAGCTAATTGAAGAGTGCATCAAGTTCAATCGAGCATCACATTATTATGACAACCTTGAAATGCGATTTCTGCTCGACAAGCTAGAGGTGTATTATCGACAAGGAAAACTTGCTGATGCCATCCAATGTTATCATGACATTTTGCAATTTGACGCATCTGATATAATATTTAAAGATGATTTACTATATGCATCAGCTCGCCTTCACTATGCAAAAGGAGTGAACGACCTAACAGAATTAGGGTCGCTACTGTCAAGCAATAGCTATCAATATGGTATCTATGCAGAATCACTCACTCAACACAGCCTGCGTGGGATTGAAGCAGAAATCAACAAACGCCACGATGTGTACAATCTACTGCTCAGTGTGGTTGCAGCCGATGCTGACAAAGAAAACTTGAGTGATTTCCCCTATGAATTGATGATGCAATGCAAACAGCAAGGCCTTCAGAATATTGCCCGAATGAACCATATAGTGTACAACTCGCTTGACACAGCCATGATTAAGGAATATGCTTTGGCCAAGCGGCTCAGACTTGAATCAAAATCGACATATAGTAAAAGTCAAATATACAGCCTCTTACTGAGAGCTGACAGTCTAGAAGAAGCTGTATTCAAGCGTTTGCAATGGCAATTGACACCCTATGAACAAACGCCCATTCGCCCACTTCTGAAAAGTCAAGATCAGAAAGCAAAATTTGATCGTATTCAAGAAATATCTTGCAAGCCTCTCGATATTTCAGATCAGTACTTTGCTGAGAACTCCGAGAGAGCCAAATTGTGGTCTGAGCTAATGAAAGAGCTAGACATTGAGCGTACAGCATCAAGACCATCTAACTACCATCAACTAACAAAGAACCTGGCAGCAAGTGAAGCTATTGTTGACTTTGTGTGTTTCCATCATTTTAAATATCAATCGACCGACTCACTTTGCTACATGGCTATAGTTGCTAAAAAAGGTTGGGCCAGTCCTAAATGCATCAATCTAGAACTCGATGATTGCATGCTAAGCAACGATCATCTGATCTATGCGATGGTGTGGCAACCTATCATTGAAGCAATTGGTGATAGCATCAAAACCATATATTTCAGTCCTGCAGGACAATTGAGCATTATTGCGCATCACGCAATTAAATGTCCTGATGGCAGCACAATGTCAGACCATTATGACCTTCAGATGCTATCATCAAGCAATCAGTTCTTACGAAGGTCAGATAATGCAGCCTTTCTCAGCCTCATCGCATTTGGAGACATCGATTATGGTCATGCGGTCAACAATAAAGCCCAAAACAGAAATTATTATCGCTCACCAACGCCCAAGTCAAATGAACGGTTTGGTATAGAACCGCTTGACAATAGCCGTGATGAAATTGAGCAAGTCGTCCTACAGACAGAAAAGCATAATATTAGAACCACATTGATTGATAGGCAGTATGCTGATGAATCACGTTTTAAGCAGATCAGTGGTAATGCACCATCAATAATCCATATTTCAACCCATGGTTTCTATCTGAAAAATGCTGATGAGAGCACGGCGATGGAGCGGTGCGGGCTGCTGATGGCGGGGGCCAACCGTGCGTGGACTACTGGCGAGGTTACTCCCGGACAGGACGACGGTATCTTGACAGGTGATGAAATTGCGGCGCTGGACCTGAGCGGATGCCGTCTGGTGGTGCTGAGCGCGTGCGAGACAGGCTTGGGCGACATGACCGACTATGAAGGCGTGATGGGCCTGCAGCGGGCATTCAAGTTGGCCGGTGTTCAGACCATCGTGATGAGCCTGTGGAAGGTGCGCGACGACGTGACGGCGTTGCTGATGACACGCTTCTATGACCACCTGATGTCGGGCCGGACGCCTCACGAGGCGATGCGTGAGGCCCAGCGCGAGGTGCGGCGCGACCATCCCGACCCTCGCGACTGGGCGGCATTTGTGGTGCTGGACTGATTCAAGGGGTGTTGCCTCAGTGTCCGAGACTGCGTCTCGGAATACGCTGACTGGCTCGACCTTCCTTCCACTTGCATCATGTCTCTTGCTTCTTGCATCTTGTCTCTTGCATCTTGCTTCTTGCATCTTGTCTCTTGCATCTTGTCTCTTGCATCTTGCATCTTTTTTAACAAATTTAATAGTAGAGTTGGGGTGTGGGTAAGAAATTAGTCGTACCTTTGCGGATAGAAACAAAACAAACCATTAAAAAACAACATGGAACCCCTATTTGAACAATTGAAGTCGAAGGCGGTGGCATGCCCGCAGCGCATCGTCCTGCCCGAGAGCTTGGAGCCGCGCACACTGCGCGCCGCCGACCGTATCATTGCCGAGGGTATCGCACAAGTTTACCTGATTGGCAATCGTGATGAGATTATGGCCAAAGCCGCTGAACTGAGTCTGGAAAACATCGGTCGCGCCACATTCTTCAACCCCGCAGACGACGAGGCCATGGAGCCGTACGCACAGCTGTTCTATGAGCTGCGCAAAGCCAAAGGTGTGACCATCGAGGATGCCCGCAAGAAGGTGAAAGACCCGCTGTATCTGGGTTGTCTGCTCATCAAGCATGGTGACGCCGACGGCCAGGTGGCCGGTGCTCAGAACACGACAGGCAACGTGCTGCGTGCGGCATTCCAGGTGCTGAAGACCGCCCCCGGCATCAAGGTGGTGAGCGACGCGTTCATCATGCTGTTGCCCGAGGGCTCGCCCTATGGCGAACGCGGCATCATGGTGTTTGGCGACTACGCCGTGTTGCCCAACCCCAATGCCGAGGAACTGGCCCAGATTGCCGTATCGACCGAGAAGACCGCCCGCGACCTTGCTGGCATCGACCCGAAGGTGGCCATGCTGAGCTTCTCGACCAAGGGCAGCGCCAGCCACGACAACGTAACGAAAGTTGTTGAGGCCACTCGCTTAGCCAAGGAGATGAACCCCGCGATGAAGATTGACGGCGAGCTGCAGGCCGATGCCGCCTTGGTGCCCAGCGTGGGCGCGAGCAAGGCTCCCGGCAGCGAGATTGCCGGCAAAGCCAACGTGCTTGTGTTCCCCGACCTGGGAGTGGGCAACATCGCCTACAAGCTGGTTCAGCGCCTGGCCGGTGCCACTGCTGTCGGCCCCGTGCTGCAAGGCCTTGCCGCCCCGGTCAACGACCTGTCGCGCGGCTGCAACGAGGAGGATGTATACAAGACCATCCTGCTGACCTGCAACCAGGCCATCGCCAAGAAAGGATAGAGTTTCGCTCGAACACTCGACTGCTTGAAAGTTCGAATAATCGAACGCTCATTTACTAGAAAATAAAAATCAAAACTACAATGAACATATTGGTATTGAACTGCGGCAGCAGTTCGGTGAAATACAAACTGATTGAGATCAAGGCCAACAAGACGCTGGCCGAGGGCGGCGTTGAGAAGATTGGTCTGCCCGGAGCATTCATCAAGCTGAAGTTTGATGACGGCAGCAAGAAGGTGATTGACCTGGACATCACTGACCACACCGGTGCCATCAAGGCCATTCTGGATGTGCTGACCAACGCCGATTATGGCTGCATCAAGAGTTTTGACGAGATTGATGCCGTGGGACACCGCGTGGTGCATGGCGGCGAGCGTTTCAGCCAGAGCGTACGCATCAACGACGAGGTAAAAGCCATCATCAAGGAGTGCTATGCCATCGCTCCGCTGCACAACCCGGTGAACATGATGGGCATCGAGGCCATCGAGCAAGTGCTGCCCAATGTGCCCCAGGTGGCAGTGTTTGACACGGCATTCCACCAGACCATGCCCGCCAAGGCCTACATGTATGCTCTGCCCGAGAAATTCTATACCGAGGATCATGTGCGCCGCTACGGCTTCCACGGCACGAGCCACCGCTTCGTGTCGCGCCGCGTGTGCGAGATGCTTGACACCACTCCCGCCGGCAAGAAGATCATCACCTGCCATGTGGGCAACGGCGGCAGCATCACAGCCGTGCTCGACGGCAAGAGCGTCGACACCAGCATGGGCATGACCCCTGTCGAGGGTCTGATGATGGGTACCCGCGTGGGCGACATCGACCCCGGTGCCCTGCTGTTCCTGATGGAGAAGCACCACTATGACGCCTACGAGATGACGCAGATCATCAACAAGAAGAGCGGTCTGTCGGGTGTGACCGGCATTTCGAGCGACATGCGCGAGATAGGTCAGGCCATCGACGACGGAAGCGACAAGGCCCGTCTGGCCCTGGACATGTATGAATACCGCATCCTGAAGTATGTGGGTGCTTACGCCGCAGCGATGAACGGTGTGGACATCATCGCCTTTACAGGCGGTGTGGGCGAGAACCAGGCCGAAGTCCGCGAAGTGGTGTGCAAAAACCTCGAGTACCTGGGCGTGAAGATTGACCCGCAGCTGAACCAGGAGACACGTCTGGGCAAGGAGGGTGTGATCAGTACCCCCGACAGCCGCGTCAAGGTGGTTGTAGTGCTGACCGACGAGGAGTATATGATTGCCCGCGACACCGAAGCCATCGTCGAAGGCCGCCAGCCGGAGTAAGCATTTGCCTATGTCGAAGTTTTAAACAATGCGTTAATTCGCTAAAGTTCGTTAAAAAGGTTGTCCCAAATGATTTTGCGGCAACCTTTATTTTTTGAATGAAAGCCAAGAACAAAAGTGACATATTGGGCAAAAATTGCCAGAAATTGTTTTAGTTTGTGCAAAATAAGAAAGAAAGGTTAATTTTATGAAAGTTGATATGCAATCACCTACCGATAGATATGGTTAAAAAATTTAGTACGAGCATTTTGTCATGTGAGAAAATATGTCTACTTTTGACCTGATTTTAAAACTACGTTTTAATCTTTAGAGCCTTTAGGGTTCAATTGAGCAGACTTAACTGAAAATACTGTTATATAAAAACCAACATTTAAAACAATTTATGGAAATCAAGAATGCATTTGCCGGAACACTTGAGTCTGGCGACATCTTAATCCAGATTGCTCCTGCCGAGAAGGCCGGCCTGCAAATCGAGCTGGACAGCACTGTAGCTTACCAGTTCGGCGAACAAATCAAGAAAGTGATTACCGAGACGCTGACGGGTCTGGGCATCAACGATGCCTCTGTCAAGGCCACCGACAAGGGTGCCCTGGACTGCACCATCCGTGCCCGCGTGACAGCCGCCGCCGTTCGCGCCACAGGCAAGGACGTGTGGGCCGACTGAGCGTCATGAACCTTAAAAACAATAACAAACACTAATCCTGTTAGAAAAAGATATGCAACGCTTAAGAAGAACAATGATGTTCGTCCCGGGCAACAATCCCGCGATGATGGCAGACGCGTTTATCTATGGTCCCGACTCGATTATGCTCGACCTCGAGGACTCGGTGACAATGGCCGAGAAGGATGCCGCCCGCTTGCTGGTGCACAATGCTTTGAAGACCATCGACTATGGCAACACCGAGATGGTGGTGCGCGTTAACCCCCTGAACACCCCCTACGGCAAGAAGGACGTCGAGGCCGTTGTGAAGGCCGGCGTACACGTGATACGAATGCCCAAAACCGAGACAGCCGACGAAATTCGCGAGCTCGAAGCCGAGATTGTGAAGGTTGAGACCGAGCTGGGCTGCGTGGGCCGCACACAGATTATGGCCGCTATCGAGAGTACACTAGGCGTGATCAACGCCTATGACATTGCTACTGCCTCGAAGCGCATGATGGGTATCGCCCTGGGCGCTGAAGACTACAGCGCCAACCTGAAGACCCAGCGCACCCCCGAGGGCATGGAGCTGTTGCTGGCCCGCCAGACCATCGTTGTTGCAGCCCGTGCCGCCGGCATCGACGCGCTCGACACTGTGTACAGCAACCTGAACGACATGGAGACCTTCCGCAAGGAGGTTGAGCTGATTAAGAGCCTGGGCTTCGATGGCAAGTCGATTATCAATCCTCGCCAGATTGAGGTGGTGAACGAGGTGTTTGCTCCCAAGGAGAAAGAGATTCAGAAGTCGCTCACCATTCTGGCCGCCATCAAGGAGGCCGAGAAGCGCGGCAGCGGTGTCATCGCCGTTAACGGCAAGATGGTTGACCGCCCCGTAGTGATCAGAGCACAACGTACCATCGACCTGGCCATCGCGTCGGGCATTATCAAAAAGGAGGACATTTAATCATGAACAGCATCAAAGATAGAGCAGCCCTGATCAGTGAGGCTGCCGCACGCATGGGCAAAGAGACCTTCAAGGGCACTGCCGACAAGAACACCATGGCCCGCACCGAACTGACACAGCAAGGCGCAAAGGTCACCACACTCGAGGACGCTATCCGCAAGAGCGGTCTGCAGGACGGCATGACCATCTCGTTCCACCACCATTTCCGCGGTGGCGACAAGGTCATCAACATGGTTGTGGCCAAGCTGGCCGAAATGGGTTTCAAGAACCTGCACCTGGCCTCATCGAGCCTGATTGACGTTCATGAGCCTCTGATTGAGCACATCAAGGCCGGTGTCATCACCAAGATTTCGACCTCGGGTCTGCGCGGCAATCTGGCCAAGGAGATTTCGCATGGCCTGATGGACGAGCCGGTCATCTTCCGCTCGCACGGTGGCCGCGGTAGCGCCATCGCCAATGGCGACCTGAAGATTGACGTGGCTTTCCTGGGTGCTTCGAGCGCCGACCCGATGGGCAACGCCTGCGGCTATAGCCGTTCGGAGAACGCCAAGTCGATTTGCGGCTCGCTGGGCTATGCCCTGCCCGACGCACAATATGCCAAGCATGTGATTATCCTGACCGATGACCTGGTGGCCTATCCCAACACGCCGTTCTCAATCAGCGAGCGCAACGTTGAGAGCGTTGTTGTTGTCGACTCGGTGGGCGACTCTTCGAAGATCTCGTCGGGTGCCAGCCGCGACACCAAGAACCCGCGCGACATCTTGCTTGCCACGCAGGCCGCCAAGGTGATTATCAACAGTGGCTACTTCAAGGAGGGCTTCTCGATCCAGACCGGTTCGGGTGGTGCCTCGCTGGCCGCCGTCAAGTATATCCGTCAGAGCATGATTGACCAGGGCATCAAGGCTAGCTTTGCTTTGGGTGGCATCACCGCCCACATGGTGAAGATGCACGAGGAGGGTCTGATTGACCGCCTGATCGACGTGCAATCGTTCGACAAGGTAGCCGCCGAGTCGCTCAAGAGCGACCCGATGCACCAGGAGGTGAGCGCCAACGAGTACGCCAGCTTCGACGAGCCGGGTTCGGCTACTCATAGCCTCGATATCGTGATTCTGTCGGCACTGGAGGTTGACGTGAACTTCAACGTCAACGTGCTGGTGGGCAGCGACGGCATCATCCGCGGCGCCATCGGTGGCCATCCCGACACTGCCGGCGACTCGGCCCTGTCGATTATCGTGTGCCCGCTGCTGCGTGGCCGCATCCCGTGTGTGGTCGACGAGGTGACGACGCATATCACTCCGGGTTCGTCGGTCGACGTTGTTGTCACCGAGTACGGCATCGCCGTCAATCCCCGCCGTCCCGAGATCAAGGAGCGCCTGATTGCCGCCGGCCTGAACGTGGTTGAGATCAACGCACTGAAAGACCGCGCCAAGAGCATCATCGGCGAGGCCGCCCCGCTGCCCTTCGGCGACAAGGTGGTAGGCATCGTGATGAACCGCGATGGCAGTGTGATGGATGTGATCAAGAACATTGTTGACTGACAATTGGTAACAGTGGCGCGACTTGGTCGCGCCACGCGCCAAACAATTATAGATGGAGATTACGCTCGACATGCTTCTGGCCAGCCGCGATAGCCGGCAAGCCAAGCAGATGGCGCTCATGAGTGCCCACCCTGGCCATACGCTGGTGTGCCTCACGGTAGTGATGCCGGGAGCCGTCAAGCGTAATCTTCATTCCCTTATTGTAGCTAACGCTGCCCTCACGGCAGTGTTAGAGTGTTTTAGACAGTGCCTTGTCGACATTGAGGTTCGTGACCTGGTAACGGGCTATGAGGCTTATTTAGTGGTCGACATGAACCCCATGGAAGCCAAGAAGTTGTCATGCCAGATTGAGGACAGTCACCCATTGGGTCGACTGTTTGACATCGACATACTGGCCGCCGACGGCACTCCATTGAGTCGCGAGCAAGTGGGCGACACTCCACGGCAGTGCCTGCTGTGCGAGCATGAGTCGCGGTGGTGCATGCGCAACCACACTCACACGCAGGCCGAGCTACATACTCGCATCAACGAGATGATTGAAGACTATGTACGGTGACTACGAAATTCAGACATTGCCTTTGAGCCTAGGCTCAACACGCAAGCGCGTTGAGCATTTTCTGGCCGAGAATGGGCTTCGCCTCGACACGGTTGACTACTACGCTGTAGTGACCCGTGTCGACGATGACCAGATTCTGGCCGGTGGCGGACTTGACGGCAATGTAATCAAGTGCGTGGCTGTGAGCGACGAGCTGCGTGGCACCGGCATGATGCAATCGCTGCTGTCCCACCTGCTGAGCACCGCCCGTGAGCGTGGCCACCAGCAAGTGAGAGTATTCACCAAACCCAGCAATCAAGACATCTTTGCAAGTCTGGGCTTCAAGATGCTGGCAGCGGCACCACAAGCCATCATGATGGAAAATGCGGTGGGCGGCTTGACGGATTACTGCAACTACCTCATGGGCTTGCGCCGCCCGGGCAAGAACGGCATGATCGTGATGAATGCCAACCCGTTCACCCAGGGTCATCTGGCACTGGTGGAGTATGCCTCGTCGCAGGTCAATACACTCTATGTGATTGTTGTGAAGGAAGACTGCTCGCGCTTCAGCTATACCAGCCGCCTGGCTATGGTCAAGAACGGTTGTTCTCACGTGCGCAACGCAGTGGTGTGCGAGGGCAGTGACTATGCCATCTCGGCGGCGACATTCCCCACCTATTTTCTGAAACAGCTCAGCGATGCCAGCGACACGCAGATTCTACTGGACCTGGACTTGTGCGTCCGCCATTTGGCACCCGCCCTGGGCGCAACGGTGCGCTTTGTGGGCAACGAGCCCACCGACCTTGTCACCGCCCGCTACGTCGAGCTGATGCAACAACACTTGCCGCAACACGGTATCGACGTGGTGGTCATGCCTCGTGTGACACAGGAGGGCCAGGTGGTAAGTGCCTCACTTGTCAGAGGCGACCTGCATGACGGTGACTTGTCGCACGCCATCCCTCTGGTGCCTCATAGCACCCTACCCTACCTGCTGAGCGAGCTGGCCCGCCAGGCGCTGGAAGAGGAGCTGATGACCACTCCCAAGCCTGGTTTGGTCGACGAGCACGACAACGGGTCGCACAACGACATGGACATACCGCTGATGCGGCACAGCATTGAGGCCTTACGCCCTTCGTTCGACCAATTGGCCCTGCTGGGCGATAGCCGTTTACTGCCTCCCAGCGAGTACATTCAGCATTTGGGTGTGGTCAGTGAGCAAAAAATGCTGCAAGCAACGCATGGCGTGAACACTCACCGCGGTGCCTTGTTCTCAATAGGACTAGCCCTGGTAGCCGCCAGCCACACATGGCACAATGAACACGCGTTCAAAGCCAAAGCTCTGCGCCAAGACATCATGAAACTGGCGCACGGCATCGTGCCGGCAAACAATGGATCTCACGGCTACCGCGCCGTCGAGGCACATCATGTGGAAGGGGCTTTGGAGATGGCGCGACACGGCTATCAACGTCTGTTCAACGAGTGGCTACCCTTTCATGCCAGCCTGAATGGCGACCCCTATCGCGACCACAAGACTTTGCTGCTGATTATGAGCGAGCTAGATGACACCAATGTGATTCACCGCGTGGGCTATGAGATGGCCCAGGCCGTGAAGCGCGAGGCACTCGAGATGCTGAAACACTTCAGCATCGAGGGACTTGAGGCCATGAATCGCAGCTTTGTGTCGCGAAATATATCGCCCGGCGGAGCGGCCGACATGCTGTCGCTGACCATCTTTATCGACTCGATAACAAAATGAGATACAACTAATAACAAAAATAATCCTTTATTACTTAAAAACTTTATTATGGTAGAACTTATCAAACAAGGAGTTTATCTACTCGACGGAACCGAGGTTCGCATGGACGCAACGGGCATGCCCAGCGCTGACGAGGCTCGCGAGAACACTATCACTTACGGCATCCTGCGCAGCCACGATGTGGACGGCAGCAAGGGCAAGAAGATGCGCATCCGCTTCGACGCGATGATGTCGCACGACATCACCTATGTGGGCATCATCCAGACTGCTCGTGCCAGCGGCCTGGAGAAGTTCCCCCTGCCCTATGCCATGACCAACTGCCACAACTCGCTGTGCGCCGTGGGCGGTACCATCAACGAGGATGACCACGTGTTCGGTCTGTCGGCAGCCAAGAAGTACGGCGGCATCTATGTTCCGGCCAACCAGGCTGTGATTCACCAGTTTGCCCGTGAGGAGATGGTGAAGTGCGGCAACATGATTCTGGGCAGCGACAGCCACACCCGCTAAGGCTCGCTGGGCAACATGGGTGTCGGCGAAGGCGGCGGTGAGCTGGTGAAGCAGCTGCTGCGCAACACCTGGGACATCAACGCCCCCGAGGTGGTGCTCGTATGGCTGGAGGGTGCTCCCCGCAAGGGTGTGGGTCCGCACGATGTGGCTATCTCGCTTGTTAAGGCTACATTTGAGTCGGGCTTTGTCAAGAATAAAGTTCTGGAGTTTGCTGGTCCTGGCGTGAAGAACCTGCCCATCGACTTCCGCAACGGCATCGACATCATGACCACCGAGACCACCTGCTTGAGCTCGATCTGGATCACCGACGACGAGGTGAAGCACCACTATGAGATTCACCGCCGTCCACAGGACTACAAGGAGCTGAAGCCTGGCAAGGTCGCCTACTACGATGCCATGATTCGCATCGACCTGAGCACTCAGGAGTCGATGATCGCCCTGCCCTTCCACCCCAGCAACGCCTTCACCATCCACGAGTTGCAGGCCAACCCGGTCGAGATTCTCAAGGCCGTTGAGGAAGACACCCGCAAGCGCTTCGGCGACAAGGTGCAAGTCGACCTCGTCGACAAGGTGGTCAATGGCAAGGTGATGGCCGACCAGGGTATCATCGCCGGCTGCTCGGGCGGTACGTACGACAACCTGAGCGCTGCTGCCTCGATCATGAAGGATGCCAGCATCGGCAACGACTACTTCACCATGTCGGCCTATCCGCAGTCAGTGCCTGTGTTCATGGCCGCCACACGCAGTGGCATCGTCGAGGAGCTGCTTGAGACCGGTTGCGTGATCAAGCCCGCCTTCTGCGGTCCTTGCTTCGGTGCAGGCGACGTGCCGTCAAACAACGGTCTGTCGATTCGCCACACAACTCGTAACTTCCCCAACCGCGAGGGTTCGAAGCCCGGCCAGGGCCAGATCTCGCTGGTTGCCCTGATGGATGCCCGCTCGATTGCCGCCACAGCCGCCAACGGTGGTGTCATCACCGCAGCAACCGACGTCGACTATGAGGACACCCACAAGCCCTATGAGTTCGACGCCCGCATCTATGACCGCCGCGTCTACTACGGCTTCGGCAAGGAGGAGCCCGAGCAGGAGCTGAAGTATGGTCCCAACATCAAGGACTGGCCCAAGATGTACGCAATGCAGGACAACATGCTGCTCGAGCTGGCAGCTGTGATCCACGATCCCGTGACCACCACCGACGAGCTGATTCCTTCGGGCGAGACCTCGAGCTACCGCTCGAACCCGCTGAAGCTGTCGGAGTTCGCTCTGTCGCGCCGCGTGCCCGAGTATGTGGGCATCAGCAAGCGCATCCAGGCCGAGGACCTCGAGCGTCGTGCCGGCAAGTGCCCGCAGCACGTGCTTGACGCACTGGCCAAGGTTGGTGCTAAGGCCGAAGACACCTCGTTCGGCTCGTGCGTGTTTGCCAACCGTCCCGGCGACGGCTCGGCCCGCGAGCAGGCCGCATCGTGCCAGAAGGTGCTGGGCGGCGACGCCAACATCTGCTATGAGTACGCCACCAAGCGCTATCGCAGCAACTGCATCAACTGGGGTATCGTTCCTTTCACCATCGCCAAGGAGACCGAGTTCAACTACGCAGCTGGCGACTTCGTGTTCATCCCCGGCCTGCGTGAGGCCATCCTGGGCGGCAAGGAAGAGATTGACGCCAAGGTCATCACCGCCGATGGCGTGAAGGACATCCATCTGTTCTTCCAGAACCTGACCGCCGACGAGCGCCAGATTCTGGCCGACGGTTGCCTGATGAACTACTACGCAGCTCAGAACAAGTAATAATCCTTTAAAACCGGGTGGCGACAAAATCGCCACCCACATAACCCAATCAAATCATAACAATGGAGAAAATCAAAATGACCACTCCCCTGGTGGAGATGGACGGTGACGAGATGACCCGCATTCTGTGGAAGATGATCAAGGACGAACTCATCCTCCCGTTTGTTGACCTCAAGAGCGAGTACTACGACCTGGGCCTGCCCAAGCGCGACGAGACCGGTGACAAGATCACTGTCGAGGCTGCTGAGGCTACCAAGAAGTATGGTGTGGCTGTGAAGTGCGCCACCATCACTCCCAACCTGAAGCGCATGGACGAGTACAAGCTGCACGAGATGTGGAAGAGCCCCAACGGCACCATCCGTTCGATCCTGGACGGCACCGTGTTCCGCGCTCCCATCACCCTGCCCAGCATCAAGCCCGCTGTTCGCAACTGGGAGAAGCCCATCACCATCGCCCGTCATGCCTATGGTGACGTGTACAAGAGCGTCGAGCTGCGTGCCGACGAGCCCGGTGTGGCCAAGCTGGTCTTTGACGGCGAGAGTGGCAAGCACGAGGAGGTTGTGATCCACAACTTCAAGGGCGCTGGTGTGCTGCAAGGCATGCACAACCTGGACAAGTCGATTCGCTCGTTTGCTCACAGCTGCTTCAAGTTCGCTATCGACACCAAGCAGGATCTGTGGTTCTCGACCAAGGACACCATCTCGAAGAAGTATGACGCTCAGTTCCGCATCATCTTTGAGGAGGTCTATGAGCAGGAGTACAAGGAGCAGTTCGAGAAGCTGGGTCTGGAGTACTTCTACACCCTGATTGACGACGCTGTGGCTCGCGTGATCCGCAGCAAGGGCGGCTACATCTGGGCTTGCAAGAACTACGACGGCGACGTGATGAGCGACATGGTCTCGACCGCATTCGGTTCGCTCGCCATGATGACCAGCGTGCTGGTCAGCCCCGACGGCAACTACGAGTATGAGGCTGCTCACGGCACCGTGACCCGCCACTACTACAAGTATCTGGCCGGCGAGGAGACCTCGACCAACCCCATCGCCACCATCTTTGCCTGGAGCGGTGCTCTGCGCAAGCGCGGTGAGAAGGACGGCATCAAGGAGCTGATGAACTTCGGCGACCAGCTGGAGGGCGCTTGCTTCGACACGCTGAACTCGGGCACCGTGACCAAGGACCTGGTGAACCTGATGGAGGGCGTCGACGCCCACGCCGTGAACAGCAGCGACTTCATCAAGGCTATCCGCGCCAACCTCGAGAAGCGCCTGGGTTGCTAATCGTCCCAGAATTGACTAGAAGAGCAGATGTTCCCGTCATGGGGCATCTGCTCTTTTCTTTATCTTCTAGACAGAAGAGCATCAAGAGTTTTATTATCACGAATTATC
>JAFUVK010000137.1 GCA_017477555.1 Muribaculaceae bacterium
AACCTGTCGCGCAACCTGCAATCGAGCCAGTCCCGGAACTTGTCGCGCAACCTGCAATCGAGCCAGTCCCGGAACCGCTCGTTCAACCTGCAATCGAGCCAGTCCCGGAACCTGTCGCGCAACCTGTATCTGACCTAGTTACAGAATCGGTTGCTCCCCCCATGGTGAAACCTGGACCTATGAATGAGGCACCCAAGAATAAAGGGAAATCATGGCTGTGGGCAATATTGGCAGTGGTTGTGGTTTTGCTGGGCTGCGCAGCTGCCTGGTGGTTCATGTCGAGTAGCTGGAAAGGGGTGTCGTACGTCAGCTATTCTCCTGAACTCGAGCAGATGGCCCTGGATGGTGATACTGCCGCACAAATGTGTCTGAGCAAATATTATGCTGAAGGTGATGGTGTCGTCAAGGATGAAAGCGTCGCCGCACGATGGTTGCGTGCTGCAGCCGAGCAAGGCCATGCCCGCGCTCAGTTTGAGCTGGGGCGTTGCTACGTGGATGGCCGTGGCGTGGTGGCCGACACGGTAGAAGCTGTGAAGTGGACGCGTGCAGCGGCCGAGCAAGGCCTGCCTTCGGCGCAATACAACCTGGCAGTGATGTATTACAGTGGTCTGGGTGTGGAGCAGAGCGACCAGCAGGCGGTAGCGTGGTATGCCAAAGCGGCTGAGCAGAATCATGGCAATGCTCAGGCTCGTCTGGGCGAATGTTACCTCAATGGTTGGGGGGTAGCCGTCGACCGCACGCAGGCTTTCAAATGGTTTGTACAGGCTGAGCGTCATGGTGTGTCGCTCGACGAAATCATCACAGATACTCAGCTCAGGGCCGAATTTGATCAGTTTAAACAAATGCAACCTCTATGAGAAAGTTAAATTATTTATTGTTGAGTAGCGTCGTATGGGGCTTGTTGGCTTGTGGTGGAAGTGGCGAGTCGCAACAATCCGCTCCACAGCCAGCGGTTGAGACGTTGGCCGCCGAGCGTGTTGACTCTAGTGGCCATGTTACTTATCGTGCCGACACGATGCGCGTTTATGTCGATTCGGTGGCTACCGCCGACTCTACATTTCTTGTCATCTCGAAGTATGAGCTTCGGCTATATGTGATGCGTGCCGCCGGTGGCGACACCACAGTGTTGGCGCACTTTCCGGTGTGTCTGTCGCGCAACAAGGGTCAGAAGCAAAAAAGTGGCGACATGCGCACGCCTGAAACCTTGCCCGGTCAGCCCTTTTTCATTCAAGAGATTGTGCCAGCTAGTGACTGGGAACACGACTTCGGTGACGGTCGTGGCAAGATTCGTGCTTATGGCAACTGGTTCATGCGGCTCAAGACCCCGTTTAGTGGCATAGGCATCCACGGCAGCACCAACAATGCAGACAAGATGCCTGGTCGCGACAGCGAGGGATGCATCCGTCTGCGTGATGCCGACTTGGACTATCTCAAGGAACACTATGCCCGAGTAGGAATGGCCGTGTATATCGAAAACGAGCAAGGCGACCAGCAAGTGCGTCGCGCGATGTAGAAATGAAAATCATCAAACCCGACAAAATTCAGAAGGATGAAGAAATTTGTGTTATTTTTATTCTTGTCGCTGGTTGTATCGACCTATGGCTGGTGTAAGTCCAACTATAACACCCAAGCCTGGCAGGAAGCCAATCATGAAGCTATACAACGCCTGTTCAGCGGTCCTGCCGAGCAGTGGGTCACCTTCTCTCCCCATCAGGTGAGTAGTATGTCTACGTTCGACCGCATGGGGTGTATGCAGTTTGGCTTTCTCGATGTGTTGGTGTTCTTCGACAAGAGTCAGCATGCCATAGTCTACCGCAGTGAAAGTGCTCGCGAGGACTATTACATCCTCTTCGACAACGTGAGTAATGCCGTCAAAGGTATAGGTGAGTATGAGATGTTGCTTGAGTGCCGTTTGACCCGCACCGAAGTCTACGATGTGGTGTACAACGTTCGCACGCATCAGGCTCGCCGTGTCGACAATGTGGCCACGGGGTTGCTGCGGCGGTTTGAGAGCCGTGAGCCGCAGATGTTCAAGCATGGCATCTACGCAGTTGATGCTAAATTGATGCAGCAATGGCACGATGTGTTCAAGGCTCTGACTGGCGGTGACTATGTGTGGGCGCAAAATCAGCTGCAGGGCTTCATCAAGCAGGCCAACCGTGAGCAGGGCATCGGTGATGACCTGTTGCACTGGGAGTGTGCGGGCATCTTCGACGCTTATCCGCTGATGGAGCTGGCCCAGGCCATGCTCATGAGCTATCCGGCTGACTACAGCGGCAGGGGGCAGATGCGCGTGACCCGCGATCCGGTGCAGGCCTATCAGTACATCCGCGAGATTTACAGGCGCACTACCGGTGACTATGATGCTTACCTGAACTATCCGAATGCCATTCTGGGACAGTCGGACGTGCGCTCGTCGGTCGACAACATCAAACAAGGCATTGAGCAGAAGATGCTGGACTATGCACGCGCAGCCGGTACTATAGAGGCCTATGACCGAGTGATACAGGCCGCGGCATTTGTCAACGATGCGCTGCGACAGCAAGCCCGTCAGGAGCAGGAAGCTCTGGCTTATGGCACTGTCGACGGCTGCAACGACATCGACCGTTACGAAGCTTATCTGCTGAAGTATGAGGGCTTGTCGGGGCTGGGCGTGAGCCATTACCAGGCCATCGAACAGCAGTTGTACAAGCTGGCCTACGACCAGATGCCGCGCACGCTGGCCGGTTGCCGGAGATATTTGGCACGCTACGACACGTCGCCCTATGTCGAGGAGGTGCGCTCGCAGCTCTCGGAGTATGCTTTCGATGAGTTGGAACCCACTGCGGCTTCGTGCCGTGCTTATCTCGATGAGTTCCATGGGTCGAAACACAACGATGAGGTGTGGTACAAGCTCTATGAGTATGCCTATAACGAGCTGGGCGACAATCTGGAAGCCTGTGAACAATATCTGGTCAAGTATCCGGGTTCGGGCTACTGCGACCAGGTAAGGAGCAAGATTGTCAACATTAAGTATGCCAATGCCTGTGCCGCCGATACTTGGGAGGCCTACGATGCGTTTGTGAAAGAGACGGACTACAACACTCACACTGCCGATGCCAAGAGGCGTATGGCCGAATTGGCACGAGAGGCCGGCTTGGACGATGTGGATGATGAGAGCACTAATGTGACGCCATCTGCCACGTCTGGCCGTACTGTGCATCGTAAGGCGCAGAACAAGAAGCCGTCGGCTAAGCCGGTTGTCCAGTCCAAGAAGCCCGTGCAGCCAAGCAAGCCCAAGCGTGCCAAGCCCGAGTTGGAATAACCAGGAAGTGTGACATTCAGAGTAGCCTAGACCATAGCCTGGTCGGTCGTACAATGTAAGGTAAACTTTTGAAATCGGCCGACTAGTGACCGAAAAAGCAAGGGAACTATATACCTGTAGTTAGCAACAAGGGACAACACATAAGTAAGTAGTCGCTAAAAGCAAAGGGGCTATATACCAGTTGTCCCTTGATTCAAAGTAGCAGTGGCCCCAACGGGGCCGCCTAAGAAATTGGTAGGGACGGCACCCCTGTGCCGTCCGCCTCGGCAAAAGGTAATGTTGCTTGCAGGCGG
>JAFUVK010000138.1 GCA_017477555.1 Muribaculaceae bacterium
AGCAAGAAAGGTGCTATTACTGCCCTGTTTGCTGAGTTTAAGGATGTGCCCGCCGACCAGAAGCGCGAGCTGGGTCAACGTCTTAACGAAATCAAGACGCTGGCCACCGAGAAAATCAACGCCCTGCGCGAGCAATACAAGGAGCAGGCCAAAGAACAGAACAAGATTGACATCACTCGACCGGGCTTCCCTGCCGAGGTGGGCACACGCCACCCATTGTCGGTGGTGCGCAAGCAAATTATCGACATCTTTACCCGACTGGGCTTCACCCTGGCCGAAGGTCCCGAGGTCGAGGACGACTGGCACGTGTTCAGCGCGCTGAACTTTGCCGCCGACCACCCTGCACGCGACATGCAGGACACCTTCTTCATTGAGCAGAACAAGGACGACGTGACCCGTAACATCGTGCTACGGTCTCACACGAGCAGTGTGCAGGTGCGCACCATGGAGCGCCGTCAGCCTCCCATTCGCATCATCTGCCCTGGCCGCGTGTATCGCAACGAGGCCATCACCGCCCGTGCGCACTGCTTCTTCCATCAAATCGAAGGCTTGTATATCGACAAGGGCGTAACCTTTGCCGACCTCAAGCAGGTGCTGCTGCACTTTGCCCAAGAGCTGTATGGCCCAGACACCCAGATTCGTCTGCGTCCCAGCTACTTCCCGTTCACCGAGCCTAGCGCCGAGATGGACGTGTCGTGCATGCTTTGCGGCGGCGAAGGTTGCGGTTTCTGCAAACACACAGGCTGGGTTGAAATTTTGGGATGCGGCATGGTAGACCCTGCAGTGCTCGAAGCCAGCGGCATCGACAGCACTGTCTATTCGGGCTACGCCTTCGGTTTGGGAATCGAGCGCATCACCAACCTCAAGTATATGGTAAAGGATTTGCGCATGTTCAGCGAGAACGACGTCCGCTTCCTGGACGAGTTCCGCAGCGCCCACTAGTTTTATTAAGTCATATAGGATGACGATAAAGGAAAGATATGCAGGTGTGCTGGACTACTTCCAGCACACCCAACCTAATCCTACTACCGAACTGCAATACAGTAACGCGTTTGAGATACTGGTGGCTGTGATTCTGTCGGCCCAATGCACCGACAAGCGTGTGAACATGGTCACTCCGTCGTTGTTTGCGGCCTTCCCCACCCCGCAGCTCATGTCCCAGGCCAGCGTTGACGACATCCTGCACTATGTAAAGAGTGTCTCCTACCCCAACAGCAAGGCCCTGCATCTGAAGCAGATGTCGCAGATGCTGGTCGACAAGTTTGGCGGTGAAGTACCCGACACGCTCGACGAGTTGACTCAGTTGCCCGGCGTCGGTCGCAAGACCGCCAATGTAATGTTGGGTCTGGTGTTCGGCCAAGCAGCCATCGCAGTCGACACTCATGTGTTTCGAGTATCTAACCGCCTTGGTTTGTCGCATGGCAAGACCCCGCTCGAGGTCGAGAAGTCGCTTACTCGACACATCCCTGCCGAGTTGCGCTTCAAGGCCCACCACTGGATATTGCTTCATGGCCGCTACGTGTGCAAGGCTCACCGCCCTGACTGCCTGAACTGTGGCATCAAACAATGGTGTAAGACCTACCAGTCAGCTCAAGCATCGAGGTAACAGTTCATGCCCCCACTTAGGCCCCCCTAAGAAATAAACAGAGAATGCTACATGGTAGCGAATCAGAATATCTCCTCTACTTCCCTCCCCTTTCTTAATGGTGATGGGAGTAATTAGCGAATAGCTGAACTGTTGGGCATTGATTCATTGCGATTAATGACTGTTAAATTTACAACAATTCGGCCAATTTTTGTTAAATACACTTATAATTCTATTGCCATAAAGACGAAAATGCCTACTTTTGCATGTGTGTTTTTCATGGTATTAGATTTAAGGTTTGTGGGGACTGTTGTGAAATAGGCCTCACTTTTTTATTGCCCGAAACCCTGCATTTCCCTAACACTAACATCAACGCACAAAAGTAATATGGCAGCTCTCTCTCTAACTTAGAGTGGGAGCTGCCACCATACTAGCTAATACCGAACTGTGTTTACCTGCTTATCGTATCATGCTAAACCAGTCTACTTCTTCTTTGCAGGCTTATAGCCCACCGTCCGGTAGTCACAACTCACCTTGCCCTTGACGATGTTCATGAGCTTATTCTTGATGAGCTGCTTGCGTATGGGCGAAAGGTGGTCGACAAAGACCGTCTCCTCCAGATGGTCGTACTCATGCTGAAAGACCCTCGCCAGGAATCCCTCAATGTCCTCCTCGTGCTGCTGCCAGTTCTCGTCGGTCCACTTGACATGGATGCGGTCGTGCCGTGTGACCGACTCATGTATGCCCGGCAAGCTCAGGCAGCCCTCCTCGCGGCTCACCGTCTTACTGTCGGTGTCGACAGTGATGACTGGGTTGATCAGCACAAATCGCTTGTCCTTTAGTTCGGGCATATCGTCCTTGAGCACATCCACATCGATGTAGATGAGCCTGATGCTTTTGCCCACCTGTGGTGCCGCGATGCCAATGCCGTCGCTGGCATACATGGTATCCTTCATGTTCTGGATGAGTTTATCCAGGTCGGGATAGTCGGGTGTCACCTGCTGCGTGGCTGTACGCAACACAGGATGTCCATATAGATAGATTGGAAGTACCATTCCCAAATTAGAATTAAGAATTATGAATTATGAATTGAACTGAGGTAATCGTTTAGGATGATGGTAGCGGCAATTGAGTCGACGCGCGCCTTGTCGCGGCGGTCACTCTTCTTCATGCCTCCGTCGATCATGGCCTGGTGGGCAATGGTGCTGGTGAAGCGCTCGTCGTACATCACCACCGGTATGTGTGGCAACAGCTTCTTAAGCCGGTTGACAAACGGAGTGATGTAGCGCATGCTCTCGCTGGGCTGACCGTTGAGCTGCGTAGGCAGGCCGATGACAATCCGCTCGACCTGCTCGCGGTTCACATAGTCGGTGACATACTGCTCGAGCGTGTGAGTGGGTACCGTGCCAAGCGCACTCGCCACAATCTGCAGCGGGTCGGTCACTGCAAGCCCCGTTCGCTTGCGCCCATAGTCGATGCCCAAAATGCGTGCCATCACTTCTCTTGCATGGTAGCCAGGAATTCCTGGTTGTTACGCGTGCGCTCCATGCGCTCCTTGACAAACTCCATGGCCTCGACCGAGGTGCGGTCGCTGAGGAAGCGGCGCATGACCCACATGCGGTTGAGTGTCTCTTGGTTGAGCAGTAGGTCGTCGCGTCGTGTGCTCGATGCCATCACATCCACTGCCGGGAAGATACGCTTGTTTGACAACTTGCGGTCGAGCTGCAGCTCCATGTTTCCCGTGCCCTTGAACTCCTCAAAAATGACCTCGTCCATCTTCGAGCCAGTTTCGATAAGTGCAGTGGCGATGATGGTGAGTGATCCCCCTCGCTCGATGTTGCGCGCCGCGCCGAAGAAGCGCTTGGGGCGCTGCAGCGCGTTGGCGTCGACACCACCGGTGAGAATCTTGCCCGATGCCGGGGCGATGGTGTTGTAGGCTCGCGCCAGTCGGGTGATAGAGTCGAGCAGGATGACCACATCATGCCCACACTCCACCATTCGCTTGGCCTTGCTCAGCACCAGGTCGGCAATCTTGACGTGACGGTCGGCCGGCTCGTCGAACGTCGACGCGATGACCTCGGCATTGACACTGCGTGCCATGTCAGTAACCTCCTCGGGTCGCTCATCGATGAGCAGGATAATCATGTAGGTCTCGGGATGGTTTTCTGAGATACTGTTGGCTATATCCTTGAGCAGCACAGTCTTGCCGGTTTTTGGCGGTGCTACGATAAGTCCACGCTGACCTTTGCCAATGGGTGCGAACATATCCACTACACGTGTCGATATGTTGGGATGTTGCGTGCTCTCGAGGTTGAACTTCTCGTCGGGGAACAGCGGCACCAGGTGCTCAAAGGGGACACGGTCGCGCACGAAGTCGGGCGTGCGTCCGTTGATGCGCATCACGTCGCACAGCGGGAAGTACTTCTCGCCCTCGTGCGGCGGTCTGATTGTGCCTTCAACCACATCGCCAGTCTTGAGTCCAAAGTTCTTGATGTGACTTTGCGTGACATAGATGTCGTCGGGCGATGCCAGATAGTTGTAGTCGCTCGAGCGCAAGAAACCGTAGCCCTCGGGCATGATCTCAAGCACTCCCGAGCCATCGAGAATACCATCGAAGTTATAGGGCATGGCCACATATGGGTCATTGGCCTGCTGCATCTGCTGCTGCATCTGTTGCTTCTGCTTCTTTCGGTTGCGCTTGCCTCCCTGCTCCTTGACCACGGTTGGTTCCTGGATGATGATGGGTGCCTTGGCCGCCTCTTCGGCAGCGCGTTTCTTCTGTTCCTCGGCTCGGCGCGCGGCCTCTTCACGCTCTTCGGGCGTGCGCGGCTTGAAAGTCGGCGTGCCGCTGATCATATTGAAGAACGACCCCAGCGACACATCAGGCTTGTGTGCGACTGGCTGACTCGATGCGGCGGCATTGCCCGTCGCAGGATCCGCGCCTTCATGCTGCTCTGGCTGCTCGGCAGGCATATCATCGGCCACGGGCACATCGGCCGGTGCCTCGGCCTGCGGCTGTGCAGGTTGCCTGTCGGGTGTCTCGGCCACAGGCTGCTCGGCCTGCTGTGCCGGCTTGCGGCCGCGGCGCCGCTTGCCGGCTGGTTGGGCCTCAGCCTCGGTTGACACATTCTCTGCTTCGGCATTACCTTGCTCGGGCTGTGACTGTTCGAAGAGCGACTGCTCCTGCAGTGCGGCAGCCTTCTCGGCCGCCGATGGGCGTCCACGTTTCTTCTTGGGCTTGGCCTCGATGGGCTGTGCTTGGGTCACCTCCGTATTGTCTTCCTTATCCTGCTTGGCTTGCTTGGCGGGTTTGTCCTGCTTGGCTTGGTTGGCGGATTTGTCCTGCTTGGTTTGCTTAGCGGGTTTGTCCTGCTTAGCGGGTTTGTCTTCGCTATCCTGAATCACGGGTTCCTTGGCCTCATCGGCACTTTTGCGTCCGCGGCGGCGCTTGGGGGCTTCCTCGGGTGCCTTAGCGGCCTCGTCGATTGCCTGATGGTCAAGGACTTGATAGACCAGGTCTTGCACATCGGAAGTATCCACCTTGCGCAGTCCCATCGAACGAGCAACTTCGCGCAACTGCGCCTCGCTCATTTCGTTCAAATCGTTAAAACTGTACATCGTTTAGCTATGTGAATTTAATTTTAGCAAGTTGTTAACTTGCTCACTGATTAGTGAACAGAGATTTGTGAAAAAGCGTCAGTAGTAAAAAATTCCACAAAAACTCGCGCCAACATCTGCAATATCAAGCACGCTTGGATATTGCCAATTGCAGCCTAAAATATTAAAATTTTGCTCACTAATCTCAATTGGTCAAATGCAGTCACGAGCACAATGACTCCTTTTGTTGCCACCTCATGTGGTGTGAGGTAATATAATAATGATTTACGGAAATATCTGGCCTGAAACGACCTGTGCTCTGATAAAAATCGAGTGTGCTCTTGAAATCTCGTGCCACCAACCGCACTGTTACATTGCTTGTGTGCTGGCTTGTGTGGTCGAGATTATCAAAATCGAGCGCAAAATTAGGCATTAATCTTGAATTTGGCAAATTTTGTATCGCTAAAAAAAGCAAAACCGCCCAAAAACTCCTCTATTTGGCAAGAAAATAGTACCTTTGCAGTCCTAAAATTTAGTCTTCAGACGTTAGTCGTTAGACTTCA
>JAFUVK010000013.1 GCA_017477555.1 Muribaculaceae bacterium
TCCTGTGAAATCCCAAGTCACCGCCATCTGGGCATTGCTGAAACGACTTAAAACAACAGCAGGAATCGTGTCGTTATTCAAACTCACCAGATCCAACTCGTACAAGTCGTAGAATCCATTTCCGTTGAGGGTTATCGTACTCATGCCTCCGTTGCCGACAGTATGCACATCGTAGTCCAAGACGGCATACTTGTCAATGTGCTGGTATGAGATGGACAACGTATTGCCATTCTGAGCCGTCACATCATGCTGAGCGATATAATAAATTCCATCGGCGGGAGCATGAACACCACACCACGCGATTGACTTGTCGCCCGACGCGATTCTGAGCTGCTCGCCTGTGGGCGAGAACACCTGCATCGTACAAGCCCTGTCCGCTTTAAAACAGAGACTATCGCCACGTTGCGCACTCACCTTATACCACAAAATCTCATCCTTGCCGGGCTTGGCTGCAGATTTGGTTTGCCCAGATTGCAGTTCTGTGATGTTGGTAACCGTTCTCTTGACGGTGGGGTCAATGAATTCACGACTCATGTCAACGAAGCGTCCGCTGCTCTCAATGAAACGCAAGTGCAACGTGTTACGGGCATATACAACAGGTGAACCGTTCTCCACAACAAACTCAAAATCCTCGCTACGTATGGGCTGATGAGTGACCGGCAGCATCGTGACTAGTGAGTATGTTTCTTGCTGGGGCGAAACATTACGTGACACTTGATGGGCATTATCATCATTGAGCCAATAGGTGTAGCCGTTGATGCCGTTGCCCCCCAAAGGAATTTTAACGAAGAACCGCATCTGCGTACTGGTAGTGTTGCCATGTCCATCGGTGAGCATAAAGGTGATGCGGTGCAATCCATTGCTTGCTGCCGTCACATCTGCCTCAAAGTGTGAGATACCTTCAGCCAGAACATTGCCAGGCAACAACGCGAACTCATCGTCATCGATGGCATAGTAGCACCGCATGTCAGCAAACTCTGCTGCCGTGGGCACACGCCAAAAGAATGCATCGCGCACACTGGTGGCTGCTCCATCAGATGTCACTACCTGCAAGCGCATTTGATGCAACCCTTGCGGCAATGCCGCCACATCCAGAAGCCAATTGACCTTTCCACCACTGACCGCGATGTCCTCCTGTCTAAAGGGCTCACCATCAATGCTGCAGACGCAGGTCAATCTGGCATTCTGGTCAGGAGCCGTGACTTTGACAAAAGAATAGCACTGGACAGATGACGGTATCTGCCCCACAGCCATCACATGCAGTGTGTGAAGTCCGTCGGACAACTCACTCACATCAAGCTGCACGGTTCCATCATGCACCAACGAGCGCACCGTGGTTGTACTGTCACGATCAAACCAGTAGTCGACATGCAATGCCTGCTGGGCCCAGGAGGCCAACACAGCAATTAGGCAGAACGACAAGCACAACAGTCGGGATATTATTCTCCTACACATGATTTCATGCTATTGGTCGATGCTACTTGGCCACACTGACCTCGATATCCACACTGAGCTTGCCGTCAAGTGACGACTTGCTTGCCACATTGCACTTGGTAATCTGAGGGTTGCTGGGAACAGGGTCAAACGGCAGGATACCGCCGTACATGCCTACCTGAGTGCCATCCGATCCAAGATAGGTAGCCGCTGCCTCATCGGTCAGTTCATACATCTCGCTCTCAACCCAGGTGCCACGATAAGTTTTAAACACTTCCTCAAATCCACCATTAACAACCGTATTAGTTTGGTTGGGAATATTACGGAACATGTACTGCGCACCGGGGCCGACAGCAATACAGTTCAGCACATTGCATGAAGAAGTCAAACAATTGCTTCCAGAATCGTAATTAGAACAAATGATACAATTATACAGCGATATTGGACGAAGTTTATTAATTTGGAAATCCCCTGAATTAGTCCTAACAACACAGTTTGTAACTTCAACCAAGCCTGTCAAGTCATACGTAGTATATTTAGTGTAAAACGCCACATCGCAATTATAGAATGCTGCAGTTGATCCACCACTTATAGATAGATGGCCAATCTTAGACTGAATAAATCGCACTTCTTTGTAACCAGCACCGGAATACACAAAAGAACCAAAAAATGCGCACTTAATAATTTCCAAATTGGCCTTGTAATAATATATCGTTTGATTGCTCCAAACCCCCTCGAGTGTACAGATATTATCGGAGTCATCTACTTGAATCTGAAACGACCCATTTAAGACAGTGTTTCCACCTTGAGCAGTAGCCGCCATACCAGCACCGATGATTTTGACTGCCTTCGTGATATTGCAAGCTTCGAATGTTCCACTTGACAGTGTGATGACATCGCCGGTTGTTGCGGCTTCATGGGCCTTGGTCAATGCCTTGGAACCATAGAACATCTGCACATGACCTTGATGGCTCAATGTGGCAATGAGCGAATTCTGTGCTTTACTGGTGAATGCCACCAGCAAGGTAATCACTAATAAAAAAGACAATTTTTTCATAATACACATTATTATTGGTTAATGACTTCTAGGAAAAAGAGTTAAAGGTATTATTTATCATCACGAATAAGGCATAAAAAACGGCCCTTCAAGATACTCACTTGAGCGAGTTACTAGACCGCAAAAATACAAAAAAAATTCCACACTCCAAGTAACTGTTCAGCGATTATTTGATTGAAGTTCCCAATCAATGATTCATCTGTTGTTGCGAGCGCATTTTTTCAATGTCAACCGTCTGAGAATTGAATATTCAGCAAGGAGGTACGAGCGAGTTTCGTTTATGCGATTCTCAGAAGGCAATCACTTGACAGTCAATATAATAAACGTTAAAAAACCTTGCAAGATACAAGTAAATTTTGTACCTTTGTAAGGTGAAAAAGCGTGCAGAAGACATAGCACCGATGCTGGCCGAGATGACCGAGCATCTTCGTTCGCTGCGAGAGACGGTGAGCTCGCAGCACAGTGAGATATGCTCTCTCAACCGCAACATAGACAAGCTTAACCGTGAGCTGCGCAAGTTAAGAAGAGAGAACGACAGCCTGAAGGAGAGACTTGCCAAGTACGAGTCTCCCGCGAAGAACTCGGGCAACAGCAGCACACCGCCGTCAAAGGAAAGGATGGGCGACGAGGTGGTGCGCCGCACCAAGTCCCTGCGCAAACCCACCGGCAAGAAACCCGGCGGCCAGGACGGCCATAAAGGCAGCACGCTGACAAAGAAAGAGTCTCCTGCCGTGATAGAGGATGTGGCCTCGGAATTCTGTACCAACTGCGGTGCGCCACTGGACGGCTGTGAGCGTGTGCTGGACTATGTGACCCAGATTGTCTCACTACCACAACTGTCACCGGTGGTGAAGGAGATACGCCACTATATCACAATCTGCAAGAACTGCGGCGAGTGCGTCCAGTCACACGCAAAGCGGAAGGCCGGCTCAAATGCCGTCATCTATGACGACACGGTAAAGGCGCTTGTAGTCTATCTCAACGTGGTCCTGTTCCTTCCCTACGGCCGCATCGCGGCGTTCCTCAAGGAGGTGTTCGGCCTGGACATCAGCCAAGGCTCGATGGTGAACTGGGTCAACGCCGCCAAAGCGAGCGCAGAGCCAGCTATAGCCGCTATCGAGCAATACATCAGACGGTCCAGCGTTGTCGGTTTTGACGAGTCCGGGATCTACTGCAACAAGAGGCTTGACTGGACATGGATCGCGCAGACGGCTTATTTCACCCTGCTGTTCCGCGCCAGCGGGCGGGCGGCCAAAGAGCTGGACAACAGATTCGGCGACTCACTTGAGCGGATGGTGGCCGTGACCGACCGCCACAGCGCTTACTTTGCGCTCAACTTCCTTGACCACCAGGTCTGTCTGGCACACCTGCTGAGGGAACTGCAATACCTGAACGAGCTCGACAAGCAGCAGGACTGGTCGGCAAGAGTGGAGCGGTTACTGCAAGAGGCCATCCACACAAGGAACCAACATCCACAGGAAGTCATAGACAAAAGCCAATGGCTCGAGAGGCTGGACTCCTTGCTCACCGAGAACGTCAGCCACATGAATGGGGCTTTCGCAAAGCTGCAAAAAGGACTGGCCAAATGTCGAGACTACATCTTCAACTTCCTGGAAAATCCCGCCATCCCTCCTGACAACAATGCCAGCGAGAGGGGAATTAGAAAGGTCAAAATCAAGATGAAAAACTCAGGCACCTTCCGCTCTGACGAAGGTGCCGACGCATTCCTCGAGATACTCTCGATTGTCGAGACCGCAAAAAAACACAACAGGCCAATTTATGATGCCATCCGCGCACTATTCTAAGCGTGGACAGGATCAACACGCTAATCGCTGAACAGTTACCACAATCTCAGCTCTTCAGCCACGGTGGTCGCCGCGGCTCCAGTCGATGTGATAGCCGATGGTGGCCAGCTGTGACTCGAGTCGACGGATGCCCTCGGCGGCTTCGGCGCCGGTGCTGGCTTTGCCGTCATAGAGGGCATAGTTGGCACGCTGGTCGCTGGGCGAGAGGTTGGGCATCACCACGTTGGCCCCTGCCAGGATGCCCTGCAGCCGCCCCTCGGGCGACAGTGTGGCCAGGGCGGTAGTCGATGGGATGAGTGCTGTGGGCAGCATCAGCCGCACGATGCTGTAGAGGCGCGTGGTCATGTCGGCGGTGCCGTTGGGGTAGCCGCCCAGCGGCGTGTCGTGCTGGGCGATGAATGGCCCCAGCCCCACCATCTGCGGCCCGAACTCGGCCATGAACTGCAGGTCCTCGACCAGATGGTCCACCGTCTGCCATGGGCTGCCCACCATGATGCCTGTGCCCACCTGATAGTCCAGCTCGCGCAGCCACCGCAGGCACTGCAAGCGGTGGTCGCGGCTCATCTCGGCCGGATGAAGCCGGGAGTAATGGGCGCGGTTGTGCGTCTCGTGGCGCAGCAGATAGCGGTCGGCCCCGCTGTCGCGCCACAAGGAATAGACCTCGCGGCTGTGTTCGCCCAGCGAGAGGGTGATGGCGCAGTCGGGCCAGCGGCGGCGCATCTCGCCCACCAGGTCGGCAATCCATCCGGCCCGGTCATCGCTCCACTCGCCCCCCTGCAGCACCAGGGTGCGGAATCCCAGCCGATAGCCCTGCTCGCAGCAGGACAGCACCTGTTCGGCAGTGAGCGTGTAGCGCTCGACGTGGTGGTTGCTGCGGCGGATGCCGCAGTACAGGCAGTCGTTGCGGCACACGTTGGTCAGCTCGATAAGGCCGCGCACATAGATGCCCGTGCCGTAGTGCGCCTGCGCCACAGCGCGCGCACGGCGGTGCAGGTGCTCCACCGCCCCGGTGTCGGTGGTGGTGAGCAGGGCGCGCAATCCCCGCTCATCCAGGTGGCGGGTTTGCTCCAGTCGGTCGATAAGTGTTTCCATATTGCGAGGTCAAAAGTAGGCATTTTTGTTGACAAAATCCCTTACGCGCGTTTTAAATATGGTTAAATGTCGTGTGAGTGTACGGTCTATTGATTATTTTTGCGGTCAATTATGGAAAAAATCGAACTCATCAACACCCTGCCGGCTGTGTTTGCCGGCCGCGACCCTGTGCCCAGCGATGTGTGGCAGTGCGACCTGACCATCGAGCGGGGACAGCACTACCTGATTGTAGCCGAGAGCGGCACGGGCAAGTCGTCGCTGTGCGCCTACCTCTATGGCTATCGCGTGGACTACAGCGGCACCATGCGCTTTGACGGCCGCGACATCCGCTCGCTCAGCGTGGCTGAGTGGTGCCAAGTGCGCCAGCGCCACATCGCCTATCTGCCTCAGGAGATGCGACTGTTTCCCGAGCTCACGGCGCTGGAGAACGTGCAGCTCAAGAACCGACTGACCGGTCATAAGTCGGAGCGTGAGATTCTCGACTGGTTCGAGGCACTGGGCATACCTGAAAAGGTCAACAGCCCTGTGGCCAAGCTCTCAATCGGCCAGCAGCAGCGCGTGGCCATCATCCGCACGCTGTGTCAGCCGGCCGACTTCATCCTGCTCGACGAGCCGGTGAGCCACCTGGACGACACCAACAACCGCATCGTGGCCGACATGGTGCAGGCCGAGGCCGCCCGCCAGGGGGCCGGCATCATCGCCACCAGCGTGGGCAACCACCTGCAACTCAGTCAGTCTATAGTTAAGAGTTTATAGTTAAAAGTTATGCTTTGGAGATTATTGCGCACACACATCAGTGCGTCACAACTGATAGGATTCTCGCTGGCCAACCTGGTGGGACTGACCATCGTCATCCTGGCCGTGCAATTTTACCGCGATGTGCAGCCGGTGTTTGACGACGATGAGTCGTTTATCCGCAAGGACTACCTGGTCATCACCCGCAATGTCACTAGTGCCGGGGCCATGATGGGCGGCACCAGTGAGTTCAGCGACCAGGACATTGCCGACATTGAGGCCCAGCCCTGGTGTCGTGCCGTGGGCCGCTTCACCAGCAGCGAGTTTGCCATCAATGCTACCGTGGGGCTGGCCGACAGCGGACGTGCCCTGCGCTCACAGTTCTTTTTTGAGTCGATTCCCGATGACTTCATCGATGTGACCGATGCCCAGTGGTCGTTCGACCCGGCCAGGCCCGAGGTGCCCGTCATCGTCTCGCGCGACTATCTGTCGCTCTACAACTTCGGCTTTGCCGCCACCCAGGGCCTGCCCCGCATCAGCGAGGGCCAGGTGGGCATGATACCGCTCATGTTCACCTTCAGCGGCAATGGGCGCAACGAAGTCGTGCCCGGTCGCATCGTGGGTTTCAGCAACCGCCTGAACACGGTCATCGTGCCCGATGAGTTCATGCGCTGGGCCAACGACCGCTACGGTCAGGGCAATGTCACCCGTCCGCTGCGACTCATCATCGAGGTCAACAGTCCGGGCGATGTGGCCATCGAGGACTATATGACGCAGCACCGCTACGACGTGGCGGGCGACAAGATGAACTCCAGCAAGGCCAACTACTTCCTCACCGTCATTGTGAGTGTGGTCATCGCTGTGGGCATTGTCATCAGTCTGCTGTCGTTCTTCGTGCTCATGCTCAGCATCTACCTGCTGCTGCAGAAAAACACCCGCAAGCTGCAGGACTTGCTCCTGCTGGGTTACTCGCCGCAGCAGGTCGCACGCCCCTACATGCTGCTGGTGCTGGCCATCAACGCCGCCGTGCTGGTGCTGGCTGTCGTGCTCATGCTCCTGGCGCGCCTGTGGTACCTGCCCATGCTGCACGCCTTCGGTGTGGCCGGAGCCAGTGTGATGCCCGCCATTGCCGTGGGTCTCGTCATCATGGCCCTGATCACCGCCGGCAACCTGCTGGCCATCCGTCGCAAGGTCGCCGCCCTGTGGCTGCAGTGAAAGTTTACAGTTGATAGTTAACGAACGTTACTAATATCAAACAAAGGAATCATATTCTGGAGGCGACAAGCGTTATATATAAAGTTGGATTAACAAACGTACAAGATGGAATATACAGATTTCAAAAAGCTCATAGATAGCCTGTTGGTTAAGAATAAAGAAACGGAGTGGATTGAATTCAAGGAGAACTTCCATTCCAAGGAAGAAATTGGGGAGCGGCTTTCTGCTCTCTCCAATAGTGCCTTTCTTTGTAATATGCCTTATGCCTATATGATATTTGGGATAAATAACGATACACTCAAAGTTGTTGGTACTGACTTCTATGCGACACGGAAGAAAGTCGGCAATGAAGAACTGGAGTCATGGCTGTCAACTCGCCTTGGTCCTCGTATTGACTTTGAGATTATCGATGATTTTGATTATGAGGACAAAGGACATGTCTGCGTATTCAAGATTCCTGCAGCCACGAATCAGCCTGTTTCTTTCCTACATGAAGAATATGTCAGAGTTGGCTCTACAACAAGGAAGTTGAGAGACTTTCCGCAGAAAGAAGCGAAAATATGGAAAGGAGGGCAGAAAGCTTTAGAAAAAATCGTGGTCAAAGAAAAATTGACGGCGACACAAGTACTCTCTTTGCTAAGTGCAGAAACGTATTTTGACATGATGAGACTGCCTCTGCCTTCAGACACTATGGGCATCATTAACCGTATGCTTGCAGAGAAGATTGTGATGCATGACGAAGTGGGATATAGCATCACAGAACTCGGTGCTTTGTTGTTTGCAAAGCGTCTGTCTGATTTTGACGACTTACGGAGGAAGATGGTACGGGTCATTGTGTATAAGGGAAGAAGTAAACTTGACATAGTTCGTGAGCAATCCTTTGATGCCGGCTATGCTATTAGTTTCAAGACGATGGTTGAGTGGATAAACAGCCAGCTTCCTGCCAATGAGGAGATCGGTCAGGCACTCCGTTCTACCGTCACTATGTATCCAGAGATTGCCGTCAGAGAGATTGTTGCCAACATGCTGGTACATCAGGATTTCAGCGAAAAAGGTTTTCCCATGGTAGAAATATATACTGACCGAATAGATGTATCCAACCCAGGACAGCCTATTATCAGTGTAGAAAGGTTTATTGACGAATACAATTCACGCAACTCATCATTGGCAGACCTCATGCGTCGGTTGGGCATTTGCGAAGAATTAGGCAGTGGGCTTGACAAGGCTGTAGCGGCTATTGAGTTGTTCCAACTTCCACCACTTCGTTTTACGGTTCAAGAGACCCGAACTACCGTTACTTTGTTTGCTTATCGTAAATATGCAGACCTTGACAGACAAGAACGTATATACGCTTGCTATCAGCATGCTTGTCTGAAGTATGTCACTAATGACAAAATGACCAATCTCACACTTAGGAAACGTCTTGGAATAGACAAACAAAACTACCCGATGGCTTCACGCATCATAAAGGATACTTTAATTGCAGGAAAGATTAAGGAAGAGAAGACGGAGAACCAAAGCCGAAACAATAAGGGATATGTACCATTCTGGGCATAGTGTATGTAACCAGTATGTAACTGGAGGCATGTTTTTATAGATAAGCGTCTTTTGGTAGATTCGATGAATAAAGGGATTTTCAGGTGTGAATAGTATGTAACTGGTATGTAACTCGCATGTAACTGAGAGAAAGGAAATGTTATCGACTATGGCATTTATGTTGGGCAGGAAGGCGAACAATATATGTAAAGAGATGCAAATCGTCCAAGGAAAGTTTGGGCATTTGCGGATTCTTTTGTAACTTTGTGACCAGTAAGTGCGTTCTTTGGATTTGTGTAAAACGTGTAGGAATATGTAAGTCCTCTCGTTTCCAAAGTGTTACCTATTTCTGCTTATCTTATAGGTAACACATTGATTTCCAAAAAATTAGCATTAGAATCGTTTTCAGTTGTTTCTGTCGTTTCTGCCTGTCACAGCCATTAACTTTGAACTGTTAACTTTAAACTCTCAACCCCTATCCCATAACCGCTTCTTATCGTTTTATTGCCGAAATGTCAAAATAAGCATGCGCAGAAAGTGCTTATTTTGACAAAAATGTCAGAATAAGCACTTTTTCAGGATTGTTAACCCCTTAGTCTGTTCAGCGATTCAGAAAATCTCCTCACTTCCCCTCCCCTTTCTTAAAGGGGACCAATGGTGCAAGCCGAATACAATGTCGAGCTAGCTCGAACATTGTTGAGGCGCAGCCCATTGACGCTGGAAGAGCGGTTGGGGGTGGGGTTTGGATAATCTTGGCTGCACTCGGCAGTCCATGGATGCGTAAACAAACAGCGTTCTAGTTCCCCACTTGAATCACCCACGCCATCCACCGCAAGGTCGCCGCCCTGGGGTGGTGAGTTAAAGTATTGTTAAAATACCTCTAAAGTTTGCAATTTACACCTTTTGGGTAGTATCTTTGCATCGTCAACCGCGACCGGAAGGCCGGGTTGACGATGCAACCATTCTTATATTCACCCATTAAATCTAAACAACAATGAACAACACACAAGAGACATCGCGTGGGGCATGCAGCGCCAACTGCCAGGCACGTGACATGGAGTTTGTCGCACTCTACAATGAAGCTTTGCGACTGATGGTCGACCGCAAGGTCGAGGCGCCGCGCCGTCAGGCCATCCGATTTGTCGTCCACAATGGGCATCCTCGCTATCATGTGAGCTACAAGCGTGCCTACGAGGTGGTGCGCCAGCTCTTGCGAAGTGGTAAAACACCAACCAATAACTCGCTGCAGGTGCAGATGTGGCAGGAGTTGGCCGGTCGCGTGGGCACACTGTGCCGCGACACGGGCATGTCGATTGCCGGCGCGCTGGAGTTTGTGCTGGCGCATTGTCGCGCCACGCGCTTCTACATCAGCGAGCGCCATGCCGACTCCATCCTGGACCGCGCCCGTAAGCAATACCGACAGCGCAAACTGCGTCGCTTGTAAGCGGTGCTGCTGCAACTTGACCAAAACCAATCGCTAAAAAATGAATCACTACCATGAAGATGACACTGAAAATCAACCTAGATGCGGTGCTGGACCGCATCTACGCCGAGAGCGCGTGGCGTGCGGCGTACCGCAACGATGTCTACACCCTTACCCCCGACAACGAGCGCATGCTCGCGCTCAAGGTGGGCCAGGGGCTCAACGAACTGCTCGCGCGCATGGCCGGTTATGTGACGGCATGGAACTACAACCCCAACACGCTGCAGGACAACATCATGCTGCAACTGAGGTTTGGCGGGTCCTTGCCCGACGAGGGCATCCTGAAGGCAGCTATCATCGAAGCGCTGGCATTCTACGCGCTGCTGCAGTTCTATGGCGAACGCGACACCTGCTATGGCACGGCATGGCGCAAGCACCGCGCTCATGTGGTGGTGTTGCTGTGCCGGACAGAACTGCCTGCCTGATGCAATAATCCGGGCTTTTTGCGGTTTATATAGCATACTCGAGTTTCTAAAGTGTTTTTAGGTAGTAAGGTAGTCAAGTAGTAGGGTAGTAAAGCCGATACATCACAAGGCATTCGTCTTAACTCCTTTAACTCCTTTAACTCCTTTGACTCCTTAACTCCTTAACTCCTGAAAAGAAGCCACTTTAGGTAATTATGTAGCATAAACTGAACACTGACAGCCAATGAGACGCATTGTGACAATAACCATGATGGTGGCGGTGGCTACACTCGTGGCCATCGCTTCGACCATCGAAAACCGCTATTTTGCTCTGACCACACCCGACGACAGCTGGGCGGTCAATGACGATGGTGGCGCGTGGAGCCGCATGGGCGCACGCGCCATGATCTCGCGCAGCGACATCCATCACGTGGCACTCGACCTAGCGCGCATTGATTACCTGGAGATGCCTTTCACACCCGAGACTTACCTGCAGTCGCAGGTGGTTGAGCGCAAGGACATCTTCTGCAAGAGTGCCGACTCCATTGGGGCCATTGCCGACACGACCATGCTGGGAAGGCCGGCCAAGACCATAGGGTTCACCAAGCATGCCAATGGGCACACCTATGTGTGCAGCGCCACGGCAATGACAGTGGGCTTCGGCACACTGTTCGTCATCCAAGGGCGGCAACAAGGCCAGCCCAACGTCATCGGGCGGGTGGTGAACGCCCTGCAGATGCGCTGTGACACCACCACGCTGCAGGGCACGGCCAGGCTGGTGCAGGCTGCCCAGCGGGTGCTCAAGCACCATGGGCTGGTGTCGCGCGGCATCGACGAGATGAAGTCCATCTTGATGCCCGACACAGCCACTGTCGAGTTCACGGTCGTGGCACCCTACCTGACCCGTGACGCGGTGGATGTGCCGCTGTTTGTCCAGGCCAAGCGGGCCGAGTGGTTCAAGGCTCATAACGAGAATGCACTCACCGACCTGCTGCTGGCCACTGCCATGGCCGAGCGCAAGCAGTTGCGCTACATCTTTGTCGACGACAAGAACAAGGAGATAGGCACCCTGCTCATCCTTCCCGAGGAATACGTCCCCTAGTCTTGCCGCTGGTCTTACTTGACGGTTGAGCCTTGAGCACAAGCCAAAAGAGAGGCATGCAATCTGCACCGATTGCATGCCTCTCTTTTGGTATGACGGGCATGTTGTACATCTGTGGTGAAAGTCCACTCGGGGCGTAGTCACCGACGAACCCTATAGCGACTCGCAAGTTTCAAGTGGTGACGCTTGGGAGAGAAGAAGCGATAGCGAAATCGTGGCTTGAC
>JAFUVK010000139.1 GCA_017477555.1 Muribaculaceae bacterium
CAATCGTCGATGCTATACAATGAAATGGTAACGGCAGCAGATTTAGTTTACCAAATTCCGACCAACATATCATTTGATGGATTTAAGCTGCTTTTTCCGCTGCTAAATCTCATGCCACCGCACAAGCAAGCCGAACATCAACGAATGTTAAATTGTATTTTCATATGTATTCGGGGACAACAGGTATATAGTTCCCATAATTTAACTTCCTAAAGTAGCTTCATTCTTAAGATTTCTGCTATCAGCCGTTGGGCGGTAAGCTGTGTTTGCTCGGCCGTCTCGATGTCGGTCGAGTCGAAGCGCAGCTGGGCCTGGGCATAGTAGGGTTCGCGCCTGGCCAGTGCCTCGACGACATGGGGCAATATCTGGTCATTGGCCAACGGTGCGATGGTGGGCCGCTTCAGCTTGTGCTCGGGCAATGCCAGCCGGGCAGCGATGACCTCGGCACTGGTGGTGAGCCAGACGGTCAGGCCCAGGCGGTTCATCATCTCCATGTTGTCGGCATAGCACGGTGTGCCTCCACCGCAGGCCACCACGGCGGTCCTGCCGGCCACCATGCGCAATGCCTCGCGTTCCATCAACCTGAACCTCATCTCGCCCTGACGTGCGAAAATCTCAGTGACCCGCATCTGTGCCTGCTCCTCCACCATCTCGTCGAGGTCGTAGAAGTCCACTCCCATCATTGCGGCCAGCTCGCGCCCGAGTGTGGTCTTGCCACAGCACATATATCCCACCAGAAATATCGTCCTTCCCATGTTCTTGCGTTTCGATTGCACAATATTACGAATCCTTTGAAATAGCCAAACCTACTTGGTGTTTCCTTATGCTATTGCTCTATTATGGCATAAAAAAGGCAATAACCAACGACATGGCAAAGATACAAAAAATCCAACAAAATCACACCTTCGGGCGGAGTATTTCCGATTACGAACATGTTTGAGTCGATGCTTTCATTGGTAAACGACTCTGCCCTGGGCCAAAATTCCCCAACTGGCCTATCATTTACGAGCTTTATGCGTTAATTCTCCGAAATTACTTCTCAAATTCGGCCTTTTTGCGTAACTTTGCGGTTTTAAGCGAGAATCATGTCGAGCAACCGAAGAAAATGGTATGTTGTGTGGAAAGGCACCGAGCCAGGCGTGTGCGACTCTTGGGCTGAGTGCGAGGCACGTGTCAAGGGCTATCCCGGCGCGCGCTACAAGTCATTTCAGACCCAAGAGGAGGCTGTACGCGCATTCCGTGAGGGCTATGACACAGAAGCGCGCGATGTGTTGCGAGCCATCGCTCATGGTCCGCGCGAGCATGTCAACTACGAGGCTTTCCCCGAGATTGTGCAAGACAGCATTGCCGTCGACGGTGCTTGTAGCGGCAATCCTGGCGACATGGAGTATCGCGGTGTCGATGTGATGACTGGTGCCGAGTTGTTTCATCAAGGGCCGTTTCAGGATGCGACCAACAATGTGGGCGAGTTTCTGGCGCTGGTACACGCTCTGGCACTCTTCCACAACACGGGCAACACCCACACGGCCATCTACAGCGACAGCCGCACGGCCATGGCGTGGGTGCGAGACCGCAAGTGCAAGACCAAGCTGGCCCGCACGCCACGCAACGAGCGGCTCTTTGCCATCATTGCACGCGCAGAGGCTTGGCTGGCGACTCACACCTGGGCCAACCGCATCATCAAGTGGCAGACCGACCTGTGGGGCGAGATTCCAGCCGACTTCGGTCGCAAGTGACAGTAAATAATTCATAATTCTATCATGTTTCTGACATGTTTCTGAAGTAGTTAAGAAGTTAAGAAGTTAAAGGGAGTTAAGACGTTACCTGATGGCTGTAGGGACGGCATAGGGATGCCGTCCGCCTCGACAAAAGGTAATGTTGAATGCTGCCCAGAGGCGGACGGCACAGGAGTGCCGTCCCTACACAGCCACCCACGGCCAGCTCTTTGCATCCGTCTTAACTCCTTAACTCCTTTAACTCCTTTAACTACCCAAAAAGTTGCTACCCTACTACTGAACTACTGAACTACAGAACTACAGAACTACTATATAAATGAAATATCGCAACGAAGAAGACAAATGCTATGGCGTAGCCGGCATGGCCATCGGGCTGAACATATTTGATGCCGACGACCTGCTGACCGAGGTAACCATCGATGCCGACAGCGGCGAGTATCTGCGCTTTGTTCCCGACTATTACTTCACAGGCAGCCCACGCGTGCCTGCCAGCAAGTCGTGGCACCACATCTACACCCACTATCAGGTGTCGATGGGGCTGGCCATTGCCAATGCCATGTGCCGCAAGATGGTGCTGGACCATGGCGTACTCGACCGCCAGCGACGCGACGAGTTGCTCGATGCCGCCGTGGCCGACGGGCAGGCCCTGTGTCAGCTCGACCGCGACGAGGTGGAGCCGCTGTTCGACAAGTCGTACAGCTACCTGATGCGCGTGTTTGGAAACCACGAAATTCAAGGGGCCATCACCGCATTTGTCAAGCAACTGCAGCAACGACGCACCCTCACCCGCGGTGAGGTGGCCGAGCTGCTGCAAGAGCTCAATCTTTAGCCTTGAGATGAGAGTTGTATTGATCAATCGCAGCGACCAGTTGGGCGGGGCGGCCATCGCCACCCTGAGGCTGATGCATGGCCTGCGTCAGCAGGGAGTGGACGCGCGCATGGTGGTTGTGGACCAGCACGGCAGCGACCAGCATGTGGCACTGGCAGGCAATGCGCTGACCCGACGCTGGGCGTTCCTGGCCGAGCGACTGGACATCTATCTGTGCAATGGTCGGTGCCGCGACACGTTGTTCAAGATTGACACCGCCACTCACGGCATCGACGTGAGCCGGCACCCCTGGGTACGTGAGGCCGATGCCTTGCTGCTGGGATGGACCAACCAGGGCATGCTCTCGCTGCACGGCATCGAGCGACTGGCACAGCTGGGCAAACCCATCGTCTGGACCCTGCACGACATGTGGCCCTGCACCGGTGTGTGTCACCATGCCTACGAGTGCCGAGGCTATCTGAGCCAATGCGCCGAATGTCCATTATTGCCCAGCGGCAGCACACTGGCCGCCAAGACCTTGCGGCGCAAGGCCGAGCTTTATAGCCACGCCCATATCCATTTTGTGGCGGTGAGCCACTGGCTGGCCCGGTGCTGCCGGCAGAGCACCCTGCTTCGCGACCAGGAGGTGACCGTCATCGGCAACCCATTCCCCACCAGTGACTACAGCTACGATTACAACCCTCGTCCAGACTTGCCCGACGATGCCATTGTCATCGCCATGGGAGCCGCTCGTCTCGACGACCCGGTCAAAGGCTTCGACCTGCTCATTGCCGCCATGAGACACCTGCATGAGCAGAATCCCAATCTGGCCCACCGTGTCCACCTGTTGCTCTATGGCGACTTGCGCGACATGTCGCTACTCGGCCAACTGCCTGTGGCCCACACCCATCTGGGCTATATCACCGACATCAACGCGCTGCTGCGTCAGGCTCACATCGTGCTGAGCACATCTCGCTACGAGTCGTTCGGCTACACCCTGCTCGAGGGCATGGCCAGTGGGTGCATACCGGTCACCACCGGGGCCGGCGGCCAGGCCGACATCGTGCCACACCTGCAGGGAGGCTACATCGCCGGCGCTGCCGACCCGGCCGATGTGGCCCAAGGCATCGAGTGGGCGGTGAAGGCCAGCATCGACCGTGCCGCTCAGCACCAATGGGTCGCCGAGCACTTCGATGCCCAAATAATCGCAAAAAAATATCTCAATATAATCAACCAAATGTCCTAGACATTCTAGAATTGCTAGATAAGCTAGAACAACTAGAAAAAAACAAAAAAATGCAGACCGTCTTATTTCATAGTACCATTTTTGGTCCCATTCACAGCCGCCGTCTCGGCATCTCACTAGGTGTCAACCTCATGCCCAATGATGGCAAGATTTGTTCATTCGATTGCCTCTATTGCGAGGCCGGATTCAATGCCCAGGGACCGGGCACGACAGGCATCCCCACACGCGAGGCCGTCAAGCGTCAACTCAAAGCCAAGCTCGAGCAGATGAAGGCCGATGGCTCGAGCCTGGACGTAATCACCTTCTCGGGCAACGGCGAGCCCACGCTGCACCCCCACTTCAAGGAAGTGGTCCACGACGTGATGATGTTGCGCGACCGCTACTATCCCGAAGCCCGGGTGAGCGTGCTCAGCAACTCGACCATGGCAGGTCGTCCCGCTGTGGCCGAAGCCTTGAAAAAGGTGGACAACAACATCCTCAAACTCGACTCGGCCATCGCCGCCACCCTGCGCGTCATCAATCGCCCGCAGTCGCCCAATCTCATACCCGAGGGGGTCATTGAGGACCTCAAGCAGTTCAGCGGCCAGTGCATCGTGCAGACCATGATGCTACGGGGCGAGTGGGAAGGCAAACCCTTTGACAACACCACCGACCAGGAGGTCAACGCCCTCATCGAGGCCTACCGCCAAATCCAGCCTCGCGAAGTGATGCTCTACTCGCTCGACCGCAAGACACCCGCCGACCACCTGGTCAAGATCGAGCACGACGAGCTGCAGGCCATCGGCGACCGCATCGCCGCAGCCACTGGCATCCCCGTCCAGGTCAACTGACCACTTGCAAGGTTCTGAATTTTAATTTTTTAATTCTCAATAGTTTTAGTATCTTTGCAGTCTGAACGCTAAAAACGACCACGCATGGAAAGACGCTTCAACACCGCCGGGCCAAACGTACCGGCTGACAACTACACATTGGACCCGTTGACACGGTTTGACCTCGATGAGATGCTTGACCTCATCAGGATGAAAAGATACTTCGTGCTGCACGCTCCGCGTCAGTCGGGCAAGACGTCGTGCCTGCTGGCACTGCGCGACTACCTCAACGGGCAAGACGACTACATCGCCGTGTATGCCAACGTCGAGGGCGGACAGGCGGCCCGCAACGATGTCGAGACAGTCATCACCGGCATCTGCGAGACCCTGGCGGATAGAGCTGCAGTCGTGACAAACGATTCGACACCTTACGAAGCCCTTAAGGCAGTGAAAGGGTTGAGCAGCACTTCGATGCTCACCGCCTATCTGCGCCGGCTGGCGGCGGCCCTGCCCAAGCCGCTGGTGCTGTTCATCGACGAGATCGATGCCCTGGTGGGCGACTCGCTGGTGAGCGTGCTGCGACAGCTGCGCGCAGGCTACGACGAGCGGCCGGCGCGCTTCCCGCAGAGCATCGTGCTGTGCGGCGTGCGCGACGTGCGCGACTACCGCATCGTCCTGTCCAACCAGGACATCATCACTGGCGGGTCGGCCTTCAACATCAAGGCTAAGTCGCTCAGGCTGGGCAATTTCACCCCCGACGAGATTCGCCGGCTCTACGGCCAGCACACGGCCGAAACGGGGCAGGTCTTTGAGGAAGAGTGCTTCCCGCTGGTGTGGCAGGCCACCGAGGGACAACCCTGGCTGGTCAACGCCCTGGCCCACGAGGTGACCTACGAGATGCGCGAGAACCGCGACAGCACGGTGCGCATCACAGCCGAGATGATGTACCGCGCACAGGAGCGCATCATCTATCGCCGCGACACACACATCGACCAGCTCATCGACAAGCTGCGCGAGCCACGCGTGAAGCGCGTCATCGAACCCATCATTGCC
>JAFUVK010000140.1 GCA_017477555.1 Muribaculaceae bacterium
AGAAATCAAGAACGATGGGAGGTGGCCTGAAAAGACACCTCTGAAAACAAGCCAAACCGCCGTATGCCGAACGGCACGTACGGTGGTGTGGGAGGAAAGGGAGCGAAAGCCAAAACTCTCGCTCCCCGACCTACCCGATCCGTCACAATGACTATGGGCAGAGTTTGGCACGTAGCAGTGCCGCACAAATAATGTGCCACGGTTTCTTCCCGAGACCGTGGCACGTTAATGTGAGTGTTGTGTTTAGGCTCAATGACCTTATTGTATTGAGACATCCGGCACGACAAGTGTCAGGCGTCCAATTCCAGCAATCGCATGCGAAATGCGTTACCGATAAGTTCAGCTGCATTGCGCGAGCTAGTCTTGCGCAACAATTGTTTGCGGTGGTATTCCACCGTGTTCGCCGAGATGTATAGTTGCTCGGATATCTCCTTGCTACTGAAACCTCTCGATAACAATTCTAGCACCTCAAGTTCTCTCGCAGTTAGTTCGATGTTGGGGTTGCTCATATACAAAAATTCTAAAAAACGATAATCCTTATAATATTGGACTGCAAAATTAAGGACAAAGGGTAATTCATTCCAAACAATTTGACAAATAATTTTGTCTATGTTCCTCAAAACTACTCATTTCGGTGAATGTAACCTACTGTGTTCAGCGTTATTCGGCAACTCGGGAACATACTGTTCTAACATGCCGCATGACAGACCGAAGTGGATTATTATACGCAGAGGCTTCTTGGATGGTGGGTAACTATTATTGCAGGTAGGGGGAAGAGTAAACGCTTACGGGATTCGGTAGGTGTATGGTTACGCATCGATCGCCATGAGAAATTGTGACGGGCGGCGGAAGCAAATAATATATTTATAATAATGTGTATTTCATGGGTGGGGCTGGTCGGGCAATGTGTGATGTCGCCCGGCAATTACGAATTGAGGGTTCAGGCATTGTCGTGCAGCAGCATCAGCAGTTCGTCGCGGATAACACCCGGCATGACGATACCGCGGCGCTTGATGCTACGCTCCCAGCCCAGACGGTCGGATGGCTGAAGGGTGTAAAGCACATCGCGCCACTGCTCTAGCTCGGCTGCGTTGTAGTCATCGGCACCGCGGCCCTGGTACTGGTCTAGCTCCTGGTCATCGTAGTAGACGATGTCGCATAGCTCGCCACGCAGCAGCTCCTCGCTGGGGCACACCTGATGCGTGGAGCAGCAGTCGTCGCTGCACGTGGCATCGGGCTCAACCACGGCGGTGGCAACTCGATGACCCTCGGCATCACGCTCACGGCCGCGGCGGTCAAGCAGCCACAGCACAGTGCCCACTAGTGCCAGTGCGCTCAGCATAATCAGTGCCGGTTCCATGGTCGTCTAGCGGGTTAGGGTGGCGTGGTAATAGATGGCGTCAATCTCCTCGTAGCTGAACTCAGAACTCATAAAGTTGCCGGTCTGCAGCTTGAGCAGGTGCGACATGCGCTCCAAAGCCTGCTCAAAAATCTGGTGGTGGTCAAAGGCCAGCTCAGGGAGGTGGCTGATGGGAAACCATTGCGCGCGAGCGGCATCGTCGGCACCCTGCACGTCCGACACACGCACGAGCGTGAAGTAGGCGATGGAAATCACGCGCTCACGAGGGTCGCGGTCGGGCGCGGTGAAGGCACCAAGTTGCTCGATGTCGGTCACCACCAGGCCTGTCTCCTCACGCAATTCGCGACGGGCACCGTCGGGTGCGTCCTCGTCAATCTCCAAAAATCCGCCCGGAAAAGCCCAGTGCCCCTTGTAAGGCTCATGCCCGCGCTCAATGAGCAGAACGTTGAGGCGAACACCGTCGAAGCCGAACACCACACAGTCGGTGGTCACTGCTGGATGAGGGTAACGGTAGGTATATTGTTGTGTTGCCATATCAGTTGAGTTGTTGGTAGTAATAGTCTAGCACATCAGAGGCCGCGACAAACGACGACTGCTGGTTGTTGAGCACCATCTCCTGCTTGATTTGCAGCAGGCGCTGAACATCGCTGTTGCTGTAGAAACGAGCCTTGAGCTGTTCGTTGATGGTCTCGTACATCCAGTATTTCTCTTGCTGGCGACGGCGCTCCTCGAAGTAGCCGTTCTCGCGCACATGGTCGAAGTAGCGGTCAATCATGCTCCACACGCGGTCGATGCCCAGCTCGTAGTAGCCCGAGTAGGTTGTCACCTCGGGAAGCCAACCACTGGGGGGAAGAGGGAACAGATGCAACGCGTTGCGGAACTGCGCAGCTGCCAGGTTGGCGCGATCCACGTTGTCGCCATCGGCCTTGTTGATGGCGATGCCGTCGGCCATCTCCATGATGCCGCGCTTGATGCCCTGCAGCTCGTCGCCGGCACCGGCAATCTGGATGAGCAGGAAGAAGTCGACCATCGAATGCACGGCTATCTCGCTCTGGCCCACGCCCACGGTCTCGACAAAGATGTTGTCGTAGCCGGCGGCTTCGCACAGAACGATGGTCTCGCGGGTCTTGCGGGCCACACCGCCAAGCGAACCGGCCGAAGGTGAAGGACGAATAAACGCGTCGGGCTCCACGGCAAGTTTCTCCATGCGGGTCTTGTCGCCCAAAATAGAACCCTTGCTGCGCTCGCTGCTGGGGTCAATGGCCAGCACGGCCAGCTTGCCGCCCTGTCGCAGCACATGCATGCCGAACACGTCGATGCTGGTCGACTTACCGGCACCCGGCACGCCGGTGATGCCGATGCGCCGGCTATGGCCCGTGTAGGGAAGGCATTTCTCAATCACTTCCTGGGCAATGACTTGGTGCTCGGGACGGAGGCTCTCCACCAGGGTCACTGCCTGGCCTAGCACGGCCTTGTTGCCCTTGCGGATGCCCTCCACATAGTCGTTGACGCTCAACTGGCGGCGGCGCTTGCGATTCTTGATATAGGGGCTGACGATGGGGGGCTGCTCGACGCCGGCGTTGACTTGAAGGCCGGTGTACTGCGCATCGTTCTCGGGGTGCTGCATGGGCACCGCACTGTCGTTATCGGTCATTTCTGATGGTCTTTTCTGGTAGGTCTTGTGTTATTTATTCTCAACTATTTGAATTCGCCCACAAGTCGCACAGCGATTGATTGACGAGAGGGTGAGTTGCTCACTATGGTCATCTGCCCGTTGAGCAGACTATGGCTAAGGTGTGATGGGTCGACGGTCACGGTCACGGTAGCGGACTTGCCGGGCTTGATGCGGGTCTTGTCGCAGTCGATTGACACTCCTGGCTCGGAAGTCCATAGCCGTCGCAGCTCCAGCGGCTTCTTGCCGCTGTTGCTCACGGTCATTGTCGCGGTGAGCGCGTCGCTACCGAACATTAGCTTGTCGGTGCTGGTCTCGATAATTGGAGCCTCGGCGCGTTGCTTGTCAGTAAGCTGGCCGAAGTCGTCTAGCACTTGTGCCATCACATAGATGTGGGTGGTACCCGACACGGCGGTGGCACTCGGGTGTAGCGGCTCGCTGATCACGGTCAGTGTGTCGATGTTCAGACCCCACTGCGGACCCTTCCGGGTGTCAAAGTGTACCGTCAAGGCGCCCACATTGCCTGGGGCAAGGGTGTCGGGCGAGGCCGAAGCGCTCAGGTAGGCATACGTCTCGCCGACGCTCACCACCAGCGTGTCGGTGGTAGAGCTGTTGAGTGTGGTCAGGTAGGAAGAACGGTGGCGACCGCGCACGAGCTCGCCCAGAGGGATGTTGGCACCGCTCAAACGCAACGCGCCCGCCGACAATGGATAACGCTCCGACAAGGTCTCGGGTTGGGCGATGACCGTGCCGCGGATGCTCAACGACGAGCGGCGGGGCATGCCGTTAGTATAGACAAATACGTCCTTGACAAACTCGCCCGGGCGGGCGGCTGGGTTGTAGGTAATGGTGATGGCTGTGGTGTCGCCGGGAGCTATGGGAGTCTTGTCGTAGCCGGCGGCGGTGCAACCGCATGATGAGCGCACATGCGTGATAATCAGTGCACTGTCGCCGTCGTTGACCATGCGCATCGTGCACGATACCTTGCCATTTTCCTCATGGATGGTACCAAAGTCATGCTCCTGCTCTAGCCAGCGAACCAGGCCGTCGGCATGAGCCATGGCCATGACGCAACATAGCAGTGTCAGACACAGTATGTGGCGGATGCCAGTCATCGCTGGTGGGATGGCGTTACGGTACCCTCGATGGTCAGCGTGGCGGTTTTGGGGTCACCGTTGGTGCGCACCTTAACCGACTTGCGAAATGCGCCAGGACGGCCCAGCGGGCTATATGTCACCTTGATGCGGCCCTTCTTGCCGGGCTTGATGGGCTTTGTGGGATACTCGGGGCGGGTGCAACCGCATGAGGCGGTGGCATCGATGATGAGCAGCGGTCGCTTGCCGGTGTTGGTGAACTCAAACTCGGTGGTCACTGGGCCGCCCTCCTCTTTGATGACCCCGAAGTCGTGGACACGAGAGGTAAAGGTGGCACATGCTGCCTCTTGGCTCCATGTGGCTGCTACGCTGATTGTCAGCAGGATGAATGCGATAATGAATCTTTTCATTGCTTGCAATTTTAAAGATATAACTTGCAAAGTTAATGCTTTTTTCGGTATCCGACATGGCCCACCCTTAAAATTACACAACATTAACACTGATGCCCTGGTCTGTAACTATTCACCGATTCAGAAAATCTCCTCACTTCCCCTCCCCTTTCTTAAAGGGGAGCCCAAGTTTGACAGTTAAATAAGGTTAAGCCGCTTGTACAGGCGGTTTTTTTGTTGTACCTTTGTAGCGATATGTAGCGTTATCACATAAATGATGGACAAATGAAGCTGAAATTGATAAAATCGAAGATTGCGACAACGG
>JAFUVK010000141.1 GCA_017477555.1 Muribaculaceae bacterium
CAGAAATCAAGAACGATGGGAGGTGGCCTGAAAAGACACCTCTGAAAACAAGCCAAACCGCCGTATGCCGAACGGCACGTACGGTGGTGTGGGAGGAAAGGGAGCGAAAGCCAAAACTCTCGCTCCCCGACCTACCCGATATTTTTAGTCTATGACTTGCACTGTCACATCAAGTCAGTACTTGAGGCAATTGGGCCGAATGTACTTGAGAGACCGTTGGCCATGGCTGGCGGCACCTGTGCTGCTGTGCGGAGCCATGACAGCGGCTTGGGCCGACGTGCGATGGCTCGTCGTGGGGCTGATGCTGCTGTTTGTGGCCATCCCCATGGTGCTGGCGATGGCTTATATCAACTATGCCCTGTCGCTCGAGGCACGATGGTCGCTGCTCAACAAAGAACTCACCATCACCGACCAGGGACTGATGCTGCAATTTGAGGACCAACGCTTGCATGATCGGCTCATCACTTGGAGCGAAGTCAATCGTGTCGAGGTGGGTGGCAATGCCTTCTTGGTCATGCTCAGTGTGCGGCGCTACACCTTCCTGATGATTCCCTTCACTGCCATTGAGCAGGCCTCAATCCCGATTCGCGACTTTGCCGCTAAGCTGTACGCCCACTTGCAGTCGTAGTGTAGCACATTGCCCAGCTAGGCACGGCATCCCTGGCAGGGGGGAGGCTAGGTCTGGGGTTGAGTAGCAAGGTAGGGACGCGGGGTAGATAATCTTGGTTGCACTCTTAGCTCGAGCGAGCTCGGCTCTGCACTCGCTTGCACAAGATTTGCCGCGTGATCGGCCACAGTCCCCACCAGATGTCACGCTTGGCGATGACCCCACCCCTAACCCCTCCCCTGTCAGGGGAGGGGAACTGTTGCAGCAGCGTGCCGCGTGATTGGCCACAACCGCTATATAGTTCCCCCCAAAAAAAACAGCCCGGCAGAGTGTCTTGCCGGGCTGTGTTCTCATTGCTCGTTGGCTAGTTCTTGACCCACGACGAGTTGCGGTAGGCCTCGGGCAACTCTGAACGCAAGGCATAGAGATGCGACACGCTGCTGCTGCGCGCCACATACACATGATAGAGTTTCGAACTGGTGTGCGACACTTGCATCTTGGAGGCCAGGTCGGGGTGCGACTGCTTGAACTCCTCCACTTGCTTCATCGAGTTGAGCGATGCCACCACCAGCAGGCACTTGCCACCCTCGTCCAGCAGCAGTGGGCTGGCAGGAGCGGCGGGTGTTGCGGCTGTGGCCACAGCGGGCTGGGCAGGTTGGGCCGGAGTGGCTTGCTTGGTCTCGATCACTTGGCGCTGGGGCTTGGTCACCGTGGGCAAGTTCAGCGAGGCGTAGTCCTGCTGGTTGCGGTTGACGATGACGGGTGTGCTCAGCAGCACCGTCAGGCACAGCAGCACGGCAATCGATGCGGCCACTCTGGCGATGCGTGCGCCCCAGCTGGGACGGCGCACTGTGGCACGCACTGCGGCCGGCTCGTCTTGGACCATCACCTCCTGCACCAGCGGACTGATGTTGAGGTCGCGCAGCCCATAGTAGCCGTCGTTGCTCTGCTCGTGGTCAAATGGTGTGAACTCGATGCGATGGCCGTCGGTACTGTGGAAGTAGCCCAATCGGCCCAATGGAACCTCGTTGCCCAGCGCGAGTTGGCGCTTGAAGGCACTCACACTCAGTCCCACCTGCCGCATCGCCTCGTCGTAGGTCACTCCCTCGCGGCGAACAAGCGACTGCGCCAGCAGACCGTCGTTATGGTCTACGCTGGCGTTGAAGCCCAGCTCGCGCCGCGGACGTTCGATGTGTCCTGCAACGGGATTGTATCGCGAGTCGCTATACTGTGCCACAAGGGCTCCCCATCCAGGGATTACCACACAGTCATGACTCGTCAGAAGGTATTCAATATGCTCAATAATGGTGTACATGCAGGGGCAAAATTACACACATTTTTTGTACTGTGCAAATTTTTTTTTGCCTTTTTCTGCTAAACCTACCTCAGTCAATTCAATAAAGCTTCCACCAGCTTGCGGTCCAGGCCGTGCTCCACGGCCAGATTGATGTCGCGCTCCATGTCATCGCGTCCGAAACGCAGCTTCGACAGCTTGGCGCGCAGCACATACAGGTAGGGGTCGTCGGGAGTCATCGACAGGGCACTGCGGATGTCTTCCTCGGCACGGTTGAGCTGCTTCTGTGTCAAGTAGCAGTCGGCACGGTTGGCCAGCAGTCGGGCGTTGGGACGGGCCTTGATTACCTCGCTTAGCAGTTCGATGGCTTTGTCGTAGTGCCCCAGCTGCTTGTGCATCATGCCCAATCCCTCGCTGGCCAGGCCGCTGTTGGGGTTGATGCGCTTGATTTGCTCAAACAGGTCTTCGGCGCGCTTGTAGTCGTGCGTCTCCACCGCGAGCATACCTAGGCTATAGCGCGACTCCACGTCGGTGGGGTCAAGCGTGGTCACGCGCTCATAGTCAGCTGTGGCGCGCTCGGTCTCGCCGGCCTCAATCAGTGCGGCGGCACGGTTCAGCAGTAGTGTTACGGCATTGGGGGTCAGGTCCAGCGCCATCGAGTAGTTTTTGATGGCGTCGGACAGCCGACCCTGATAGCGTTGCAGTGTGGCCAGGTTCGACAGCAGCATCGAGTTGGCAGGATGTGTGGGGTTGCTGGTCAGCGCGCGCGTGAAGTACGCCTCGGCCTCGCTCCAGCGCTGCTGGTCAATCATCGTCTGCGCCGAGTCGAGCATAATATAATAGGTGGAGGTCGTGTCCATGTCAATCTCCACCGGTGTGTAGTGCTGCTGGTGCTTGTTCTCAGCCTTTAGGCCCAGCGGAACCCGCGTGCTTTCCTTGGCCAGCTGGGTCACCACCTGTGCCTGTGTTGTGGCTGCTGCCACGGCAAGAGCCATTGTCAGAATTAAGCGTCTCATAACATTCAAAACGCAGTGCGTCGCACAATATTGCATCGTCCTGCCGATGCGGTGATGGGCTAGAACACGCTGCGGTACCATGCCAGCTCGTGGTAGTAGGTCTCGTTCACTCCTGGCGACGTGCCGGGAATATAGGTCGACAGGCCCGAGAAATGGGCCGGGTCGATGAGCACGCGGCCAAAGATGGTGGGTGTCGCAGCCTTGTACAGCACCACCTTATTATATATGTCTTCTAACTCGCCGCGCAACTCATCGGGGCAGATGGCCCGGTAATATTGCATCAGGTCGAAGAAGAACCTCGAACCGTTGATGTTGTAGCACTGCAGGCCGCTGGTCGTGGCCAGCGGCAACGCGGCGGCCTGGATGCGGCGGCACAATCACGGGCAAGCTCACGAGCAAGCAGAACCCGGCCATGACCGTGACCGCTTACACCGAGCCGACCGAACCCGACGGTGAGTATAGCGTCAACCAGTATGTGACCAACAACTTCATGTCGTCCATTGTGCAGAACAGCCCTGTGGCCGACTATCCCCAGCCGTTCTTCTTTGTCCAGCCCAAGGCGCAGGAGTTTGTCAGGGTCAACTGGGCTGTGTTCGACGGCCATGCGACAAAACATTTCTCAATCCCCAACCGCGAGGGCGACAATGTCGCTCAACTCAAGGGCGGGTTAACGGTCGACTAGAGTCTCTATCCGGGCGACTACGAGCAGGACTTCGTCGAGGGCAATGGTTACGATTTCCACGCCATTGTGCGCTACGGCCGCACCACCTCGCGGGCACTCCATGCTCAGGCGGCAACGGTCACCGAGGGCGACTACACGGTCTATCCTCTGGAGGGCGGCGAACAGGTGGTGACTGCAGTAGCCACCGTGCGTGCCGCAGCCGATGTGCTCGATGTAACCTATGTCAGCCTCGCGGGCATGCGTTCGGCCGAGCCGTTTGCCGGCCTGAACCTGGTGGTGACCCGTTACACCGACGGTACACGAAGCACCGTCAAGCGTGTCTACTGACCACTCAGCAACATATGATAAAGCGTAATAGTAATTAGTTTTGGAGTGCCGCCACTCGTGATTGAGCAGCGGCTCTCTTTTTTTAATCTGGATAAATGTCACCCCATTGGCAAAAAATGCTTACCTTTGTGCCCACTATGCTCCCGTGCGGTGCAACCGGCCGTCGAAGGAAGCTGATTGAGGGTAAGGGGGAATGGGTAAGGGGTAATGGGTAATGGGTAAGGGGGAAGCAGCCAGGCGGCTGTA
>JAFUVK010000142.1 GCA_017477555.1 Muribaculaceae bacterium
ACGCACTCATCCATGGTGACGCCCGTGCGCTGCGCCATCTGCTCGATGCCGAGGCGCAGCTGGGTGAGCATCTCGTGCTCGGTGATGCCGCAGATGGCCTCATAGTCAGGCTCCATCGAGATGTTCGACAGGTTGTTCAGCTCGCTGAAGATGCTCAGCTGCGAGAACTTGGTGATGCCCGTGAGCATGACAAACCGCAGCTGCGCCGCCTTGGCCTTGAGTGGACTGTAGAGGCTGCGGGTGATGTTGCGCATCACCTCCATCTTGGCCTCATCGCCAGTGGCATCGAGCATTGGAGCGTCATACTCGTCAATGAGCACCACCACCCCCTGACCCGTCGCCTCGTGGGCCGCCTCGATAATTCGGTCCAGGCGAGTGCCATAGGTGTTACCTCCCAGCAATTCTACGCCATAAAGCTGTTCATACTTGGTGAGCATGTCATTAATGGCCGAGTGCAGATTGGCGACCTCGGCATACTTCTCGCTGCTCATGTCCAGGTAGATGACCGGATGCACGGTCCACTGCTGCTCGAGCCGCTCCATGGCCAGCCCCTGGAAAAGCTCGCGCCGCCCCTCGAAGTAGTAGCGCAGCGTGGAGAGCATCAGCGACTTGCCGAACCGGCGCGGCCGGTTCAGAAAGTAGTAGCTGCGGGTGGTGACAAGCCGATAGAGCACTTCGGTCTTGTCGACGTAGACCAGGTTTTGTGTGCGAATCTTGGCGAAGTCCTGCTCGCCCACGGGGTATCTCAGCTCAGTCATGATGTGTCATTTTCGGTTCAACCGACAAAGTTAGGCATTTTTGCTCACAAATCCAAAAGTCAAGTATAAAATTCTCACCAAACAGCCAAGTGTCATGGATTCAGCCTAGCCTGTGCTGCCTGCACCAGGGCGCGGAAGTAGGCCAGCCCCTCCTGAACCGACATGAACAAATGCTCATCGCTCTCGTGGTCCAGGTGCTTGCGCACCGCCGTTTCGGGATGATACTGCACACCCAGGGCAAAGCGTTTGTCGATACGCTCGATGGCTTCGATGATGTCCACACCATCGTCATGGGTGATGGCCGTGACACGCAAGGGGGTACCGTTGACCTCTCCCACCACCTGGTGGTGCCACGACGGTGCGCCATGGATGGTGTCGGTGCGGGCTATGCTCCACAACAGCGAGCCACGGTCAGTAACCAGCACATCGTGGGCCACATAGTGGCGGTTGCCCTCGCGGTCGCAGTCGCTGCGGTGTACGTAGTGGTTCTGTTTGCCCAAGTTGTCATAGTACACGCCCAAGTCCTGGATGAGCGGTGCGCCCGACACCACACCCAGCAACTGCATGCCGCGGCACAGCCCCAGCAGCGGGATGTCGTGGTCCAGACAATAGGTCATGGTCAGGTATTCCGACACGTCGCGCGTGGCATCATGGTTGGTCTCAACCTCGATGCCATGCCACGGTTGCGGTGTGGCGAACAAAGTGGGGCACACATCTCCCCCACCCAGAAACACCACTGCGTCGACACCGGCCAGTGCCTGCTCGGCCCGGCTGCCATGCCAAGTGTCGCGTTTGAGCTGTTCGGCCCACGGCTGCAACAGAATGCCATGTTCGTCCAGGCACCGATTGGCAATGTTGATGTCTTCGTATTCCAAGCCAGGTAGGCGCAGCTGCTCGATGATGACCGGCTCGGCCCCCACCGCAGTGATTGCGTGAATGACGCGGTCGTAGTTGTCGGCCGACCGCTGCCAAGAGATGCCCACACGCACCTGTGCGCATGTCCACAGTGTAGCCCATGCCGCCAATATCACGATTAGTCGTCTCATTGTTTCATGATTTTTCGGCAAATGTACCACTTTTTCAGCAATCTACAAAACGATAGCAAGAGCAGTCCGGCCCGATAACCCAATCGAGCCGGACTGCATGCTGGTTCAGTGTCAAGGTTATTCTTCGATTTTCTTGAGCACCACGTTGTCGACATCAGAGGTCGAGAGGGTGAGCTTGTCGGCGCTCACGGCGAAGCCATAGACGTTCTCGCCACTATTGCGCGACTTGAATAGCCCCTGGAACGTTTCGCCCAGGAAACCCCCAAACATGTCTTTAAAGTCCTCGGCGATGGCTTCGACCGATCCTTCCTCGCCAGCCTCCTGTAGTGCCTTGGCATGCTCGATGGCGTCGTCATCATCTAGTTTGACTCCTACCTCGTCGCTGTTGTAGGTGAGCACGACTTCATCGTCATTGACCTTGTAGGTTCCCGGCACGCTGACGCTGAAGCCCTGGCTGAACTTTCCTGCGTCGTCCTCGTCGTTCCACGTTCCCTCATACCACATGGCAAACTCGCCTTGTGTGCTGTCGGCCTGGTTAGGAGTGAAGCGGATAATCATCTCGATGTCGCCATTCTTGCTGGGGATTTTTCCCTCGCCCCACATTCCTGCCAGATCGGCGGGGCTTGTGTTCTGCACGTCACACGCAGTCATCATGGCGACCATGGCCACCACGAATGTCATCCATTGAAATGCCTTTTTCATATTCAAGTGTTATTAAGTGTTAATATCTTGTCGCTGGGTTTCATGTTGCAAAATTACTGCTATTTCTGGTCATAGCATTTGACTTTTTTGATCAAAATGCTTGACATTTTTGTCCATCGGCCTGAAAAACACGCATTTTGTCGGAAATCTCCAAGTCGATGTCAGAAATCTCCAACCCACAAAAGTCACGACAAAAGAACATTCGCAGTTTGTAAGACATAAGGACTTAAGGACATAAGGACAAAAATTTCGCGGTTCTTCGTGGATAAAAAATTCATTCGTGTGATTCGCGGTTTTAAGACAATCACTTGCGGCTACGGTATTCGGTGGGTGTCTCACCGAAGACGCGCTTAAAGGCGCGGGTGAAGCTGCTGTTGTCGGCATAGCCGCACGCCTGGGCCACGTCGGCCACGGTGCCACCTTGGTCCAGCAGTCGGCGCGCCTTGTCCATGACGATGGCTTGGATATAGGTCTTGGGCGAGTCGCCGGTGATGCGCTGCAGGCGCCGCCGCAGGGTGGTGGCCCCGACACCCAGCTGGGTGGCCAGTGCCTCGAGCGAGTAGTCGCCAGTGGTATCATCGTCGATGCTGCGGATGATGCGCCGTTGCAGCTCGCCGTCGGTCATCGTGCCATCGGCCAGCTCAGCCGGGTGAGTGTCTTGTGTGACCGCCTCCAGCGTCAGGCGCAACTGCGCCACCTCGCGCACCAGCTGGCTCACCCGCCGCTCATGCGCCCGCCGCTGGCGCCAGTAGACATACCATCCGGCGGCCATGAGCACCAGCACAGCCACAATGACTATGATGATGTCGCGGCTGTGGGCCTGCCGCTCGCGGTCCATCTCCTGCTGCAGACGGTCGTTGCCAAACTCGGCATTGATGCGTGCCAAGGTCTCGTTGGCCTCGTGCGTATAGAGCGAATCCTTGAGGTAGTTGAAGCGGTTGAGCTCGGCGCGAGCACTGTCGGGGTGACTCTCCCACAGGCTCAGGCACAGGCCGCGGCGGGCATACAGTTCGTTGATCGGGTCGTGCATACGCACAAACAGGTCGGCCGCTTCGCGGTAGTAGGGGTAGGCCTCGCTGTCTCGCTTCTGCCAAATCAGGGCTGTCCCCAGGTGGTTGCAGGCGATGGCCAGCGAGTGCAGTTCGCCCTGCTCGCGCATGACAGGGATAGCCGCGCGTAGGGCTTTCTCGGCCTCGTCATAGCGCTTCAGTCCCATCAGTGCCGAAGCCATCTGGTCCTGACGGATGGCGGCATGTAGCTTGCGCCCCAACTTGCACTCGATGTCGTAGGCCTGACGGGCATAGTCCAGAGCCTCCTGCTCGCGTGTCAGCGAATGATAGATTTCGGCCGCTGTACCCAGCAGCACCGCCTTGCGCGCCGGGTTGTCGGCTTTGTCGGCATGGTCAATAGCTTGCAGTATCCACTGCTCGGCCTCATCGTTCTGCTTGGCCGCCATATAGATGCCCGCCAGCGTGTTCATGCTCGAGCTGATACGGTCGTGGTCGCCGCTGGCCAGGTCGATGTTCAGGCACTTCTTGGTGTAGGTAGCCGCCTGGTTAAAGTCACCCAAGCGCACATAGATGCACCCCAACAGATTCAAGCAGTCGGCCTTGTCGGCACTGTTGCTGCTATAGAACGGCAACGCCTTGGAGGCATAGCGCCGAGCCCGCTCATACTCGTTGCGGTCGTAGAACCATTCGGCCCCCCAGTACCACACCTGCTGGCGCACCGAGTCGAGCGGCACCTGTGGCGCGAACTGCAGTCGGCTCTCAGTGAATTGCTCCTTGTCGAGCAACTGGAAGAAGGCGTTGGCGGTGGCGTGCTGCTGCCGCTGGTCGAAGGCCGACAGCGCCTGCTCGACCGGCCCGTCCTGGGCCTGTGTCGCAGCGCTGAGTGTCAGGCATATAATTATGAGTGACAGATATCTGTAGAACTTGGTCATTTCGGTAAAAAGTCAAGATTGCACAAATCAATCGCAAAATTACAAAATTTGCTGCGCCTCAGCAAAATTTATCCAAAAAATATCCTAGAAACAATAGGGAAAAGACCTTTTTTGTTACAATTTGTGCCAAATAATTACTACCTTTGCCACCATGTCACAGAATATAGTCATCCGCGGCGCACGAGAGAACAACCTCAAGGGGGTGTCGCTCGAAATTCCTAAACATCAAATCACGGTATTCACCGGCGTGTCGGGCTCAGGTAAGAGCTCGCTCGTGCTCGACACCATCGCCGCCAAATCGCGGCGAGAGTTGAACGACACTTTCCCGTCGTTTGTCCAGCAGTACTTGCCCAAGTACGGCCGGCCGCACGTCGATGCCATCGAGAACCTGCCCATCGCCATCGTCATCGACCAGAAGAAGCCCGCGCAGAACTCGCGCTCGACTGTAGCCACCTACACCGACATTGCCGCGCTGCTGCGGCTGCTCTTCTCCAGGGTGGGACAGCCCTTTGTGGGCTATGCCGAGTCGTTCAGCTTCAACCATCCCGAGGGCAGCTGTCCGCGCTGCTCGGGGCTGGGCGAGATCCGCGAGCTGGACATCCACAAGCTGGTGGACTTCGACAAGAGCCTCAACGACGAGGACACCATCCACTACATCGCCTTCGGCAAGGGCGGCTGGCGATGGATACGCTATGCCCACAGCGGCTTGTTTGACCTGGACAAGAAAATCAAGGACTACTCACCCGAGGAACTGGACTTGTTCCTCAACAGTCCGCAAATTCGGCTCAAGAATCCTCCGGCCAACTGGCCCAAGACCGCCAAATATGAGGGGCTGATTCCGCGCATGTACCGCAGCATCATCAATAGCGAGGAGGGCCTGCTGCATGCCGCCGTGCTCAACCCCATGCTACACATGGGTGTGTGTCCCGACTGCCAGGGCACACGCGTCAACGAGCGAGTGCGCTCGTGCAAGATTGATGGCATCAACATTGCCGACGCTTGCGCCATGTCCATCACCCGACTCAACCGGTGGGTACAGTCGCTCACCTCGCCTCTGGCCGTCGACATCAAGGCGGCCATCGGTGCACGCCTCACCGCGCTGGAAGAGATTGGGCTGGGTTACCTGAGCCTGGACCGTGGCGTGGGCACCTTGTCGGGCGGTGAAGCCCAGCGCTGCAAGATTGCCAAGTATATCAACTCGTCGCTGGCCGACGTACTCTATATCCTGGACGAGCCCAGCACAGGACTGCACGACCACGACATCGAGCGCATGAAGCACTCGGTCAGGCGGCTGCGCGACGCCGGCAACACCGTCGTGCTGGTCGAGCACCACCGCGAGATGATCGGCCTGGCCGACCACATCGTCGACATGGGTCCCGGCCCCGGCAGCCATGGTGGGGAGATTGTGTTCCAGGGCAGCTACGACCAGCTGCTGCACAGCGGCACGGCCACAGGCCAGATGCTGACGTGCCGCGGCGAGTTCAAGGCGCGGCCACGCGAGGTGGTTGAGACATTCGCGCTGCGGCACGCCACACTGCACAACTTGAAGGACATCTCCATCGACCTGCCACTGGGTGTGCTGGCCGTGGTGGCGGGGGTGGCCGGATCGGGCAAGAGTTCGCTTATGGAGTGTTTCCGCCACGACTATCCCGGCGAGGTGGTCTACATCAGCCAGAAGAACATCGGCGTGAGTTTGCGCTCAACGCCCGCCACCTATATGGACGTAGCTCCCGACATCCGCAAGCGCTTTGCACGTGCCCACCGCCTCAAGGAGCAGTACTTCACCTTCAATGGCCGCGGCGGCTGCCCCGTGTGCGGCGGTAAGGGCGTGGTCATCAGCGAGATGGCATTTATGGACAACATCGAGACCACCTGCGAGGCTTGCGGCGGACTGCGCTACAGCACCGAGGCACTGCAATATGAGCTGGACGGGCTGAACATCGCCCAGGTGATGGATCTGTCGGTGCGCCGTGCCAGCGAGCATTTCTGCGGCACGACCATCGAGCAGAAGCTGCGGCCGCTGCTGGCCGTGGGCCTCGACTACCTGCACCTGAACCAGGCGTTGAGCACGCTGTCGGGCGGTGAGCTGCAACGCATGAAGCTCGCCTCTTACCTGCAACCCTACACCACGGGGGGCCAACGCGCCGTCTTTGTCATCGACGAACCGACCGACGGCTTGCACCTGCGCGACGTGCGCCATCTCATCGACCTGTTTGAGCAGATGGTTGACGCTGGCAACACGGTCTATGTCATTGAGCACAACACCGATGTCATCCGCTCGGCCGACCACGTGATCGAACTGGGGCCCGGAGCCGGCGAGCAGGGCGGCACCATCACCTATGCCGGCACCCCGCGCGACATGGCCCACTGCGCCGCATCGGTCACCGCCCGCTACCTGACCTAACCCCACGTACCCTCGCATCATGAGGGAGATTTGGCAACGTTCAAGCAGCCCTGTGCCGCCTGCAAGCAACATTACCTTTTGCCGAGGCGGACGGCACAGGGGTGCCGTCCCTACACAGCCTGATTGCCTCCTGGTCCAGTCCGTCCAGTTTCGTCCAGTTTCGTCCAGTTTCGTCCAGTTCGTCCAGTTTCGTCCAGTTTCGTCCAGTCCGTCCAATCCGTCCAGTTTCGTCCAGTCCGTCCAGTCTGTCCAGTCTGTCCAGTCTGTCCAGTCTGTCCAGTCTGTCCAGTCTGTCCACTGGACTGTCCACTGGACGCTCAA
>JAFUVK010000143.1 GCA_017477555.1 Muribaculaceae bacterium
CCGAGTGCAGCCAAGATTATCCACCCCCACCCCAGCCGCTCTTCCAGCGTCAATGGGCTGCACCTCAACAATGTTCGAGCTAGCTCGGCATTGTATTCGGCTTGCACCATTGGTCCCCTTTAAGAAAGGGGAGGGGAAGTGAGAAGATTTTCTGAATCGCTGAACAATTACTTTTTTTGCCGAGACGAAGCCAAAAATGCGATTAAGCGAGAGCCATACAAGCTGGCTTGCTGATGGCCGAGTGTGAGCATTTTATCAAAATTTTATCCAAAATTTGTGGGGTAAAATCTAAAATGTTGCTAAAAGTGTTGACAAAGGGGTTTTCAGGTTGTATCTTTGCAGCAAAAAAGACATCACACCTCATATTATTATGGCAAACGAAAACAAAAAAACTGAGACATCACGACAAGAGATGCCCCTGGGCAAACTGAACTACATACTCATGGCAGTCTGCCTGGCACTGATCATCATCGGGCTGTGCCTGATGGCTGGCAGCGCCAATGAGGGGAGCACATTCAACTACGATATCTTCAACTCTACACGCACCACCGTGGGTCCGATGGTAGCCTTGCTGGGCTTTGTGCTCATGGCCCCTGCTATCCTTTATCGCAAGAAACAATAAACTCTTAAGAAGTTAAGAAGTTAAGAAGTTTGCATAAATTTGGCGGTGCCTCAGCAAAATAAGCCAGCTTTTTGCGTTCGACTTGCGCAAATTTTGCATAAATTTGGCGGTGCCTCAGCAAAATAAGCCAGCTTTTTGCGTTCGACTTGCGCAAATTTTGCATAAATTTGGCGGCGCCTCAGCAAAATAAGCCAGCTTTTTGCATTCGACTTGCGCAAATTTTGCATAATTGTGGCAGGGGAAACAGGCTGCCCTTATAATGTATCGGCTTTACTACCCTACTACTCCACTACTTCACTACTCTACCTTACTCCTTTTAGAAATAAAAAACTCAAATAAACTGTGGACTGGTTACAAGCATTGATTCTGGGCATTGTCCAGGGACTTACTGAATATCTGCCCGTGAGCAGCAGCGGGCATCTGGCTATAGGCCAGCACTTGTTCGGGCTGCAAGGCGAAGACAACCTGGCCTTTACGGTATTGGTTCATGTGGCCACCGTGCTGAGCACCATCGTGGTGTTGTGGAGCGAGATTGACTGGCTGGTAAAGGGTGTGCTCAAGTTGAAGATGAACGACGAGATGCGCTACTTTATCAACATCGTCATTTCAATGATTCCCGTGGGCATCGTGGGCGTGTTCTTTAAGGACCAAGTCGAGGAGGTTTTCGGCTCGGGACTGCTCATTGTGGGCATCATGCTGCTGGTGACGGCTGCACTGCTCATTTTCTCATATTATGCCAAACCGCGCCCCAAGGAGAAAATCTCGTGGCGCGACGCCCTGATCATCGGCATCGCGCAGGCATGCGCCGTGATGCCCGGCCTGTCGCGGTCGGGCTCGACCATCGCCACCGGCCTGCTATTGGGCAATAAGAAAGAGTCGCTGGCTCAGTTCTCGTTCCTGATGGTGATCCCGCCCATCCTGGGCGAGGCCTTGCTCGACATCATTAAGGGGCTGAAAGGCGAGGCAGCCTTTGGCGGCATCGACACGCTGCCGCTGGTGGTGGGCTTCATCGCAGCCTTTGTGTCGGGGTGCCTGGCCTGCAAGTGGATGATTGGCATCGTCAAGCGCGGCAAGCTCGTTTATTTCGGCATCTACTGCGCCCTTGCTGGTGTGGTGACAATACTTTGCTCAACGCTCAACTTTTAACACCCAACTACAGACGTGCTTAACCCGATAGCAGGCGAAATATTTTGTATCGACAAGCCACTGGAGATGACCTCGTTCAGTGCGGTGAAGCAGATACGCGGCAGGCTGCGCCGGCACCTGAACCGCAAAAACATCCATGTGGGCCATGCCGGCACGCTCGACCCACTAGCCAGTGGTGTGCTGATTGTGTGCACCGGGCGGATGACCAAGCGCATCGAAGAGCTGCAGGCCGGTGTCAAGGAGTACATTGCATGGATCAGGCTGGGCGAGACCACACCGTCGTTCGACATGGAGACCGAGGTCGATGCTACCTACCCGTGGCAACACATCACGCGCGAACAGGTGGAACAGGTGCTCCAGCAACAGTTTGTGGGGGCCATCGAGCAGGTTCCACCCGCATTCTCGGCCTGTAAGGTGGATGGCAAGCCGGCCTACAAGTTGGCCCGCAAGGGTCAGGACGTGGAAATCCGGGCCAAGACGTTGGTCATCGACGAGATCGAGGTCATGGAGTGCGGATTGCCTGCCGAGCCGACGCTCACCATCCGCGTGGTGTGCAGCAAGGGCACCTACATCCGTGCCCTGGCCCGCGACATCGGGCTGGCACTGAACAGCGGTGCGCACCTCTACGGACTGCGACGCACACGTGTGGGCGACATCGCCGTGGAATGCTGCGAGGACCTGCACAGCCTGCTCGACCGCCTAGACAGCGAGCAGTATGTGAGCGTCGAAGAGGCCGAAGCGCAGCTGCTCGAGGCCGAGCGCGAGGCCAACCGCGCCCGCGCCGCAGCACAGAAAGCCGCCCGACTCAGGTCGAAAAAGACATAAGAACAAATAAATTCGCAGTTTTCGCAGTTTTTAAAGACATAAGAACATAAGAACATAAGGCTTTCGCGTTTATTCGCGGTTTTTAAAAGAAGATATAAGAACAAAAAATTCGCGAGGCATTCGCGGTTAAAAAACAAAAATATGAAACTGTCGGAATTCAACAACCACATGCCCGAGGAACTCATTGCCGAGTATCCCGCCAAACATCGTGACGAAGCCCGCCTGCTGGTGCTGCACCGCAAGACTGGCGAAGTAGAGCACCGCATCTTCAAGGACGTGCTCGAGTACTTTGACCCTCAGGACATGATGGTGTTCAACAACACCCGCGTATTTCCCGCCAAGCTGATGGGCAACAAGGAGAAGACCGGAGCACGCATCGAGGTGTTCTTGTTGCGCGAACTTAATGCCAACAACAAGCTGTGGGACGTGCTGGTGGAGCCGGCACGCAAAATCCGCATCGGCAACAAGCTGTACTTCGGCCTCGACGACTCGATGGTGGCCGAGGTCATCGACAACACCACATCGCGCGGTCGCACACTTCGCTTCTTGCACGACGGTGAGCACGACACATTCAAGCAGAGCCTGCTGGCCATGGGCCACACCCCTCTGCCCTACTACATCAAGCGTGAGGTCGAGCCTGAGGACGAGGAGAACTACCAGACGTTGTTTGCCAGCGAGGAAGGCGCCGTGGTAGCCCCAGCCGCCGGCATGCACTTCAGCCGCGAGCTGCTGCGCCGCATGGAGATTTACGACATCGAGCGCGACTTCCTGACGCTGCACATCGGGCTGGGCGTATTCCGCAAGATTGACGTGGAAGACCTTACCAAGCACCGCCAGGACAGCGAGCCAATGGAAGTGACCGAGGCGCTGGCCCAGCGTGTCAACACCAAGCGCGACGCCGGACACCGCATCTGCGCTGTGGGCACATCGGTGCTGCGCGCCATGGAGACCACCGTGGGCATGAACGGCCACATCAAGGCCTTCAAGGGGTGGACCAACCGCTTCATCTTCCCACCCTACGAGTGCACGACGTGCGATGCGCTCATCACCAACCTGCACCTGCCCTACTCCACTATGCTCATGGTCACTGCTGCCTTTGGCGGCTACGACCACGTGATGAACGCCTACAAGGTCGCCATCGACGAGAAGTACCGCTTTGGTGCCTATGGCGATGCCATGCTCATCGTCGACTGATTCAATGCACAATGCTTTCTCAATGCACAATGTGCTGGTGACTGCCTGGCAGAAAATCACACAGAATTCACAGAAAGCACAGAAAAATTATTATTCTGTGAGTTCTGTGTATTCTGTGTGAAACAAATGGCACAATGCGCTGGTGACTGCCACCCAGTAATTCTTAATTCTTAATCCTTAATTTCTTAATCCTAAGTTGATTCGTCGATTGTTGCATATCGTCTTGCTCGTGTCCATGCTGGCTTTGCCCTGCATGCTCGCGGCTCATACCCAGCCCAGCTACTACTGGCGCTGGGCCGACGAGCCGTCGCAGCGACTGCTCGACATCGGCAGGGAGTTCGGCCATAACGGCCACATCGACAGTGCCATGCAGTGCTATTCGGTCGTTGTCAACCGCCTGACCGATGACCCCAAGCTACTGTGCCAGGCGCACAACAAGATGGCCGAGATCTATCTGTTTGACTACTTCGACTACCCCAAGGCACTGAGCCACCTCAAGAAGGCGCAGAAGCTGGAGCGGCAGGGAGGATTCATCCAACCGCTGACCTACAGTCTGCTGCAGACCTTCTACCAGTATGTCAACAACAACGTGCACGACCCACACATCGACAGTCTGGTCATCGACTACGGCATCAAGGCATTCGACGCATCACTGGACGGCAAGGACTTGATTCCGGCCGGAGTCATCTTCTTGAACACCACATCGAGTGCCATCGAGATAGGACGCGTGAGCGAGCTGGCCGACGTGGCGGCTCGATATGGCCGGCTGCACCAAGCCCCCGACGACTCGCTGCACCTGATTGCCGCCGACCTGTACCAGGCCGGGCTGGCCATCGAGCACAGGCAGTGGCCTCAAGCCATCGCCTTGCTAGACCAGATGCTGAGCCATATCCCTCGAGGCAAGACGACTTACGACAAGCCCCGCATCCGGTTTATGGCTTTGTCAAACATGGCCTCGATCTACGACAAGATGGGCGACAGCGACAAGCTCAAGGACATCCTCCAACAGCTGGAGCGCCTCTCGGCCGAGCACAACATCAAGGAGGGGCAGCTGCTGGTCTACGACCAGCTGGCGCAGTACTACCGCAAGGCCGGTGACCGCAACCAGTCGATGGACTACTCGCTCAAGCGCACCGAGCTCAAGGACAGCCTCATCGGCTACCAGCAGGCCATGCAGTTGAGCAAGGCCGAGTTTGAGTCGGAGTTGAGCGACCTGGAACTGCAGTTGGCGCAGCTGAACCACCGCCACCAGATGATGCTCGTCACGAGCATCCTGTGCGGCATCATCGCCCTGCTGGTGCTGGGGCTGGGTTACTTCATCCATCGCCGCAACCGCCAGTTGAGTGCCCGCAACCAGGCACTATATGACAAGAATCAACAACTCATCGCCGCCAACAAGCACGAGCGCATGACACGCGAGCAACTTGAGGAGTTACTCAATCAGACACGACGCGAGCAAGCCGAAGCACTGGCCGCCGTCAGCCAACAGGAACTTGTCGATAACGAAGACAACGAAGAACCAGACCAACCCAAGGGTGAACCGATCAAGTACAAGGACAGCCGGCTCACCGAGTTGGACAAGAACCGCCTGCAGGGCCTCATCCAGAAGGTGCTCGACACACCCGATGTCATCTGCGACCCCGACTTCACGGTCATGCAGTTGGCCGCACTCATCGGGGCGCGGCAGCGCGAGGTGTCGCAGGTCATCGGCGAGCGTTACGGGGTCAACTTCAACATCGTGGTCAACGACCACCGTGTCAAGGAGGCATGTCGCCGCATCCAGGACGACCCGTCGTTCTTGCAGCTCACCATCGAGGCCATGGCCGGCGAGGTGGGCATCGGCTCGCGCAACACCTTCACCCAGGCCTTCAAGCGCGTGACGGGCATGAATCCGTCAGAATACATCCGCCGCGCCCGCAACCGCTCCTAAGCGGTTATAAATAGGGCATTTAATTATTCTTGACAACAAAAAGCTCGCGCCATATCTCATTAAAAAATCGAGATATGGCGCGAGAAAATTCATCAGAAATTTGGCTAAGTCATTAAATATCATTATCTTTGCCGAAAATAACAATTATGGAAAAGTTGATTGGACGAGAAGCGGAAATGCGTGAACTCAATCGATGTCTTAACTCTGACCGTTCCGAGTTTGTCATCCTATTTGGCCGTCGACGCATTGGCAAAACATTCTTAATTAATTCCTTTTTGGCAGGAAAAAAAGCCTTTACTTTTGTAGGCTCACATAAGGCAAAAAAGACTCGGCAAATGGCGCGATTTGCGCTAGAACTACAAGCTTACGGCAAACGGTCAACGCTACCTGTGATTCATGATTGGTATGAGGCCTTCGACCAATTGAGGCTCTTGTTGTCGAGACAAAAGGGAGGAGGAAAGAAGTTGATTTTCTTAGATGAAATGCCATGGATTGACCGCACCCGCCTAGAATTTGTCACGGCACTAGAGGACTTCTGGAATGGCTGGGCAGCACAACGAGGCGACATTATGCTCATTGCCACAGGATCGGCAACATCATGGATGGTCAACAATCTACTCAAGAATCAAGGTGGGCTATATAATCGAGTCACATGCAAGATTCATTTAAGACCATTCACATTGCGAGAATGTGAACAATATCTGCAAGTGCATCAATGCCAATGGGATCGCTATGCCATTACACAGTGTTATATGTACTTGGGTGGAGTGCCCTACTATTGGAGCCTTTTGGATGTTGAGCGCACACTTGACGAAAATGTGTTTCAGTTCTTTTTTGCACCCAACGCGCGGCTCGAGACAGAGTTCAACGACCTATATTCAGTGCTTTTTACCGATGCCGACCGATATGTGCAAGTGGTAAGAGCTTTGTCGCAACGCCGCAGTGGCATGACTCGCAACGAACTGGCAGAACACCTAGGCAGTGGAGGAGGAGGATTGACAAAGATTTTAGATAACCTGCAAAGATGTGACTTCATCACTTCCTATCAACAATATGAGCATCGCAAACGTGACTCTATTTATCGATTGACCGACTTCTATACTTTATTCTATTTAAGATTTGTGGAAGGTATGGGAGTGAAGACCAATAAACTCTACTGGCATTTGATGCTTAATGAGCCTTCGGTCAAGGTTTGGCAAGGACTGACATTTGAACTGGTTGCTTTGATGCATATCGAGCAAATTAAGCGTAGTTTGGGCATCTCCGGAATGCTCACCAACGAGAGTGCATGGCGCAGTAGGATGGAGCAGGATTTGGGAGGCGGAAGAATGCGCAAAGCGCAAATTGATCTGGTTATTGACCGAGCAGACCGGATGGTGCATCTGTGTGAAATGAAGTTTTCGCAAGCCCCCTACGAGATAGACAAAGATTATGAGCAGGTACTGCGCGACAAGATGACAGTATTCCGCAGCGAGACAAAGACCCGAAAAGCACTGCTCACCACAATGATTACAACCTATGGCATCAAGCAGAACAAACACGCTGGGATTGTATTTTCTCAAGTAACTTTGAATGAGCTGTTTGGTTGAATCTTGACAGTAACAACTCGCGCCATATCTCGATTTTTTAATGAGATATGGCGCGAGTTTAATGTCCTCTCACGCTGATAACGCAGATGATTTTTAGGCATGCAGATTAAGCTGATCTTGCTGATTGGTTTATTCCGCAGATCAATTATAGTCCACAGATGGCGCAGATTGATCAGATTATTTATTCAGTCTCCCGCCTAGGCTGTGCCTAAGAAATAAAAAATGGTAACATGTAGGGGCAACGGGTGGCAGGTAGGGACGGCACCCCTGTGCCGTCCGCCAGCAGGGCTGCAAAAATGCGATTAAGCGAGTGCCATGCGAGCTGGCTCGCTGATGGCCGAGCGTGAGCATTTTATCCAAACAACATTACCTTTTGTCG
>JAFUVK010000144.1 GCA_017477555.1 Muribaculaceae bacterium
CGCTTATTCGTACCTTTGGCTGCGCCGAAGGTACTCTGGCTCGGAAAATCTCAAATAAATTTGACTTGGGTCCAATTTTGTCGCGACTCAGCAAATGAAATGCAAGCATTTCTTTGCATTCGCTGCTCCAAAATTTGACTTTTCGCTCGCTTATTCGTACCTTTGTGGGTAGAAACTAAAACTACATAACCAAGTATGTCAAACAGATTCGTATCGCTTATGGCAGCGGTTGTGATGACGACCGCGGCTGCCATGGCATGCACCAGCCTGATGGTGGGCAAGAAAGCCAGCGCCGACGGCTCGGTGATGTGCACCTATAACGCCGACTCGTTCGGCACGTTCCGCAACTTGACTTATCTGCCGGCCGGCACGCATGCCCCGGGCGAGATGCGCCGCATCATCGACCGCGACAGCAAAGAGTATCACGGCGAGATACCCGAGGCACCGGTGACATACAGCGTGATCGGCAACATCAACGAGTGGCAGGTGACCATCGGCGAAACCACCTATGGCGGTCGCAAGGAGCTGCGCGACTCGACGGGACTCATCGACTATGGCAGTCTGATGGACCTGGCCCTGCAACGCGCCAAGACCGCCCGTGAGGCCATCCAGATGATGACCTCGCTGGCCGAGACCTACGGCTACTGCAGCACGGGCGAGGTGTTCAGCATCTGCGACCCCAACGAGGCGTGGATCATGGAGATGGTGGGCTGCGGTGCCGGCAGCAAGGCGGTGGCCTGGGTGGCTCTGCGGGTGCCCGACGATGCCATCTGCGCCCACGCCAACCAGAGCCGCATCCGCACCTTCGACCAGAAGGACAAGAAGAACGTCATGTTCTCCAAGAACTGCATTACCTTTGCACGCAGCCGGGGGTGGTTCAGCGGCAAGGACAAGGACTTCAGCTTCTATGACGCATACGCCGAGGACAACTTCCGTGCCCGCCGCATCTGCGAGGCCCGCGTGTGGAGCATCTATCGCCGATATAGCGAGGGATTTGGCGAGCGGTATCTGCCATTCATTCTGGGTGAGGATTTGAACACCGAGCCGATGCCCCTGTGGATTGTGCCCAACCGCAAGCTCAGTGTGGCCGATGTGCAGGAGTGCCTGCGCGACCACTACGACGGCACGCCGCTCGACATGACCAACGACCCGGGTGCCGGTCTCTACGACTCGCCTTACCGGCCCACACCGTTATACTATAAGGTGGATGGGGTGGAGCACTTCAATGAGCGCCCCATCGCCACCCAGCAGAGCGCGTTCTCGTGGATTGCGCAGATGCGCTCGTGGCTGCCACGCCAGGTGGGCGGACTGATGTGGTGGGCCAACGATGACGGTCACACCAGTGCCTATACGCCCATCTATTGCTGCAGCACGCGCCAGCCCAATTGCTACAACACGCCCGGGGCCGACTGTGTGACCTTCAGCCGCGACAACGCCTACTGGGTGTGCAACTGGGTGGCCAACATGGTGTATCCGCGCTACAGCCTGATGATGCCCAGCCTCAAGGCTGTGCGCGACTCGCTCGACCAGAGCTACCGCGACCAGCAGCCGCATGTCGAGGCGCGGGCTATCGAACTGCTCAAAACCGACGAGCAGGCTGCTGTGCGCTACCTCACCGACTATGGTTGCCAGAAGGGCGACGAGATGGTGGCGCGCTGGAACCGCCTGGCCGAGTATCTCATCGTCAAGTATAACGACATGGTGGTGCGGGCCGAGGAGAATGGTCGCTTCAAGCGCACCAAGACCGGTTTCAAGCCCATCCTGGAGAAGCCCGGCATCCCCGACAAGACAGCCCGACGCATCGCCGCCGAGGCCGGCGACCGGCTCAAGTCGCCCACCAATTGAGACTTTAGTTTTTAGTTGTTGGATTTTGGACATTAGACATTAGACGCGGCTGTTGGGTCATCCCCACTGCCGCGTCTAACGCTTAAAGTCTAAAATCAGTTGCCAGTCGTGGGTAGTACGACGTAGTGTAAGAGGTTTGACCCTCCCTGGCCTTGCTGGCTGTCGTAGGACGCGTAAATGCGATACAGCCCGTTGGCCACTCGTCGGCCCTGCATGTTGGTCAAATTCCATCGGCAAGGCAGCTGGTCGGTGGTCTTGCTCCACACGAGGTTGCCATTGATGTCGGTAACGCGAATGTGTACCAGCTGGGGAGTGGTAGCGTCGGCCAGCGAAATGTCGACACCTGTGCTGCCGGCTATGGCCGATGCCTGCAGCTCAATGTCGTCCTGACTGCTGACGACAAAGGTAATGGTCTGTGTGGCCATATTGCCACAAACGTCGGCCACAGCAAATTCCATGGTATGCCTGCCGGGTGTGAGTGCGGTGATGGGCATGGCTATGCTCAGCCGGCTACCGCCGTCGCTAATCACAGCCATGTCTTTGGCCAGGTTATAAGAGGTCTTGCCGCCATCGAGTGTGAGCCTGATGTTGTTGCCCAGCCCCATCTGCTGCATGTTGAACGAGGTGTTGTCAGTGGCTCGGATATATAGTGTGGCATGGGTGCCTACGGTGGCATTGGCCGCAAACTCATTCTCGTTGTTGAGGTACATCGCCTCGATAATGGGGGCAATGTTGTCGCTCACAGCCGTGGCCTCAGTATAGCTGTTTTTGCGCAGTTTGTCATAGAGTCCGTTCACCATGTTCTCGGTGCCCGTTTCGTGCGCGTAGACCGACACCAGCATATTGCCGCTGCCGCTGCGCTCGTAGCGTGGCAGAACCACACTGCCGTGGAATTTGCCAGCCACAACATTGCCCGTGACCTGCACGAGTTTCTCGCGCGGATAGGCCAGCGACATGGTGTCGCGCGAGTGTTCGCCTGTACCTTTAATAAATGGCATGGAGGTGCGTTCGGTGTCGTAGATGGTGACTGTGGCCTGCCCGTTGAATGCTGTGTTGACCTGGCTGGGATGATTCTCCTGCATCACTTCAGCATCGATGGTGACACGCTGCAGTGGTGCGGCGCCGATGGTGCGACCTGAGGTGAGCGCGACGCCGTTGATGGCATTGATTTTGAACAATGGCTTGGGGTACTTGATACCCAATGCCGGGTCGCCAAGCAGCACCCAGTGGAACTTGTTGGTGTTGGCATTGCTGTAGTAGTTTTTCGCTGCCATGTAGCAGTCGCCCAGTCGTGGCATCTTGCCTGTGCTGTTGTAGCTGAACATGGTGGTGGTAAAGGTGCGGTTAAGGTCATCGTTCATGGTAGCCAGCACCTGTCGGGTGGTGGTGAACAGTGCTATGGCGCCACCGTCGCGCTTGTGGAACATGAGTTCGGCGATGCCGCGGTGGTCGCTGTCGAAGCGTGCCACATCGCAGCAGGCAGTGGTCATGATGGGTAGTCGTGGATAGGGCGTGTCGAGCACGTCGGTAGATGTCCACATGCCGGTGGCCGACATGGAGTTTGCCCCAGCGTGGCCTACGTAGGTGGCGAAGTATTGTCCCTGGCTGAACATCTCCTTGATGTGTCGCTTGGCCTCGAGCGAACGTCGCTTCTTGGAATCTTTAAACGACTCGGTCGGGTCTTGGGGGAACATGCGCACAAAGGCCATGTCTCGCATCATTTGTGTCTTTGAGTCGTTGTCGATGATGTAGCCGATGCCAGCCGCTTGCGACTCGTGCAACTGATAGACCGAGTCGACAACCTCGCGGACAACTGAGTCGCGGCCCTGTTGGTCGGTGTAGGTGCGTGTGCCCCAGTTGTACATCTTGCCCTCTTCCTTGAGCGTGCTGTTCTCTGACCACAGGCTATAGTTGTTGCGCCATGCGCCATAGTCGGTCGAGTAGACATACTCCTCGAGTTTGTCGACGGCCAGTGCGGCTTCGGTGGCAGTGGCCACGGGCATATGTCCGATGCCGAGGCACAACCTGTCGGTCGACAGTTTCTGCCCCGAGTCGTCGAGCAGATAGCCGTAGAAGTCATCGTTGATGTAACTGGCATCTTCGTTGTGGCTCGAGCTGGAGACGTAGCTGATGACACGGTTTTGCTTGCCGGTGACCAGGCCTCGGTTGTCGAAGCTGAGATTGCCGAATATGAGCAGATACTTAAACTTGGACTTGTCGCTGTCATAGAACATCTTGCACAGCAGGCGGATGGCCATGGCATTGGGTGTGCCGCTCGAGAACTCGTTGAACACTTGTTCCTGGTCGAGCACGAGCACTTCCATGCCATCGTGCTGCCGGTGGAGCTGTGCCACGCGTTCGGCCTGTGCCATGAACTCGTGGTGCGTGATGATGAGCATGTTAGGCACAGCCAGTCCATGCAAGTTCTGATTGTTGATGACCTGGAAACCGTCAATCTCGTGCAGTGTAGCCGATGGGTTGAAAGCCACATATTGGCTGGGTGTGTTCACTGTGCCGGGCGTGAACAGCGTGTGCGTTGCAGTGGAATTGGTCACCATCTGCATGGGGGTTATGGGTTGGGTGATGTCCCAAACGGTAAGCTCCGTCCCGTCGACCTGTACAATCTGGCGGTCGTTGGTTGCGGTGAATCCCATGGTGCACTGTGCGCCGTCGTTGCCACTGATGCGGTTATACTGATTGTAGACAATGGTGAAGTAGTCGATTTTGTTAAGCTGCAACAGGGCTTGGTTGTCGTCAGGCAATAGCTGCATGCCATAGTGCAACGAGCCGGCATGGCAGGTGTCGGGCAGTTCAACCCAGGTGGTGTTCTGGGCGGGTTGGTAGTTGGTTTGGTAATAGGTATACTCGCTCAAGCAGCCGGCGATGGTGTTGCCGGCGGCTCGGAAGGGTATTTGAACGGTCTGCCCTCCAGTGGTGAGCTGGCATGTGAATGTGCCACTGACGCTGGCCTTGCTGTTCTCAAGCTTGCGCACCACCTTGGCCGCAATGCGGTTGGTGAGCCCCAGCTGCTTGTCGCTGGGGTTGACCAGCGTGAAGTCCAACCGATTGTTGGGGTTCATCAGGTCTTCGCCCAGCAGCTCGCTGCCGCTGAATGCCACCGACACTTTTTCCTGCTCATGGTGCAAGTAGTTGATGCTGGTGCCGACCATACGCGGCTGTGCGGGCGAGAGGTAGGGTCGCGTGGCGGGTGTGCTGTGGCTGCCGGTGGCCTCGGTGACGAAGTAGTAGGCCTTCTGGCTGTAGGTGTTGAGCGTTCGCTCGTAGTAGGGTGTTGTGTTCGCCTTGAGTGTCATCTGCAGTGTGCCTGAGGCATAGAAGCACACCTTGTCGGGGCGTCGCAGCACGGGCACCTGCTGTAGGTCGTCGGGCAGGTTGGTGTTGAGCACCTCGCTCATCACCGTTCCGCCATAGCCGTAGATTTGTATGTTGTTGGGGTTGGTGAAGCCCATCTGGCGCAGCTGCTCGACAGTGATTTGATACACTCCCGAGCGAGTGACTGCAACTTTTACCCAGCGACCGGAGGCTAGCTTTGAATGGTTGGTGAAGTGTGACAGAGGTAATGCCTGTGTGTGCAGTGCCGCGCAGGCCATCGTGGCGATGACCAGCATCCAGCCAAGCTTTTTGAATTTATAATTCATAACTCGTTTCAGTAGTTAAGTAGCGAACAGTGGACAGCGAACAGTGTACAGCGAACAGTGATTATGCATTATATAATGTCTAGTTGCCCAGTGGGTTAAGAACCACAAAATTGACAATATTGGTGCCGCCATAGCTCTCGTTGCTCTGGTAATTGCCATGAATCTTGTACAGTCCGGGCTTGACGCGCTGTCCGTTGTTGTCGGTCAGGGGCCATGTGCAGGGGAAATTGTCGGTCACTTGGCTCCACACCAGCTGGCCTTTCATGTCGGTGACCTTGAGATGGACGTTGGGAGCTTCGTTGAGCGCATATGAAACGAGATTGATTTCTGCGCTCTCGTAGCTCGACGGCTCGGTGGCCTCGATGGTCAGATCGTTGCCCTGCATGACAGTGAAGGCGATGGTGTGCTCCACGCGATTTCCGCACATGTCGCTGGCAGTGAATTCCAGTGTATGTCGCCCGGGGGTGAGGCCCGTCATCGGCATGGCGATGTCGAGCGTGCGCCCGTCATCGGTGAGTGTGGCATGGTTCTTGACAAGCTGGAAGGTCTTTTTGCCCTTGTCCATGGTGAGCTTCAGGCCTTGTCCCAGTGCCTGCTGCTGTATGTTGAGCCCATAGTCGTCGGTGGCGCGGATATAGAGCATGGCGTCGGTCGACACCTGCGCGTTGGCTGCAAAGCTCTCTGGGTCGTTGAGATACATGGCTTGGACGGTGGGTGCCTGATTGTCCTGCACAGCGTTGGTGCCGGTGTAGGCCGAGATGTACAGTTGATTGGTCAGGCCGTTCACCATCTGGTCGGTGTTGTCTTGGTGCGCATAGACACTGACGGTGCAGTATCCGTTGGCGCGTCGGAAGCGCGGGAGGATGACCGAGCCGGTGAACACGCCGTTCGTCACCCGTCCGTTGACGCGTGTGATGAGTTCCTGGGGATAGGTCACATTGTGTGTCTCACCCTCGTGTGGATTGGTGCCGGGCACCGACATGAAGTTGCGTTTAATGTCGTAGATTGATACGGTGGCATCGCCATTGAAGTCGGTGTTGACTTGTGTCGGGTCGTCCTCACGCATGACTTTGGCCTCAATCTTGAGTGTCTGTAGCGACTGGGCGTAGGCCGTGTTGGATGCCGTGAGCGTGGTGGTGTTGAGTTTGGTGACCTTGAACAGCGGCTTCGGGAAATTGACTTTGATGGCCGGGTCGCCCATCAACAGGAAGTTCAGCTTGTTGGAGTTGCTGGTGCGACCATAGGCAAGCTTGGCGGCGCGGTACACCTCGCCCAGTGTGGGCATGCGCTTGGTGGTGTTGTAGTTGAACATGGCTGTTGAGAAGGAGCGGTTGAGGAAATCGTTGCTGTTGGCATACACTTGTCGCGCCGTGGTGAACAGTGCTATGGCACCGCCATTGCGCTTGTGGAACATCTGTTCGGCTATTCCCTGGTGGTCGCTGTCGAATCGTGCCACATCGCAGCAGGCGGTGGTCATGATGGGCCAGTTGCTGTAGCTGTTGGCAATGACATCGGTTGTCCTCCACATGCCGGAGTGTGTGAATGAGTTGGCCCCGGCGTGGCCCACGTAGGTGACAAAGTATTGTCCCTCATTGAGCATCTCCTGTATGTGCTTGCGCGCCTCGGTCGACGGCCGTTTGGTCTCTTCCTTGAATGACTCCGACACATCGGGAATGAACATGCCCACGAAAGCCTTGTCGGCCACCATCTTCACGCCCAGGTCGTTTTCCAGAATATACCGAATGCCATCGGCTTGTTTTTCGTGCAGCTTGTCCTCTTGTGTTGAGCTCTTTTCGGCCCAGAAGGCAAAGTTGTTGCGCCACACGCCATAGTTCGGGGCGAGGACATACTCATAGAGCTTGTCGACGTCTTGCTTGGCCTCGATGAGGTTGGACGACGGCATTCGTCCCACCGCAATCTGCAGCGAGTCGGCCGACAAGATCAGTCCCGAGTTGTCGTTGAGATATCCAAAGTAATCCTCGATGACGTGGCTATTGTCGTCGTAGTTGCTCAGTGCTGTCTGGTAGCACATGAGTCGGTCTTTCTTGCCGGTGACGATGCCCCTGTTGTCGAAGCTCGACTGGCCCAGCAGTAGCAGGTTCTTGAACTTGCTCTTGTCGCGGTCGTAGAACATCTTGCACATCAGTCGGTAGGCCATGGCATTGGGTGTGCCGCTTGAAAATTCGTTGAAGACCTGTTGCTGGTCCACTACCACCACGTCCATGCCGTCGTGCTGCCGGTGGAGTTGAGCCACGCGTTCGGCTTGAGGCAGCAATGTGTTGGTGGTGATGATGAGCATGTCGGGCACGGGCATTGAATGTAGGTCTTGGTTGTCGATGGCCTCGTACGAGCTGATGGATAGCAATTCGTTGCTCGGGTCAAAAGCAATGTACTGCCGCGGCAAGTCCTGGATGCCGGGTGTGAAGCATAGACTGTCGGCCTGGGCCTGGTGCAGCTGCATGGCTGTGGGCTTGGTGGGGTCGGTCACATCCCACACATGCTGTGCGCCCATGACATTGACACGGTCTTGTGCGGTGGTGGGCGTTAGCCCGATGGTGCACTGTGCCCACTCGCTACCCACGGTGGTATTGTGCCGGCTGTAGGTGATGATGAAGTAGTCGAGTAGTGCCACCTGCATCACACCTTTGCCCGTCGTTTCCACTACATTGTATTGCAATGTGCCGCGGCCGCTCGACGGGTCAAAGTGCATCATCTCTGTTCCCTGGCCCGACTCGTAGAATGAGTAGTCCTTGGTACATCCCTTGATACGTCCGGTTGTGGCGGTGTAGGGCACTTCGGTTGTCGTGCCTCCACTGGTGAGGTAGCAATGAAATTGTCCCTGTATTTCGCTGGTCTTGTCGTTGGGGTCGATGCGCACAATCTTCGATGCGATGCGTGTGGTCAGATAGGCCGAGTCGCAGCTGGCCTCTGGCAGGCTGAACTCGAAAGTGCGTCGTCCTTGCGTGATGTCCTCGCCCAGCAGTTCGCTGCCGGTGAACGAGAGAGTGCGCAGTTCACTTTCGTGCAGATAGTAGTCGTAGCTGTTGTTGATGGTCCTTGTGGCCGTGGCGTCGAATGGCACTATCGAGGTTTCGAGAGCCGGCTCGCTGGCATCGTCGGTAATGAAGTAATAACCCAGCAGACTGTAGGTGTTGCGGTCGCGTGTGTACAAGGCATGGTTGGCAGTGGGCGAGAGGCTCATCCTCGCGTCGCCCACGGCATAGAAGCATACCTTGTCGGGCAGACGCAATGCCGGCACCTGCTGCAGGTCGTCGGGCAGGTCATTGGTGAGCACGTCGCTTAGGGTTTGTGCTCCGTAGCCATAGACCTTGATGCTTGCGGGGTCGTTGAATCCCATCTCGGCCAGTTGCTGGCGGGTGAGCTGGTAGATGCCGGTCTTGTTGATGGCCACTTTTACCCAATGCCCCTGTGCCAGTCGCGACGACTGAGCAAAGTGGTTGGCATCAAGGGCATGCATGCTCGGTGCGGCAGTGGCGGTGAGCATGGCGCATAACGCATATTTGATAACCTTGTTGTACATATTTTGCTTTTTGATGTTTTTACGGTATGAATGCTTTCTAGTTAATCTTAGTTGTTGCTGGTGTGCACGGGGTCAATCACAATGATGGGCGTGATGTTGGTGCCGCCGTGGTTGACACCATCGTCGTACTGCCCGAAGAGCTTATACAGCCCCGGTGCCACACGCTGGCCGGCATTGTCGGTCAGCGGCCATTCGCAGGGCAGAGTCGAGGTGGTGCTCCACACCAGGTGTCCCTGCGCATCCACCACTTTCAGTGTCATGGGTGGCATGTCGGCCAGGTTGCTCTGTTCCAGGTCGACTGTTGTTCGGCTGGTAGCTACCAAGTTGTCGGTCTTGATGGTCGCTTGGCTGCTGCCGGCCACCATGAAGTAGATGGTACGCTCGGCCATGTTGCCTGCGATGTCTTGCACATTGATGGTGAGTGAGTGCTTCCCGGCTGTGAGTTTGCTTATCGGGAAGTGCAGCTCAAGTGTTTTGCCCTGATTGCCGATGGTTTGGTAGTTACGCACCTGCGTGTAGTTGGTCTTTCCGCCGTCCAGCGTCAGCTTGGTGGCGGTGCCGATGCCCGTTGTCTGGTTGTTGAATGCCACATCGTCGATGGCAGTGACGTGGAGTGTGGCTTCATCGCTCACAGGCATGCCCTGTTCGAAGGCGTGCTGCTCGTTGAGATACATGGCCTGAATCACCGGTGCGGTATCATCTTGCACTGCGGTGGCCTCGTTATAGGCTGCTGCGGTGACCTGGGTGGTGATGCCGTTGACCATCTCGGTGGTGCCGGTTTGGTGGGCATAGAGTGTGATGGCCAGTTGCTGGCCTGCCTGTGCCTTGAAATGGCGTGGCATCACTGCGGTGCCAGTAAAGTGTCCGTTCTCAACGCGTCCCTGCACCTCGGTGAGTATGTCGCGTGAGTAGTAGATGTCACCCTCCAGTTCGATGTTGCCATAACTGTAGGTGGCACTGGAGAACAGCGGCTTGTGGTCGTAAATGGTCAGTGTGGCCTCGCCGTTGAAGGCGGTGTTGACTGTTTTTGTGCCGGCACTGAGCACATCGGCCTCGACGGTGACCTGCTGCAAAGGGGCCAGTGATGCACTGTTGGCTTTTTGTGTCACATCCACGCCATTGACTTGTGTGATGTTTACCAGGGGCTTGGGGTAGAGCACCTTGATAGCCGGATCGCCCAGTAGCAGGAATGACAACTTGTTGTAATCGCCATAGACAATCGATGAATTCTTGGCCGCCTTGTAGGCCTCGCCCAGCGTGGTCATCTGTCCTGTGCTATTGTAGTTGAACAGGGCACTGGTAAACGCGTGGTTGAGGTTGTCGTTGTTGGCTGCCGACACCTCGCGGCTCGAGGCGAGCAGTGCTATGGCGCCGCCGTCGCGCTTGTGGAGCATGGTCTCGGCTATGCCCTGGTCGTTGCCGTCGAAGCGTGCCACGTCGCAGCAGGCGGTCATGAAGATCGGCAACCGGCTGTAGGACTGGTTCTGTACATCGACGTTCGACCACAGTCGGAACTTGGTGAACACCTTGGTGCCGGCATGGCCCACATAGTCGGCATAGAACTGTCCGTAGTTGAGCACGTCGGCGATGTGGCGCCGTGCTTCGGCGGCGATGTTGCTCGACGTCTTGGGGAACATGGCCACATAGGTCTTGTCGGCCACCATGGGGATGCCCAGCTTGTCCTGAATGAGGTCGTCGATGCCCTCGGCCTGAAGGTCGTGCAGATTGATGTCATTGGTTGTGCCCTGGTCGGCCCAGATGGTGTAGTGATTGCGCCAGGGACCGAAGTCGGGATTGAGCACATAGTGGGCAATCTTGTCGACGTTATTGCGCGCTTGGGTCAGGTCCGACGGTGTGAGGCGTCCCACACCGATGCTCAACTGCTCGGTGCTCAGGCTGGTACCAGTGTTGTCGGTTAGCACTCCGAAAAAGTCATCCGAGCTGAAGCTGTAGGCATCGCTTTGGCTAGCATCACTCACATAGGTAATGACAATGTTGTCCTTGTGCGTGGTGATACCTCTGAAGTCGAAGCTTGCCGGGCCAAACATGAGCAGGTGTTGCAGTTTGTACCTGTTGCGGTCGTAGAGCATCTTGCACAGCAGGCGAATGGCCATAGCGTCGGGTGTGCCGCTCGAGAACTCGTTGAACACTTGTTCTTGGTCCACAACGGCCACGTCAATACCGTCGTGGTCGCGATGCAACTGTGCCAGCCGTTCGGCCTCGGGCATGAGGTATTGGTTGGTGACAATGAGCATGTGTGGCGTGGTCATGCCATGAAGGTTCTGGGGTTCCACGGGTGAGAAACCGGCTATTTGGCGCAGCTCTTGTTGTGGATTGAAGGCAATAAATTGCTTGGCATCGCTGCTGCTGCCCGGTGTGAAGCCTATGCCCGAAGTGCCGTCTTGCTCCACGGTCACTGGCGCGAGCTGCATCTGTGTCACTTGCTGTGGGTTGGTGATGTCCCACACTACCGTGGTCGAGTCCACTCCGGTCATTACCACCTGGTCGTTGGCATCGAGTTGTGGAAAGTCCATGGCGAAGTAGGCACTGTTGTTCTCAGTGTAGACATTGCTGCGCTTATAGGCCATGGTGAAGTAGTCCAGGCGGCCAAGCGACACATCGGCATTACCCGGATTGTCGAGCCACACGTTGAGCGTGGCCGAACTGTTGTCGCCCATCTGGCTCACGTCGATGGGCCAGGTGAATGCGGTTTCGAAGAAGTGTGTCTGTGCCTCGTTTTCCTTTGTGACATAATATACCTTCTTCAGGCGTGTGGGCACATCGTGCTCGATCGTGCCCGATGCCACGGTTGTCGAGGTCTCGATGTAGGTGGTCTTGTTCATGGCATGTGCGGCGCCCTCAACGTGCATTAGCACCTCGTCGCTGCTGCGGTTAGGCAGCTCGAACGTAATGGACGTGGCATCGGGGAAAATCGACTCGCCCAGCAGCTTCTTGCCCGTATGGCCGGCCGACATCAGTTCGGCCTCGTGCAAAAACATGGCATAACTGTCGGTGAGCAGATTGGTGCCTGGAGTGGTGGCATGCTGTGTCGCCACTGGGGTGGGGGAACCGCCCTCGGTGACAAAATAGTAGCCCTGGTTGGCATAGGCATTGCGTGTGCGCTCATAGTAGGGCTGGCTGGCTGTACCTCTCATCACCTTGCCCACTGTGCCCTGGCCATAGAACACCAGTTTGCCATTGAGCACAGCCACCGGGATGCTTGTCAGGTCATCACTGATGGTGGTGAGCAACTGCTCGTTGATGGGGTGCCCGCCTTGTCCGTAAATTTGCACCTGGTTGATGTCGTTAAAGCCCATCTCGGCCAGCTGCTGTGCGGTAATCTGGTAGATACCGTCTTCGGGTATGGCGATTTTGACCCACTTGCCTGTCGACAATTTGCTGCTGTAGGTGAATGCTTGTCCTGGCAGTGTGCCCATTGCCAGGCAGGTGGCTGCGGCCAGAAGGCCAGTAAAGAGTTTGTTGCGCATTGTATTGAATAGTACTATTGTATGTTTACTGTAGGGTTGTCTTCTACTTGATGTTGGTCTTGAGCAATGCCTGGTCGTCGAGCGTCACCACGCAAGTCTGGCCGATGTCTAGCCGATGGGTCACTGGGCTGCACAAGCACAGTAGGTCGCCCATCTTCAGTGTCATGTATTGGCTCACTTGGCTCAATGTGGTGTCGACGATAGCGGGCACTTGTTCCAAGGCCATCTGTCCCACCGGTGTTTTGCCCATGTGCCATTGCAGGGTGGGCTGTGGCGCCTCAAGCAGCTCTCGTGGCATCATCTGCCCGGCCAGCAGCGCTCCGTCGTGTGCGCGGCGCAGCGCCAGTGTGTCGTGGCCCGCAGGGGGAGTGTCGGTGGCCTGGGTGAGCAGGCAGGCAGTGAAAGCGTCCCAGTAGCGGTGAGCAAACCTGGTGGCCACGCACTTGCCCAGCCGGCTCACACGCACGGCCACGGCCAGCGTGGCATCAAACTGTTCGGCCCAGTAGGGCAGAAATAACGGCCGCCCGGTGGGTAGCACCGACGAGTCGGCCAGCAATTCAAGCTTTGCCGTGCTGTCTAGGCCATATTTAACAAGCACCTTCATCGTGTCTGCTCGGTAGTGGTGGGTGTAATTTGCATCAAGCCGCAAATTTACTATAAAATATTGAGATACACACCATGTTTTGCCCAAAAAAATGGGAGCAGATGCTGCCTGGTCTTTATCGATGTGCGGTGCTTCGATAATATCTCGTCACTGTGCGGTGACCGCCAGCTTCTTGCTCTTGGTGGCTTGCTGCACACCGTCGGTCGACACGATGGCGCGGTACACATAGATGCCCCGAGGCACCCGTCGGCCGCCGCTGTCGCGCAGGTCCCAGGTCACGGGGAACGACGTGTAGGTGTCGCTCATACCCGTCTGTTGCGTGCTCCACACACGCCGTCCCATCAGGTCGTACACCTCGATGCCCACCTGCAGGATGGCATCGGGCCGGTTGTGCTTCACGTAGAATGTGGTCGATACGCTGGCCGGACTGCTCGAGCAGTATACCTCGTAAATCTCGGGCTTCAGTCCACGGTTCACAGTAAATTGCACGGTGCGCTCGCTGCTGTTGTTGTACACGTCCCACACACGCAGTCGCAGGGTGTGCTCACCTTCGGTCAGTTCACTCAGCGGGTAGCTCAGTGTGCCGGCGGCTCCCGTCGGTGTCGGCCGTGGGGTGAAGTAGTCGGTGATGTTGTTGAAGCTGGCCACACCGTCCAGCGTCAGTGTCATCATGTGCCCAATGCCGGCGTTGGAGTAGTTGATGCCACTGTTGTCCGAAATGCTGGCGATGACCATGGGCGACTCGTTGACCTTGTCGCCGTTGTTGAAGTTCTCGCTGTTCAGACCCAAGTAGTGGATAATCGGGCCGATGGTGTCGGTCGGTGCCTGATCGTCGTAGCCATAGATGATAAACTCGTCGTTGCTGCCGCGAGCTTCGGTCGAGTCGGCAGGGCAGTAGGCATACATGTTGAGGAGCGACGGGCTGAAGTTGTCGTACAGCACTGAGTCGCCGTTCTCGCTCTGACGGGGCAACACCTCGGTGGGTAGCACGATGCGGCAGGTAAAGCGCCCGTTCTTCACCGAGTCGATGCTCACTGCCAGCTTGTTGGTGCGGTCCAGATAGGTGACCCGCTTGCCGTCGCTGCCATCGTCCTTGTCGCCATTACCATGAGTGGTAATCGATTGTTCGTAGTCATACAACTCGGTGGTGAGCGTGCCGTTGAAGTTGGGTAGCGGTGATCCGTCGGGGGCACTCACCGAGCCGGTCACTACCATCGTCTGACGGCCGTGAAACACTGGCCAGCCGGCACTGGTGAACTCTTGCGCGCCCTCAATCGACTCGATGTTGATGCGGTTGCCGGGTTGGGCCAGGCGCATGGCCGGGTCACCTACCAGAAAATAGCGCAGGCGGTTGTCGTCGCGCGGCGAGTCATTCTTACCCAGGCGCAAGATGTCGCCCAGGCGGTAAGGCTTGCCGTCGGCATCGCGCCCCCAAGCATACTTGCCCACATTGGCATTGAGCGGGCCGTTGCCGCTGATCAGCACAGGACGCGGCGGGCACATCAGGGCAATCACGCCACCGCGAGGGTTCAGGAACAGCGTCTCGCCGCCGCACTCCTCGCTGCCGTCAAACTGGTTAAAATCGCACGTGGCCGCATAGAGCATCGGCAGGTGCTTGTAGTAGAACTTGGTGTCGAGGTCCACATGACGCAGCAGGCCGTTGTCGGTCATGGCATGCGGGCCCGAGTGACCGGTGTAGTTCCACCACAACGCACCATTGCGCAGGGTGTTGTAGTGCTTGGTGTTGGCGTCGGGGTAGGTGCGTTTGGCGCCGCTGCTCACACTGTTGAATGCGTCTAGGTACACGCGGTTGTAGATGATGTCGTCACCGCCGTTAGCTGTCATGGCCTTAATCACGTCTTCGGCCTGCTCCATGTGTATGCCCTGATTGCCGTCATCGGCCACAATGAGCGCGTTGTTTTTCCACCACCCGTAGTCGGGCTTGGTCACATAGTCGATGAGCTTGTCTACCACCGTCTTGGCCTCGGCCACGCTCTTCACCGTCATGCGCCCCACAGCGATGTCCATTGGGCTTGCCGCGATGCGTGGTCCGGTATTGTCGGCCAGTGTTCCAAAGTAGTCGTCGGTAGTGTAAGTCTTGCTGTGCTGCTGGCTCTCCTCGCTCTGCCATGTGAGCAGCATTGGGGCGTTCAGCGCACGTATGCTTCCAGTAATCAGACGGTTGTCGTAGGTGCCTTTGCCCAAGAGCAGCAGGTAGCCTAGGCGGTGGTTGCCCCCCTGCGCCAGGCTGCGGTCATAGAACATCTTGCACACCATGCGGTAGGCCATGGCATCAGGCACACCGCCCGAGAACTCGTTGTACACCTCCTGGTCGGTCACCACCAGCACACGCATACTGTCGACTTGCTCATGCAGGGCGGCGATGCGCTGCGCCTGCTCGCGATAGTCGCTGGGAGTGATGATAAGCATGTCGGGGGTGGGCTGGCTGTGCAGGTCTTGGTTGGCCACACTGCCCACCAGGGTGGGGCGCGCTGCCGAGCTGCCCGGGTTGAACACAACATAGCTGCGTTGGCCGGTGCCCAGGGGCGAGAAGCTCAACGTTCCATTGTCGGTCTGGCTGTTGACCACTAGCAGGCGCCAGGGCTGTGTCACATCCCACACCATGGTGCTGGCATTGGCTCCGTCCACCTGCAGTTGAACATCGGTGCTCGTGTGGATGTTGTCAAAGCACAGCTGCCCCTGGCTCAGGGTCAGACGGCGGGTGTAGTTGACGGCCACATAGTCGAGGCGCGCCAGCGACGGCGCTCCGGAACTGGTGAACTTGATGCTGTAGTTCAATGAGTTGTTGTCGCCCAGGTCAAAGCTTTTTTTGCTGTAAATCAGCTTGTAGGCATTGTCGCTGCTCTCGCCGGTGATTTGGTCGCTGGCTATGCTGGGTGCGTTGGTGCCGTTGTACTGGAAGGTGACCTTGGCAGTGCCGGTGACCTGCTTCACGCCCATCATGCTGTACACGTCTACCGGTGTGTCGGCCACACGTCCGGCCAGGTCGAACGTGAAACTCTGCTGGCTGTTGGCCGTAAAGTCCTCGCCCAGATACACGCGGCCGCTGTTGCTGGGATTCACCAGGTCCACCTCATGCACCAAGTGCTCGGTAAAGGTGGTTTGTGCTGCGCCGTGCGGAGCGTCGCCCACGGCCGTCAGTGGCAGGTCGCTGTAGCGTGTGTCGTCGGTCAGCAAGTAGTAGGCTTGCGAGCTGTAGGGGTGCTGCAGTGGCACATAGGTCATGTTGCGACTGGCACCGCTGGTCCACTGTGTCACTCCTTGGGCGTAGAACAACAGTTTGCCCTCCGAGCGCACCACAGGCAGCTGGGGCAGGTCGTCGGGCAGGTCGTCGCTCAACTTCTCACTCAGCGGCAGTCCACCCATCCCGAATACGTGTACCCGGCTCAGGTCGCTGAATCCCCAGGCCCGCGCATCGTCGGCAGTAATCTCATGGATGCCGCTCTGTTTCACTTGTATCTTTACCCACCGTCCGTTGGCCAACTTCGATGTGTCGGCATAGTGGCTTATGTCGAAAGCGGCAGCATGATAACCCGTGCACGCAATGGCGGCAGCTATCACGACGCTCATCAGTCTATTCTTGCTATAGGTCATAGTCTGGCTCTGATATGTCTAATTTACCATATAAAACGAGTTCAGCTCCCTTTTATTGTTCACCGGCCAAAATCCCCCCTGTTACCGCAAGCGATAATTCAGATGAAAGTGGCAAGAAAGGGTGGTGGCTTTCCCTGCCCCTCACTTGTCCTTAGAGAGGGGGTTGCGCGGCGAAGCCCTACAACCCCTCATGCACATGTCTTATCGCTGAGTGGTTACGGATAGCTTTGTGTGTCTTTAGGATTGTTAAAAGAACAACACAAATCATCGCACGGGTGCGTTTAACGCCGCTTTTTGTTGGCTGTTGGCCTAAAAATATGTATCTTTGTCGCCATGAAACACAATCGTTGGATATGGACCGCGGTGGCGTGCCTCGCGCTAGCGTGTGGCACGGCATCGTGTGTCAATCAGAACTATATCATGCTCGAGGATGACGAGTGGAGTGGTGCCCGCATGGATGCTGACCGTGATTTGATCAATGGTGAGCTGGAGCGTGATGATTGGGACCGTTAGTGTTCCATATCGGCGCAACTATGGTAGTTTTCGCCAGTGGCTTTTTGTGGGTAGCTCGTTTTTGTATACCTTTGCGACCTAAATTCACTGTAGAATGCGAAGATTGTTTACTTTGGCCTTGTTGGCTGTGTCATTTGGTGTTATGGCTCAGCGCGTAGTCTCGCTTGAGGAGTGCCGCGCCATGGCTTTGCAGAACAATAAGGAGATACGTCGTGCCGACATCGAGATAGAAAAGGCCGGTTATCAGCGCCAGGAAGCCCATGCGGCCTACCTGCCCAACATCGATTTTCAAGCCACCTATTTGTATAATCAGAAGAAAGTGTCGCTCATCGAGCAGGATGCTTTGTTGCCGGTCAAGTCGTTCGACTTGCAATCGCAGAGCTATCAGTTTGATGTGGTGACCCATCCGGTTACGGGCGAGCCTATCATGAACAACGGGCAGCCCATCCCGCAGCAGGTGGCACTGTTGCCCAAAAGCGCGATGACCTACAACATCCACAACATCATGGCCGGTGCGATCACCGTCACGCAACCCATCTATATGGGTGGCAAAATCAAGGCGATGAACGAGATTACACGCTATGCCGAGCAAATAGCCCAGTCGATGCGCGACAATAAGGCGCAAGAGGTGGTTTATGATGTGGATGCGGCCTACTGGCAGGTGGTGTCGCTCAAGGCTAAGCAGCGGCTGGCCAAGAGCTATGTCGACCTGGTGAAGTCGCTGAAAGACGATGTCGACAAGATGCTTGCCGAGGGTGTGGCCACGCGCGCTACGTTGCTCTCGGTGGATGTGCGGCTCAACGAGGCGCAAGTGGCTCTGACCAAGGTGGACAATGGCCTGGTGCTGTCGCGCATGGCGCTTGCCAGGTTGTGTGGGCTGCCAGTGGACAGCGACTTGCATCTAGTGGACGAGGACAGCGAGTCGGTGACCATGGGCACGATGCGTTTGGGCGGATATGACCTGAACCAGGTGTATGCACGGCGCAAAGACATCCATGCGCTGCAGCTGGCCACCGAGGTCTATGACCAGAAAGTGAAGGTGGCCCGCAGCGAGATGCTGCCGCAGGTGGCTGCTTTCGGGGCTTACCATGCCACCAACCCCAATAGCTACAATGGCTTCAAAAATCGCTTCGGCCTGGCTTTCAGCGTCGGGGCCATGGTGCGTGTGCCCATATGGCATGGAGGTGCGCTCAGCAGCAAGGTCAAGCAGGCCGAGGCCGAGGCACGGGCCAAACGGCTGGAGCTGGACGATGTCAAGGAGAAAGTGTCGCTGCAGGTGAGTCAGGCCGACTTTCGCTATCAGGAGGCACTGAAGACCTACTCGGCCACCAAGGCCAATCTGGACAAAGCCAATGAGAACTTGCGTGTGGCGCAGGTGGCATTTAAGGAAGGTGTGGGCACCAGCGACGACGTGATGGCGGCACAGACCGCTTGGCTCATGGCCAACAGTGAGAAGATTGATGCTGAAATCGACGTGCGTCTGTGCGACACTTACCTGAGCAAGGTGCTGGGCGAGTTGTAGCACTAGTTTTTCCTGAAAAACAGCTCCTTTAACTACTGGTAATAGAAAGTTCAATCAATTAGAATAAGGATATGGATAATAACCAACAACGGACCATCGTCCGAAAGAAAGACAGGGCTTTGCTAGCCGCCATCGGCGTGTTTGCCGTGGCCATGGCCATGATTGCAGTGCTGGGACTGGTGCTGGTCAAGCCTCCCAAGGCCACCACACAAGGCCAAGCCGATTGCGACCAGGTGCGTGTGTCGGGCAAGCTGCCTGGCAGGGTGGAGCGAATCTTTGTCACCGAGGGGCAGATGGTGCACCGTGGCGACACCATCGCCAAGGTCCACTCGTCGACGGCCGACGCCAAGCTCTATCAGGCACAGCAGATGGCCAACGCTGCGGCATCGCAGACACAGAAGGTGGATGCCGGCACCCGCGACGAGATCAAGAAGAGCGCCTACAACGTGTGGCAGCAGGCCATAGCTGCCGAGACCATTACACAAAAGACCTATCAGCGCATGCAGTCGCTCTACGAGCAGGGCGTGATCACCGAGCAGAAGCGCGACGAGGCCAAGGCTGCAGCTGATGCAGCAGCAGCGCAGGTCAAGGCGGCTAAGAGCCAGTACGATATGGCCGTCAACGGCGCGCAGAGCCAGGACAAGGCGGCAAGTCGCAGCATGGCCAATGCGGCACGTGGCACGGTCATGGAAGTGCAGTCGCTGCTCGAGGATCAGTATCTGCTGGCACCCTGCGACGGCGAGGTGGCGCAGGTTTATCCCCAGGAGGGTGAGCTGGTGGCCATGGGCGCACCGGTGGTGTCGATTGCCAAGATGGACGACATGTGGGTGTCCTTCAGCGTGCGCGAGGAGATGCTCAAGGATTTGCCCAATGGCAAGGTCATCACCACCGACATCCCTGCTCTGGGGCTAACTGATGTGAAGATGCGTGTGTTCTATGTGCACGACATGGGCACGTACGCCGTGTGGCAGGCCACCAAGGCCTACGGGCAGTACGACTCCAAGACCTTCGAGGTCAAGGCACGCCCTGAGCGTCGCATCGAGAACTTCCGCCCCGGCATGAGCGTCATTCTCAAGTAGTTCTGTAGTTCAGTAGTTCAGCCGATGGATGGTTGTGGTTGTAGGGACGGCGCTCCTGCACCGTCCGCCTCTGGGCAGCAAATAAGTAGTTAAAAGTTAATAGTTTGTCTTGTTGCTCTTAGTGTAGTAAAGTAGTAAAGCCGTAACCCTCGCCGCCGACAACTTTTAACTATTAACTCGAAGGCATTACCTTTTGTCGAGGCGGACGGCATAGGGATGCCGTCCCTACAGCCACCAGATAACGTCTAACGTGTAACAATTAAAGTCTAAAGTCTTTTTTCCAATGCGGTTATTCTTCAATGAGTCGATCAAGCGTGGACTGGTGCAGCTGGTGCGGCGCCAGCTCTATTGGTTGGTCATGATGGTGGTGCCCATAGCGTGTGCCATCTTCTTGCTCGAACTCATGAAACCCGGCGGCATACAGCGTGTGCCGGTTGGCATTGTCGACCTCGACAACTCGATGGTCTCGCGACGCATCGAGCGCAACCTGAGGGGCATGCAGCAGGTCGACATCGTGAACCACTACACCAACTATCGTGCTGCCATCGATGCCGTGCAGCGAGGCGACATCTATGGGTTTATACTCATGCCGGACCGACTGGAACACAAGGCATTGAGCGGACAAGAGCCCGTGGTGAGCTACTATGTCAACTATGCCTACTTCCCGCCAGCATCGATGCAGTACAAGGGCTTCAAGACCATCACCATGCTAGCCAATGGCTCCATAGCGAAGACCACGCTCGAAGCCACCGGACTGCTCACCGACCAGGGGGTGATGACACTGCTACAACCCATACTCACGCAGGTACATGCCCTCAACAACCCTTGGCTCAACTATAGCTATTACCTCAACTTGTCGTTCATTCCCGGCTTGTTGGCGCTATTCATCATGCTCACCACCACGTTCAGCATCGGCACCGAGTTGAAGTATGGCACTTGCCGCGAGTGGATTGCCGCAGCAGGTCGATCAATCGAGTTTGCCCTCTTTGGCAAGCTGGCTCCGCACACGTTCATCTTCACCTGCACCGGGTGGATGATTCAGTTTCTGATGCATCGGGTCTATGGCTTGCCGCTCAACTGCAACCCGTGGCACATGGTGCTGGCCATGCCGCTGTTTGTGCTGGCCAACCAGGGGTTTGCACTGACCATGATGTGCATTGTGCCCAATTTCCGTTATGGCACCACGTTGTGTACCTTGCTGGGCATGCTTTCATTCTCGTTCTGTGGGTTCTCGTTGCCGGCCGAGTCGATGTATCCCTGGGTACACGCCATCGGCTGTGTCGTGCCTGTGAAGTATTACTTCCTGCTCTCAATCGACCAGGCGCTCAACGGGCTGCCCCTGTATTATTCGCGTTTGTATTACATTGCGCTCATCGTCTTCATTGCAGCGCCGTGGCCCCTGCTGTGGCGCCTCAAGCGTGAGTGCATTAAACCCATTTATGTGCCATGAGCAGCCGTCGTGACAATCGGGTAGTGCGTTGGCTCTACGACCTGTTCAGGGTGTGGAAGCGCGAGGTGTGGTTCTCGTTTCACGACGAGGGCGTAATCATCTTTTTCCTTGTGCTGTGCTTGGTCTATCCTGTTCTCTATGCCCTGATTTACAACACCGAGACCGCCCGCGACGTAGCTGTGGTGGTTGTGGATGACGACCGTTCGCCCGACAGCCGTCAGTTTGTCCGTGCCCTCGATGCCACACCCGAGGTCTGCGTTGTGCAGTATGCCGCCAGCCTCGACGAGGCGCGCCACTTGCTGGCTCTCAAGCAGTGCTATGGCATAGTGCGCTTTGCCGGAGGGTATGGTCGCACCATCCATCGGGGTGAGCAGGCCCACGTTGAGGTCTATTGCGACATGGGTCTCATGTTCCGCTATAAGCAGATACTGATAGGCGTGACCAACGTCCAGCAGGCGCTCAACGCACAGATGCTGCAACAGCGACTCAGTGTCGTGCCGGTGAACATTTCGTCCGGTACCATCAGGAACGAACAGGTGCCTCTGGGCAACACCGGCATGGGACTGGCTTCGGCCGTGCTGCCAGCCATCTTCATCCTGGTGCTGCAGCAGAGCATGTTGTTGGGCATATGCATGCTGCATGGCGGTAGCCGTGAGCGCAGGTTGCACAATCAGGGTGTCGACCCGCTGGAGATTCCAGCCGGCGTGGCGGCAACCATCCTGGGCAAGTCGTTGTGCTACTGGATGATTTATATTCTGCCCACCATCTATACCTTATCTATTGCGCCCAAGTTCTTCGATTTCCCGCAGGTGGGCAATTTGCGCGACATCTTGGTGCTGGTGTTGCCATTTCTGCTGGCCACGTCGTTTATGGGACAGGCTCTCAAGATTTTTGCCAACGACCGCGAGTCGACGTTCATCGCCATGGTGTTCACCTCGGTGATATTTGTCTTCCTCTCGGGCATCTCGTGGCCACGATGCAGCATGAGCCCGTTGTGGCTCGTTGTGGGCAACTTTGTCCCGTCTACTTGGGCCGTCAACGCCTATGTGCAGATGCAGAGCAATGGGGCCACTCTGGCACAGCAGTCAACGGCCTACTGGATGTTGTGGGTGCTTGCAGGGGTGATGTTCGTTCTGGCCTATGTGGTTGAGCGTTTTATCTGCCGCCGCCGTTATCGGCGCATGCAGCACTATGCCAAACGCGACCCCATGGCCCTGATTCGCGAGGAGTATCGCCGTCAGGCCATCGATGTGCTGCCCGACAACATCAATCAGGCCGACTTTGGCACACCCGGTGGCGCTATAGAGAATTGAAGATCTGTTGTAATCAGGTTGCTGACGGCATAGTAATGCCGTCGCTACAACCCGTGGCTCTATACGTCTAACTGACTACTCACGACGCGTCGTCGAACGTGCGACTACGGGCCAGCATGCATGCCCCGATGAGTCCGGCCTTACCCATTAGGGTTGAGAGTACCACATGAGTGTCGCGGTGCACCAGTTGCAGCGAATGTTTGCGCACGGCAGTGCGTAGAGGCTGCAGCAGGTAGTCGCCCGTCATGCTCAGCAGTCCACCCACAATCACCAGCTCCGGGTTGAACAGGTTAATCAGCCCGGCCACCTGCTTGCCCAGAATCGACCCCACTTCCTCAACCAGTTCGATGCATAGCATGTCTTCACGCCCCACTGCGTCGATGATTGTCTCCAGCGTGACGCACTGCGGATCGGTTGCCATCGCCTCGGCCAGGATGCTGTTCTCGCCTGCGGCGATGCGCTCGGCCAGCTTGCGGTGCAATGCGCTGCCGCTTGCCTCGGTTTCTAGACAGCCTTTCTTTCCGCAATGGCAGATGACCTCGTTGTCAAACACCGGTGTGTGTCCAAACTCGCCAGCAAATCCCGACTTGCCCTTGTAGACCTTCCCGTCGATAATGATGCCCAGGCCCAGGCCCCAGCTGACATTGACGAAGAGTATGTCGCGTTTAGCCTGATTGTTGCCTCGCAGATACTCGCCGTAGGTCATGGCGCGCGTATCGTTGTCAATGGTCACATGCAGCCCTATGAGTTGGCTCATGGTCACCGTCAGTGGCTGCTCGCCCAGGTTGAACCAGCTGTAGCTGTATCCGCTTTCGGGGTTGACACGGCCCGATACATTGACATTGACATTGGCTATCTTGTCTCGTTCGACCTGGCAGTGGTCTACAAAATCGTTGATGACCTGGCACAATGTCTGCAGCCCCTCCAGCGAGTTGTCTAAGTGACACGTGGTGTTCATGTGGTCCTCTAGCAGCGCACCGGTAAAGTTGATAAGTCCCAGGTTCACGCCGCTGTTCTTGATGTCGACCCCCACAAAGTAGGCCGCCTCGGGGTTCAGCCCATAGAGGTGAGGATGGCGGCCCTCATTGGTCTCCATCTTGCCGAACTCGTTGAGAATGCCCTGCTGGCACAGTTCGTCAATCATTTTGGTCACCGTGGGTACACTCAGGTCAAGTGCTTTAGACAGTTCCATGATGGTTGAATTGCCGTGCAGAATGAGGTAGGAGATCATGCGCTTGCGCAGAAGGGCTCCCTTGCTGCCTTGCTCCAGTGACTTGAAAATCGATTTAGCCATATCCTTACTATGTCATTTGGTGTAGGCTACAAAGGTAAACATTTTTTTTTTGAAGCTATGCCACCTAAGTGACCAAAAAACGAAGAAACATTTATTTAGCTATTCCATGTAGTGGCATGCAAATTAAAAAATAAGGCTTATTTAATAAAAAATATTAGGAAATGTTGTGTATTTAATAAAATGTTCATATATTTGCGGCGGATTCAATGATGACGCTTATGATTTGCACGAACGACCATGTCAGGCAGTGGCTGCCATCGCGACTTGTGTTGCACTTGATGGCAGTGCTGGTGCTGCTATGCGGTCAGCTGCATGCCTTTGCCGCCGACCCAGCGGTGCTGGTGGTGGGCGGAGGCACCAGCGGAGTGGCTGCGGCATTGCAGTGCGCGCGCATGGGGGTGCCGGTCACGCTGCTCGAGCACACCACTTGGCTGGGCGGTATGCTCGCTCAGGCAGGTGTCAGTGCAGTCGACGGCAACTATCGACTGCCTGCTGGACTATGGGGTGAGTTTCGCGATGAGCTGGTGAACCATTACGGCTCGCTTGAGGCCCTGCAGACGGGGTGGGTGAGCCAGGTGATGTTTGAACCCCATGTGGGCGACTCTATCTTCAAAGCTATGGTTGCCCGCGAGCCGCTAATCACTGTGCACTATCTGACCCGCGTCGACCACTTGTCGCGCGACCGAAAGGGTCGCTGGCACGTTACGGCCTTGTCCCAGCACGACACCCTGCGGTTTCAGCCCTGTGTGGTGGTCGATGCCACTGAGCTGGGCGATGTGGCACGCATGGCCGGTGTGCCCTATGATGTGGGCCTTGAGTCGCGGTCGGTCACAGGCGAGGATATGGCTCCCGACCAGGCACTGCCCATTGTCCAGGACATGACTTATGTCGCCATCTTGCAGGATGTTGGGCACGATGCTACCATCGCCCGTCCCGAAGGTTATGATGCTTCGCTCTATCGATGTTCAGCCATCAACGACGGTTGCACCCAGCCCACTCAGCCCGGACGCATGTGGTCCGTCGACAAGATGATTACCTATGGTCGTCTGCCCGGTGGCAAATACATGATCAACTGGCCCATTGAGGGAAATGACTATTATAATAATGTGGTGGATGCCACTGCAGCCCAGCGCGAGCTGGCCTATGAGCAGGCCAAGCGAGTCACGCTGGGTTTTGTCTATTTCATCCAAACCGAGCTGGGCTACCGCAATCTGGCCCTCTCGCCCGACGAGTATCCTACAGCCGACCGCCTGCCGTGGTATCCCTATCACCGCGAGAGTCGCCGCATCCATGGGCTGGTGCGTTTCACTGCCCAGCACATCACCGCACCGTTCGACCAGCCACAGCCGCTCTATCGCACCACCATCGCGGTGGGTGACTATCCCGTCGACCAGCATCACGACCGCTATCAGGGCAGCGAGCCGTTGCCCGACCTTCATTTCCATCCAGTGCCGTCCTACGGCTTGCCCCTAGGCACACTCATACCTGCCGGATTCGACAACCTGGTCGTGGCAGAGAAGTCAATTTCGGTCTCTAACGTCGTCAATGGCACGACACGGCTGCAGCCTGTGGTGATGCAGACGGGCACAGCGGCTGGCGCGCTGGCGGCACTGGCGGTGAAGGGGCGGTGCGCTGTGGATCATGTGCCTGTGCGTAGTGTGCAGCAGGCCGTGCTCGATGCCGGCGGATATCTCTTGCCTTACCTGGACGTGCAGCGTGGCGACTCGCTTTTCGTGCCGCTGCAACACTTGGGGGCAACGGGCATCATCCGTGGTGAGGGCCGCACCGAGGGATGGAGCAATGAGACCTGGGTGCATCCCGAACGTGAAGTCACTGCCGGCGAATTGTGTCGGCTCTATGAATACTATGGTGTCGCAGTCCCGCCCATGCCACGGCAGGTGCTGGGACGTGACCTCAGGCTTGCTGTCGATGTCATAGCCCATAGGCAGGGCGTTGCACATGTCGCTCTGCCTCAGGGCTATGATGACGATAGCCCAATGTCGCGTGGACTTTTTGCCCTGTGGGTCGACCATGTGCTGGATCCCTTTACCAGCATTGCCGTAGACCATAACGGTAATCTTAGACCTTAGACTGTCAGCGATGGTCGCGGCGACAACTAACAACTAAAAACTAACTACTAACAACTAAAATAATGAGTAACCGCAGACAATTTTTGAAGAATATGGCGCTGGCCGGAGCTGCAGCCGCTACGGCAGCTTCGTTGCAGAGCATGCGCAGTGCCACCGATGCCGATGTGCGGCAAGCTGTTGCCACAGGCGATGCCAGCCATTTGCTTATCCAGGGCGAGGGCTTGCCCATCACGGGTACCTTCCTTGATGAGATTTCGCATGATATCCCCCACCAGAACTGGGGCCCCCGCGAGTGGGATCAAGACTTCCAGAACATGCGTGCCATAGGCATCGACACCGTCATCATGATTCGTTCGGGCTATCGCAAGTTCATCACCTATCCGTCGCCCTACCTGATGAAGAAAGGGTGCTACAAACCCTCAATCGACCTGCTCGAGCTCTTCTTGACCCTGGCCGACAAATACAAGATGAAGTTCTACTTTGGCCTCTATGACTCTGGACGCTACTGGGACACGGGCGACATGAGTTGGGAGGTTGAAGACAACAGGTATGTCATCGACGAGGTTTGGGAGCGCTACGGTAGCCGTCACAAGAGCTTCCAGGGTTGGTATATCAGTGGCGAGATCAGCCGTCGCACTCGTGGGGCAATCAAAGCCTTCCATGACTTGGGCAAGCAGTGTAAGGATGTGTCGGGTGGACTGCCCACGTTCATCTCGCCGTGGATCGACGGCAAGAAGGCCGTGGATGCCTCCAAGGGGAGTTTGACCAAGGAGGATGTGGTCTCGGTCGAGCAGCACGAGAAGGAGTGGAGCGAGATTTTCGATGGCATTCACGATGTGGTCGATGCCTGTGCTTTCCAGGATGGGCAGATTGATTACGACGAGCTTGATGCGTTCTTCACCGTCAACAAGCGCATGGCCGACAAGTTCGGCATGCAGTGCTGGACCAATGCCGAGTCGTTCGACCGCGACATGCCCATACGCTTCTTCCCCATCAAGTTCGACAAGTTGCGCATGAAGCTTGAGGCGGCCAAGCGTGCCGGTTATGACAAAGCCATTACCTTCGAGTTCAGCCACTTCATGAGTCCCCAGTCGGCCTACCTTCAGGCCGGTCACCTCTATGACCGCTACAAGGAGTACTTCGGAATCAAGTGAATAATGCTCAAGGCCTTCGATTTATAGTTAAAAGTTCATGGTTAAAAGTTCATGGTTAAAAGTTGTCATCGACGAGAGTAATGGCTCTACTCCTTAACTCCTTAACTTCTTAACTCCTTAACTACTTGCATAATGAAAGATTACCATATAGGATATGTGATATTTCTGGCTCTGGTGGCTGCCGGCGGTGGCTTTCTCTTCGGCTACGATACTGCCGTCATCAGTGGTACCATCGGCCAGGTGACCCAGCTCTATGGATTGGATGTGCTGCAGCAGGGCTGGTATGTGGGTTGCGCCCTGGTCGGTTCTATCCTGGGTGTGGCCGCTGCGGGCACCTTGAGCGACCGTCTGGGTCGCAAGACCGCCATGATTGTTGCGGCCACGATGTTCACCCTCTCGGCCATTGGATGCGCATTGTGCAACACGTTCGACCAGCTGGTTATCTACCGCATCATTGGTGGGGTGGGTATCGGCGTGGCCAGCATCGTCTGTCCGATGTACATCAGCGAGATAGCCATCACACAGTTCCGTGGCCGCTTGGTGTCGACCTATCAGCTAGCCATTACCATTGGTTTTGTCGCCGCCTATCTGGCCAACTATCTGTTGTTGCAGTGGTCGCATGGTGTGGGTGAGGGCTCGGGACTGTGGCACAAGGTCATGGTTGCCGAGGTCTACCGTGGCATGCTGGGCCTGGAGACGGTGCCGGCATTGCTGTTCTTCATCGTCATCTTCCTGCTCCCCGAGAGCCCGCGCTGGCTCATCGTGCGTGGACAGATCGACCGTGCCAAGCGCATCTTCGGACGCATCTACACTCGTGAGGCTGATGCCGGCCGTCAGGTCGATGAGGTGGCCCGCAGCGCCCGCAGCGAGGAAAAGAGCGATGTGCGCTACCTCTTCAGCCCGGGCATACGCACTGCTCTGATTGCTGGTGTGTGCATCGCCATCCTGGGACAGTTCATGGGCGTGAATGCCGTGCTCTACTATGGACCCAAAATCTTTGAGGATGCCGGATTGTCGAGCGGCGACTCATTGTTCTACCAGGTGCTCGTGGGCATGGTCAACATGCTCACCACTGTGCTTGCCTTGCTCATCATCGACAAGGTGGGCCGTAAGCAGCTGGTCTACTATGGTGTCACGGGCATGATTGTCTCACTGGTGCTCATTGCCATCTATTTCAGCTATGGCGAGTCGTTGGGCTGGTCTAGCATTGTGATGCTGGTGTTCTTCTTGCTCTACGTCTTTTTCACTGCGGTGTCCATCAGCGCGGTGGTGTGGGTGTTGCTCAGCGAGATGTATCCCACCCGCGTGCGTGGCCTGGCCATGTCCATAGCCGGCTTTGCCCTATGGATTGGCACCTATCTGGTGAGCCAGCTCACCCCATGGCTGTTGGCTAATGCCACTCCCACCGGCACGTTTATCATCTTTGCTGTAATGTGCTTGCCCTATCTCTTCATCATGTGGCGTTACATCCCCGAGACGGCCGGACGCTCGCTTGAAGAAATCGAGCGCCACTGGACGAAGCGTAATGCATGATGCACAATGCTTGCAGCTGTCACAATCAGGTAACGGCTTTACTACTTCGCTACTTTATACTACACTACTACACAAAACAATATGATTGATTTTAAACAACTTTCCGAGCAATACAAGCACGAATTGCTTGACTCGGTCATCCCATTCTGGATTGAGAAGTCGCAGGACCGCGAGTATGGGGGATATTTCACCTGCCTCGAACGCGATGGGTCGGTTTTCGATACCGACAAGTTCGTCTGGATGCAGGGCCGAGAGGTGTGGATGCTTTCGATGCTCTACAACAAGGTCGAACATCGCCAGCAGTGGCTCGATGCCGCCGTCCAGGGTGCCGAGTTCATGCGCCGGTATGCCCATGACGGCCAGCTCAACTGGTACTTTTCGCTCACACGCGAGGGACAACCGTTGGTCGAACCTTACAACATCTTCTCCTATACCTTTGCCACTATGGCCTTTGGTCAGCTGGCCATCGCTACAGGCAACGAAGAGTATGCCCGCATCGCCCGCGACACGTTCGACATCATTCTGAGCCGCGTCGATAATCCCAAGGGGCGGTGGAACAAGGCACATCCTGGCACACGCCCGATGAAGAATTTCGCCTTGCCCATGATTTTGTGCAACCTGGCATTGGAGATTGAGCCGCTGCTCGACCCGGCCTTCTTGCAGCAGTGCATCGACACTTGCATCCACGAGGTGATGGATGTCTTTGTCCGCCCCGAGTTGGGTGGGCTGGTGGTAGAGAACGTGGCACTCGACGGGTCGCTGGTCGACACCATGGACGGGCGTCACATGAATCCCGGGCATGCCATCGAGGCCATGTGGTTCATCATGGACTTGGGCAAGCGACTGAACCGCCCCGACCTGATCGAGCGTGCCAAGGACACCGCCCTGCGTATGGCCGATTATGGCTGGGACAGCGAGTTTGGAGGCATCTTCTACTTCATGGACCGCTTGGGCCGTCCCACACAGGAACTGGAGTGGGACCAGAAGCTTTGGTGGGTACACATCGAGACACTCATCGCCATGATCAAGGGCTACAGCCTCACTGGCGACCCTCGCTGCCTCGAGTGGTTCGAGCGCGTGCATGACTATGTGTGGTCACACTTCCGCGACCCCGAGTGGCCCGAGTGGTTTGGCTACCTTAACCGCCGTGGCGAGGTGCTGCTCACGCTCAAGGGCGGCAAGTGGAAGGGATGCTTCCATGTGCCGCGCGGCCTGTACCAGTGCTGGCAGGTGCTTGAGCAGCTGGCTGCTAATAGACCTTAGACCTTGGTCGTAAAATCGAACACTCGAATGCTCGAACACTCGAATGCTCGAAAACTCGAAACTCATAACTCATAACAGAAACATTAATCACACAATAAACAGATTCCTTATGAAACACACTGTTACACATGCAGTTCGAGACAATGTGAGCCGGCTATTGCTGCTCATGTTGCTGGCTGTGCTGCCCCTGCTGGGGTGGGCGCAGCAGATGGTGAGAGGAGTCGTCACCGATAAGACTGGCGACCCGCTCATCGGTGTGTCGGTGCTGGTCAAGGGCACGCCCACGGGCGTGACCACCGACATCGACGGAAACTATGCCATTGCAGCTCGCACAGGGCAGACGCTCGTGTTCAGCTATGTGGGCATGACCACACAGGAGGTCAAGGTGGGACAGTCCTCGACACTCGACATCGTCATGCAAGACAATGCCATGAATCTCGACGACGTGGTCGTGGTGGGCTATGGCAAGCAAAAGAAGTCGTCCATCACCGGAGCCGTCTCGGCCATCAAGGGCGATGAGCTGCTGGTGACACCGTCGACCAACATCACCCAAATCCTGGGTGGCCGTGTCGCCGGTATCTCATCGGTGCAGACCTCGGGTGAGCCAGGGCAGGATCAGGCTTCGCTGCGCATACGTGGCTCCATCAACTCGGTGACCTACATCGTCGATGGCATCCCCCGCAGCATCAACGAGGTGGACCCTAACGACATCGAGAGTGTGTCGGTGCTCAAGGACGCCAGTGCAACGGCCGTCTACGGACTCAAGTCGAGCGGTGGTGTCATCATTGTCACCACCAAGAAAGGCGCAAAGCGTTCGCCCACCATCACCTACGACGGACAGATAGGAGGATCGTACAATGCCAACTTCCCCAAGTTTATGAACGCAAAGGAGTTTATGAACTACTACAACATGGCCGACCTGATGGACCAGATGGCGCGTGGTGTGATTACCGACCGCACGCAGTATGTGCCGCGCTATCCGCAGAGCATGATTGACCAGATTGGCAATGGCGATGCTAGCGACGGATATGACGATGTCAACTACATCGACAAGGTCTTTGGCACCGGTACCAACACCAAGCACACTCTGTCGATGCAGGGTGGTAACGACCGCACTACCTATTATGGCTCGCTGGGCTACATGGGCCAGAAGGGCAATATCGACAACTTCACCTACGACCGCTACTCGATGCGCCTCAATCTTGAGTCAAAGATTGGCAAGTACTGGACACTGTCGATGGGTGCCAGCGGATATGTGGCCGACACCAAGACCCCTGGCTTCCTCTCGGGTGGTGCCGACAATGGCTCCTATGAGGTAGGCTACCTGAGCATCGCCCACCAGGCTATCGCCATGCACCCCTATCTGGCTGAGCGGTATAATGGCCTGTACACCGGCATCATCTCGGCCAACGGTAGCTCGCCCAACAGCCCTCTGGCCGCCATCTACGAGAGTGGGTACAAGAAGACCCATGCCATGAGCTTGAGCACCAATGTGTCGTTGCGCTTCGATGTGCCATGGGTAGAGGGACTCAGTGCCAAATTCACCGGGGCCTACGACTACAGCAACTCGCGCAACAAGAACCTGGACGAGCCCTTTGAGGTCGCGAACTACAACGCCAGCCAGCGTACCTTCACCACCACAACCGGTGCCAAGGGCACCAGCATCCGGGTGGGGCAGGGCATGAACAACTACACCCAGCTGCTGGCCGACCTGCAGCTCAACTACGACCGCACCTTCGGCGACCACACCCTGGGGCTGCTGGCACTGATGGAGGTGCGTGACAACAAGAGCGACGGCATGAGTGCCTACGCCAAGGACCTCAACTTCACCGGCCTGCCCGAGCTGAACTATGGCACGATGGATGCTATAGGCGGCTGGAGCGATCACTCGCGTGTGGCGGGCTTCGTCTTCCGTGGACAGTATAACTACGCCGACCGCTATTATGCCGAGTTCAGCGGACGCTATGACGGCTCCTACAAGTTCTCGGGCAATGTCAGCGGCAAGCGCTGGTCGTTCTTCCCCAGCGCGTCGTTGGCCTGGCGCATCAGCAAGGAGGCATTCATGGAGTCGACCAATAGTTGGCTCAGCGACCTCAAGTTGCGCGTGAGCTACGGTGTGACGGGCGATGACTCGGGCAGCGACGCCTACGCCTTCCTCAGCACCTATGCCTTCGGCAACAAGGTGGCTACCAACGAGGCTCTGGTCAACTCGGTCTATCTGGCTTATATTGCCAACCCCGACCTGACCTGGCAGAAGACCAACTCGCTCAACTACGGTTTCGACGCACAACTGTGGGGTGGCAAGCTGGGTATCGAGGTCGACGCCTTCTACAACTACACCCACGACATGCTCATGTCGATGGGCGGTGACTATCCCTCGTCGATGGGCGGATTCTACAAGACCTATGCCAACTATGGCAAAATGGATGCCAAGGGCATCGACCTGCTGCTCTCGCACCGCAACCATTTCACGGCTGGTGGAAAAACCTTCAACTATGGCATCACGGGCAACATCTCGTGGGCCAAGAACCGCTGGTTGCGCTATCCCGATGCGCCCAACACCCCTGAGTGGGCCAAGGTCACGGGCACGAGCGTCAACGCCTTCTATGGATGGGTGGCCGACGGCCTCTATCGCTCAGAGGAAGAGATTGACAACTCGGCCTGGTTCGGCACACGGCCCAACGTGGGCGACATCCGCTATGTCGACCTCAATGGCGATGGCAAGATTGACTATCAGGATCGTGGACGCATCGGGCGCGACTCGCGTCCCGAGGTCACCTTCGGCCTAGGCCTGAGCGCCGACTGGAACGGCTTTGACCTCAACGCGCAGTTCACTGGCGGTGCCAAGTTCGACGTGTCGATGACCGGTACCTACTACAACGGCTACGACGACAACACCATCTGGACCCAGACTTTCAAGGAGCAGGGCAACTCGCCGTTGTTCTTGGTTACCAATGCCTGGAACATCGACAACCCCAATGGCACCATGCCGCGACTCACCGCCGGCAACACCGGCCACGGTGGCGACAATGGCCTGGCATCGACCTTCTGGTTCCGCAAGGGCGACTACATCCGCCTCAAGTCGTTGCAGCTGGGCTACACCCTGCCACGTGCGCTGACCATGCGCATCGGCATTGAGAAAATCCGCATCTATGCCCAGGGCAGCAATCTGTTCACCATCGATGACCTTCCGGCAGGATTCGACCCCGAGTCACCGCAGGTCAACAATGGCTACTATCCGCAGCAGCGCACCCTCATGGGAGGTCTAACTATCACATTCTAATCACCGCACAGTCATGAAAACAAGATATCTAGCAATGATGACCCTGGCCTGCGCCATGATGGGGCTGGGCTCGTGCAACGACTATCTGGACCTCGAGCCTACCAACTCGGTGAGCGATAAGCTCATCTGGACCAGCAAGGCCAATGCACAACTGGTGGTCAACAACATGTATGAGGACATTGCCTATCTGGGCAACTACAACAGCGGCGAGTGCCTGGCAGGCATGACCGAGGCACTGACCGATGAGTTCAAGTATGGCGACATGACCTACAACTCGCTCTGCTACATCCCCAGCGAGTTTGCCTACGGCGGAACAGCCACGCTCACCACGAGCTATGTGTCGACCTATCTGGGCAGCTGGTCGACGATGTATCGTTACATCGCCCGTGCCAATCAGGGCATTTCCAACCTGCACAAGTATGCCACATTCAATCAGCAGGATCGCGACGAAGTAGAGGCCGAGTTGCGCTTCTTCAGGGCGTTCTACTATGCCGAGTTGGCCAAGAAGTACCATAGCGTGGTGCTCTACGACGAGGACATGGACAAGTATCAGAAGGACACCCCGCTCACGCCCGAAAGCGAGGTCTATGAGTTCATCTATCAGGACCTCAAGTTTGCCGCTGAGCATCTGCCTGTGAGTCTGGTGCCCAACGGACGCCTCACCAGCGGTGCGGCCTATGCTTTCCTCTCGCGCGTCATGCTCTATGCCGAGCGATGGCAAGATGCCCATGATGCGGCACTCAAGGTCATGTCGATGGGCTATGAGATGCCCGCCGACCTCGACACGCCGTTCACACCGGGCGGGCAGGGGGCCATCTTGCAGTACTGCTACAACAAGGAGAGCATCACCCACTCGTTTGACAACTACTATGCTCCCGGTGGCGACAAGAACACCCAGCACAATAGCATCGACGGTGGCTATGGCACACCCACCCAGGAGATGGTCGAGAGCTTTGAGCTCAAGACTGGTGGCAAGCCCAACTGGGAGGCATGGCATGATGCCGACGGCGTGACGGGAACCCCGCCCTACGAGCAGCTTGAGCCGCGCTTTGCCTTCACCATCCTCTATAATGGGGCTGAGTGGAAAGGACGCACCATCGAGCCGTTTGTTGGAGGTGCCGACGGTTATGCCCAGTGGAAGGTCGAGACTAAGCCGGCCGGACGCACGACCACGGGCTACTATTTGCGCAAGCTCGTCGACGAGAACCATGACTTCAGTGTCGACCAGCGATGCACCAAGCCCTGGACGGCCATCCGATATGCCGAGGTGCTGCTCAACTATGCCGAGGCGTGCTATCGCCTGAACAAGCCCGAGCAGGCACTCGACGCACTCAACCAGGTGCGCACCCGTCCTGCAGTGGGACTGCCGCGGCTCAATGGCTTGAGTGGTAGCGACCTGATGGCAGCCATCCGCCAGGAACGCAAGGTGGAGCTGGCCTTCGAGGGACAGTACTATTGGGACATGCGCCGCTGGCGACTGGCCGAGAGCGCATTCAGCAATTATCGCGTACACGGATTCCGCATCGAGAAGAAAGCCGACGGCACATTCACCTACTACTATGTGGAGTGTGACACCGAAGACCGCCACTTCCCAGCCAAGATGTACACCACTCCGCTGCCCGAGAGCGAACTCTCGAGCAACAAGAGCGTCCAGCAATTCCCGGAGTGGAACTAAGCGTCTCACACACTAAAAACACTTAACGACATGAAAAAGAATATTCTATATTTCTCAGCCATCGTGATGCTGTCCTTGGTGATGACTGCTTGCCAAGACCCGGAGTATGTGCTGCCCACGGCCGACCGTCAGGGCATCACCAGCATCACGGCACTGTTCACCAAGGGACAGTATGCCGAGGTCGAGGCGGCAAAACTCGTCGTCACCGACCCCGAACAGACCGACTTTGTCATCCCCATTCCCTGGTACTACCCCGAGGACAGTGACAACCCCACCACCGAGGACGACCTCAAGACCATGCGGGTCAAGGTGGAGCTGGACAACAACTGCACCATCGACCCGGCCATCACCATCCTGGACTTGAACCAGACGCACACGTTCACGTTCACCAACCCACAGGGCGAGAAGCGGCCCATCACCATCCGTGGCGAGCGTACCCGCTCCGACAAGTGTGCGGTGCTGGCCTTTACGGTCAACGGCGACCTGTCGTGCATCATCGACGAGGAGAACAAGACCATCTCGATTCCCACCGCCGAAGACCTGACCGATGCCACATTCGAGTGTACGCTCTCACCGCATGCCACCATCAGCCCCGAGCCGGGAACACCGATGGACATGAACGAGGGGGCCACTGTCACCGTCACTGCCGACAATGGCACATCGAAGGCTACCTACACCCTGCTCAAGCTTGTGCCCAGCAAGGTGGACAACGGCATGCGTGCCGGCTCGGGCGTGCTCAAGTTTGAGGCCGACCTGGCTCGTATGGCCGGTGTGACCAGTGCCGAGAGCATCCATCCCACGCTGGCCGCCATGGGACGCTATGTGGTGGTTAATCTGGGTGACGGTTCTACGCCGTTCTACATCGACAAGAACACCGGCAGCCGGGTGGGCGACATCACTCTGGGCAGTGCTGTGCCCACAGGTTGTGTGTCGAGCGACGAGGCCGGTCACCTGCTCATCGCCAACTTCTCCGACGGCTCGACCTTCAGCATCTGGCGCAGCGACGGTGTCGACCAGACCCCGGTCAAGCTGCTGGACTATGAGAATGCGCTCAACCTCACCCTGGGCGACTACATCCAGGTGGTGGGCGACTTGGACAATGAAGCCTACATTTTGGCTACCACGGGCGGACTCTATGCCCAGCACTTTGTGCGCTGGCATGTCACCGGCGGTGTCGTCGGCCAGCCCGAGGTGGTGAGCATCAACGGTGTGGTGCAGTGGAACTACCGCGACAACAACACCAAGGTGGCACAGCGCACCATCAATCCGGCCGATGGCTACTTCATGGGACAGTATGCCGACGGCAACGACCCATTCTACTTCATCAACGGCACAAACAACACCGTGGTGGGTAGCCTCGGCCCTGTAGCCGACGGACTCTCATGGGGAAAGAAGAATGCCTACTGCGACAGCCGGGTCTTCAACGGCAACAGCTACACTGTGCTCTTCTCGATGGGCTACTGGCCCAACTGGGGATTGCCGGGCATTCTCTATCTGCTCGACACCAGCAACACGAGCTTCTTCAACGGAGCGGCAATCAATGCCGCGTCGGGGCTGGTGGCCACATTCGGAATGACCGACTATGAGACCATCCCATATGCCGGCGACAGCCGTTGTGGCGATGTGGTGCTCATGACCACCAAGGACGGATATTACCTTGACCTCTACTATGTGAGCAACACGCACCTGAGCGTGGGTTGCATCGAGTTTGACTGTATCGACAAGTAAACATGAATCATCGGTGGTGAGGGAGCTGCTTCACGGCTTCCTCACCCATTAAAAAACGGAAAATGATGAAATTGAACAGAATATTGATTTTGTCTCTAGCCTTACTGGCTCTCACAGCCTGTGGCGACGAGAACAAACCCGTGCAGTGGTGGGATTGGACCACTGAGGAGCCGGAACCGGGGCCTGAACCGGGTATCGAAGATGCCAACCCCAAGCTCGTGGAACTGGGATGGACCAACGTGGCTGGCGAGTTTGGCGAGCTGCCCAACTACATCAACGTCTACCGTGCCCCGGCAACACTGCAAGGAAAGAACGCTGTGGCCTATGTCGCTGTGGCCGATGTCAACAAGGTGGTGTTTGATGTCCTGGGCGAGGCTACGGGCTATAATACCCCCACAGATTTCTATAACGCCAAGGCGGCTGCCGTGATTATCAATGGTGGATACTTCTGGGACGGCACATCGCTGAGCCTGATGTGGCGCGATGGACAGCTCGTGAGTCCGGCCAACCAGGTGAGCAGCCCCGACTGGACCACTACGTTCTACTATCCCGTTCACGGCTATTTCGGCAAACTGGCCGACGGCACCTACGAGACGGCGTGGACCTATACCACCATCACCTCGGCTGGGGCCAACGACAAGACCTACAGCTATCCCACACAGTTTCCGCTTGAGGCAGGGTTGGTGCCCAGTGCTACCTTCCCCGAGGGCGGCAAACTCATGGATGCCGTCACCGCCATTGGGGGTGGACCGGTGTTGCTGCGTGGCGGCGAGGTGTGCAACAACTGGCAGGACGAGTGGCTTGAGGACATCGGTGCCGACGGCAATGCCCCGCGCACAGCCATCGGCTACACGGGCACCAGGCTCATCTACTTTGTGTGCGAGGGACGCAACATGACCCCCGATGTGCCGGGACTCAGCACCCTCGATGTGGCCAACATCCTCAAGGACATGGGCTGCACGCAGGCGCTGAATCTGGATGGCGGTGGCTCGACCATGATGCTGGTCAACGGCAAGCCCGTCATCAAACCCAGCGATGGCACCGAGCGCAAGGTGGTCAGCGCCGTGTCAATGAACTAGCGAGAAGCGAGAAGCGAGAAGCAAGAAGATAGAGCTGGTCGAGTATTCCGAGACGCAGTCTCGGACACTCACCAGCAAAAAATCAGAGAATAATTTAATAAAAGTTTAACCACTTAATTATCAATGTTATGAAGCTAAAACGACTTTTTATGGCCGGCGCTATGGTGGCCGCTATGTGTGGCACCGCTAGTGCGGCTACTTTGGGCGACGTGGACGGCAACGGCAGTGTGGGCATCGAGGATGTCAACGCGGTGATCAACGTGATGCTCGGCAAGGCCGAGAATCCTTTGGCCGATGTCAGTGGTAACGGCAGTGTGGGCATCGAAGATGTCAACGCCGTCATCAACATTATGTTAGGAAAGGTTGATCCCGAGCAGCCGGGCGACGGCATCCGTGAGGGTTCGGCACAGCAGTTGTTCGAGGTCGAGCTGAAGGCCCTCTATGAGGAGCTGGATGCCAATGCCATCCATCCCACGGTGGCCACGGTGGGCGACTATGTGGTGGTGTGCCTGGGCGACGGCCGCACGCCGGTCTATGTCAGCAAGGCCACGGGTGAGAAGCTGGGCGAGATTGCTCTGGGCGAGGCTGTGCCCACGGGCAGTGTGACCAGCGACGAGAACGGCAACCTGGTCATTGCCAACTGGGCCGACGGGCAAGGTTCTAACTTCTGCCTGTGGAAGACCGCCGATGTCACGGCCGAGCCGGTCAAGATTCTGGAGGCTCCCAACGCATGGGGCATCAACCTGGGCGACTATGTGCAGGTCATCGGCAACCTCGATGGCGATGCCACCATCGTGGCTACCTTCGGCGGACTCTATGCCCAGCACATCGCTCGCTGGACGGTCACCGGTGGTGTGGTCAACCCCGAGCCTACAGTGGTGTCGGTGGGAGGATCGGCCATTGTGCAGATTGCCGACCGCGACAACAACTTCAACGTCGCACAGCGCACCAGCAACCCGGCCGATGGCTACTTCTTGGGACAGTATGCCAGCGGTGCCGACAACTTCTACTACATCGACGGCACCACCAACGAGGTGGCCGGCTCGCTCCTGCCGCTAGGCACGGGTGCTGAGTGGGGCATGAAGTATGCCAACTGCTACTGCACCACTTTCAATGGCGTGAACTATACCGTGCTCTTCGCCATGGGCTACTGGCCACACTGGGGCATGCCAGGCTCACTCTATCTGTTCAACACCGACACGGTCGACTACTTCGACGGTGTGAACAAGGTGGACAATGCTCCGGGGCTGGTGGGCACCTATGCCGTGGGAGACGCAAACTTAGAGGTCACACCTGCTGCCGAGGCAGGTCGTGTGGCCGATGTCAAGCTCATCCCCACCAAGGACGGCAAGCGCCTCGACCTGGTCTACACCAGCAACACGCACCTGACAGTGGGTTGCGTGCAGTTTGACTGCATTGAACAATAATCCTTAACCCTTGGGACTGCAAATTGAGCGTTTATTGCTATATTTGCAGTCCCTTTTTTAACACAGCAATCATATGAAACTACTCCGTTCACTTTTCATGTTCATGGCACTGGTCGCGACATTCACTGCCTGTGGCGGTGATGAGCCGACCCCCACACCCGACCCCGTACCCGACCCCGACCCCACACCCACGGTTAAGGAGAAGCCTCGCTACATGTGGATTGATGCCAGTGCCAACTTCCCCATTTTTGCCGACAGCAAGGACAACATCCGCCGCGACCTCCAGCGGGCCTATGACGCGGGCATCACCGATGTGGTGGTCGACGTGCGGCCCACCGAGGGCGATGTGCTGTTCAAGTGCTCGGTCATCGACCAGGTCACACAGTTGCCCTCGTGGCAGGGAGGACACTACACGATGTACACCCGTACGGCCACATGGGACTACCTGCAGGCCTTTATCGACATCGGACATGAGTTGGGACTCAAGGTTCATGCCGGGGTCAACATGATGGTGGGCGGATGCAAGTACAACAACCTGGGACAGCAGGGAGCGGTGTTCCGCAATGCCGAGCAGCGCGAATGGGTCACTGTGCTCAACACCACTGCCGGACTGGTCAACGAGATGGACCAGAACGACCGCGGCACCAAGTTCTACAATCCTGCCAACGACGATGTGCAGCGCTACCTGCTGACGATGCTGCGCGACCTGGCCAAGTATGACCTGGATGGCATCGTGCTGGACCGCTGCCGCTATGACAACTTTGCCAGCGACTTCAGCGATGTCTCGCGACAGAAGTTTGAGCAATATCTGGGGCATGCCGTCGGCAACTGGCCTGCCGATGTGATGAAACCGGGCATGGCCGTTACCCCCATACCCAGCACAACTCCCACTTATTTTAAGGATTGGATGGCTTTCCGGGCCAAGGTAATTCACGACTTTATCCTCCGTGCGCGCGATGCCGTCAAGGGCACGAACAACAAAATTCAGTTTGCCGTCTATGTAGGGGCATGGTACTCCACCTACTACGATGTGGGCGTCAACTGGGCAAGCAGCAAATATGACCCGTCGGCCGACTATCCGCGCTGGGCCAACAGCGACTACCGCAAGTATGGTTTTGCCCAGAATCTGGACTTCCTGCTGCTGGGAGCATATGCCGCAACCAACAGTATCTATGGCAGCGGCGAGTGGTCGTGCCAGGGATTCTGCCGGCAGGCTCGCGCACTGCTCAAAGATGACGTGAAGTTTGCCGCCGGTCCCGATGTGGGCAACCCCGAGGGGTGGCCCGGTGGAGGGCAGTTCGCTGCTGTGACACAGAGTGTGGATGCCTGCATCAATGCCGCCGATGGCTACTTTATCTTCGACATGGTGCATGTGCGCAACTTCGACTATTGGGATGCCATCCGTCTGGGTGTGGACAACTATCTGAAAACCTTGAAATAACCTAACTACAGAGTATGAAGAACAAGCATCTGATTGCATTGATTACGGCACTGGCCATGGCGATGATACCGGCCAGTGCCTTTACGCGCGGCGACCTGAACAGCGATGGCGCTGTTGATGTGAGCGATGTCAACGCCGTGGTCAACATCATGCTGGGCAAGGCACAGCAGGGCGGCAAGCGGCTGCTGGCCGATGTCACACGCGACGGCACAATCGACGTGAGCGATGTCAATGCCATTATCAACATCATGCTGGGCAAGGCACAGGCCGTCAGCGAGAAGCCTCGCTACATGTGGATTGATGCCAGTGCCAACTTCCCCATTTTTGCCGACAGCAAGGACAACATCCGCCGCGACCTCCAGCGGGCCTATGACGCGGGCATCACCGATGTGGTGGTCGACGTACGACCCACCGAGGGCGATGTGCTGTTCGATTGCTCGGTCATCGACCAGGTGACCTGGCTGCCCTACTGGGATGGGCCTTACTACCGCAAGTACACCCGCACCGCCACATGGGACTACCTGCAGGCGTTTATCGACATCGGCCACGACATCGGTCTGCGTGTGCATGCCGGTGTCAATACCATGGTCGGTGGCTATGAGTATTACTATGGCATGGGCAAGCAGGGGGTGGTGTTCCGCGACGCGACCAAGCGCGACTGGGTTAGCGTGCTCAACACCGCCGATGGACTGGTCAACGCCATGGATGACACCGACCACCACTGCAAGTTCTTTAACCCGGCCAACGACGATGTGCAGCGTTACCTGCTCACCATGCTGGCCGACTTGGCCAAGTACCAGTTGGATGGCATCGTGCTCGATCGCTGTCGCTACGATGAGTTCCTGAGCGACTTCAGCGATGTGTCGAGGCAGAAGTTTGAGCAGTATCTGGGACATTCAGTCTCTAATTGGCCCTCGAGCGTGATGACACCGGGCATGGCGGTCTCGCCACTGCCATGGTGGCCGCCCACCTACTTCAAGCAGTGGATGGCGTTCCGTGCCAAGGTCATCCACGACTTTGTGGTCAGTGCCCGCGACACGGTCAAGGCCGTCAACCCCGACCTGCAATTTGCCGTCTATGTCGGTGGCTGGTATTCGACCTACTATGACTATGGAGTGAACTGGGCCAGCAACCGTTATCAGACATCAAGCTACTATCCCCAGTGGGCCAACAGCGACTACCACAACTATGGCTTGGCGCAGGAGCTGGACTTCATGCTGGTGGGGGCATATGCCGGCACGGAGAGCATCTATGGCTCCGGAGAGTGGACGTGCCAAGGATTTTGCAAGCAGGCACAGACTTTGCTCATGGGCGATGTGGAGTTTGCCGGAGGACCCGATGTGGGTAACCCCACCGGCTGGCCCGATGGCGGAAAGGCTGCCGAGGTGACGCAGACTGTGGATGCCTGCATCAATGCCGCCGACGGCTACTTTATCTTCGACATGGTGCATGTGCGCAACTTCGACTATTGGGATGCTATCAGCCAAGGTGTAAACAACTATCTCAACTCATTGTATAGCCGTGATAAATAAGTTGACAACAGCATTGTGTGCTGTTCTGATGGCACTGACGGCATCAGGGCAAGGCATGGCGACGCGCACACTCACCGGTCGTGTGCTCTGTGGCGATGAGCCTGTGGCCGGAGTGGCGGTTACCGACGGCTTGAATGTGGTGCGTACCGATGTGCAAGGGTACTACTCCATCGTCACAACGGCTCAGGCGCGTTTTGTTTACGTCACCACGCCGTCGGGCTATCTGCCGCCGATGCGTCAAGGGTCAATCCCCGTCTTCTACCAAGACATTACCGATGACCGGGACAACTACGACTTCGCCTTGCGGCGCAATCCGCGTGACGATGGCCGCCACACGCTCATTGTCCAGGCCGATGCTCAGGTCACCGCCGTGGCCGACCTCGACCAGTATAATGCCCAGGTGGACGAGATGGCTCGTCTGGCCGCCTCAATCACCGACCGTGATGTGCTGGGCCTGGACTGTGGCGACATTGTGGGCGATAGTCCATGGCTCTTTCCCGAGTATCTCAAGCGCGTTGAGCCGATGGCAATGCCCATCTATCGCGTCATTGGCAACCACGACATGGACTATAACGGACGCAGCCACGAAACCTCGCATCGCACATTTGAGCGATATTTCGGCCCCGACCACTACAGCTTCGACCGCGGGCAGGTGCATTACATTGTCATCAATGATAATTTCTACATAGGTCGCGAGTTCTACTACATGGGCTACTGCGACGAGGCCACTTTTCGTTGGTTGGAGCAAGACTTGGCCGGGGTGGGGAAGGGCAGTTTGGTTGTCCTGGCCATGCACATACCCACGCGCCTCACTCCCGAGCAGGTACCCTTTGCCTACGAGTATGGCCCCATTGCCGACCAGATGGTCAACGCGCAGGCTCTGCATGATTTACTCAAGCCTTATCGCGTACACATCATCTCGGGGCACATGCACTACAATCTCAACATTGAGCACAGCGACCGTCTCTACGAGCACAACACGGCGGCTGCATGCGGCACCTGGTGGCGGTTGGCCGAGTGCCTCGACGGTGCCCCCAGGGGCTATGCCGTCTACGACTTCGACGGCGACCGCGTGCAGTGGTACTACAAGGGGGTGGGGCATGACCGCGACTACCAGCTCACGGCCTACCTGCCCGGGGCCGACCCCGACCACCCCGACGAGGTGGTGGCCAACGTGTGGAACTATGACTCGCACTGGCGCGTTGAACTGCTCGAGAATGGGCGTGTGACCGCGCAGATGCGGCAGTTCACCGGCTACGACCCCAAAGCGCGCATCGACTGCGCCGACCGGAAAAAGGTGGTGTATGACTGGATTACGCCCAATCAGACTCACCACTTGTTCCGTGCTCGTCCCAAGAACCCGGCAGCTCACATACAGGTGCGTGCCACCGACCGATTCGGTCGCGCCTACACCTCCACTGCCCAGTCCCTAAAACCATAGAAAATTCGATTTCTCGAATGCTCGATGGCTCGAAAATCTCAAAAAACCACAACCCCAATATGAATCGTTCTCTAGCCCTAGATGCCCTGCGTGGCTATGCCATCATCACGATGATACTCAGCGCCACCGTGGTGGGTGGCATACTGCCCGGATGGATGTATCACTGCCAGGAGCCGCCTCCCAGTCATGCCTATGATGCTACTATTGCCGGTGTCACCTGGGTCGACCTGGTGTTCCCGGCTTTCCTCTTTGCCATGGGAGCGGCATTCCCGTTCAGCATCGGCAAGCGGCGCGAGCAGGGCATATCGCGGCTGAGGCTGGCTGGTCAGATAGTGTGGCGGGCTGTCCTGCTCACCTATTTTGCCATCCTCGTGCAGCACTTCTATCCCTACGTCACCAGTGGCGGACAGCAGACGTGGCATCACTGGCTTATGGCCCTGGGGTGCTTTGCAGCTATGTTTGCTATGTTCATGCGTCTGCCCGAGCGGTGGCCCGCATGGCTGCGCCACACCATCCAGCTGGCGGCCTTGTTGCTGGGACTGGTGGCGATGCTCATGATGCACTATCCCGATGGCACAGGCTTCGACCCGCATCGCAGCAACATCATCATCCTCATCATGGCCAATGTGGCCCTGTGGGGCGGACTGCTCTATCTGCTGACTATCGGCCATGAGCGCGTGCGCTGGCTGATGCTGCTTGCGCTGGCGGCATTGTTCTTGTCATCGACCGTCGATGGCAGTTGGGCGCAGGACGCACTGCGATGGACACCCCTCGACTGGTGCTACCAGCCCTGGATGCTCAAGTATCTGTTGATCGTCATTCCTGCCGCTCATGCCGGTGAGCTGATGCGCCGGGCGATGGCACAACCGCCTGCAGCCGCCCCGCGTCCCATCAGGGCGGGGATGGTGCTGCTGGTGTGTCTGGCGCTGGTGGTGACCAACTTGACACTGCTCTACACCCGCCAGCTCTTGCTCAATATGGCGGTCAGTGCCGCGTGGTTGCTCGTCGGGTGGCTGATGTTGCGTCGAGGACAGGGGTATGTGGCGCTGTGGCGCGACCTGTTCGCTCTGGCCAGTGCATTGCTCGTGTTGGGACTGATGATTGAGCCATTTGAGGGAGGCATCAAGAAGGACCCGCCCTCGTTCAGCTATCTGCTGGTCATGGGCGCACTGGCGGGCTTTCTGCTCATTGCCCTGAGTGTCATCTGCGATGCCTGGCGGTGTCGTCGCTCAACCAACTTTCTGGTCATGTCGGGCCGCAACCCCATGGTGGCCTATGTCGCGGGCGACCTCTGTGTGATTCCGTTGTTGCAGCTGACCCACATTTGGCCATTTTTTGCTATCTTTGCAACCTCGCCCTGGCTGGGCTTCCTGCACGGGGTTATCCTCACCGCACTGGCTGTGATGGTGACCATGCTTTTCACTCGCCTTGGTTGCCTGTGGCGCACCTGAAGTTGGTTTTTAGCAAATAGCGAACAGCGAACAGCAAACAGGTAGGGACGCGGCGTGCCGCGTGAACTGCCTGGCAGCTGTAGGGACGGCGCTCCCGCGCCGTCCGCCTCGACAAAAGGTCATCACAATTCTCAATTCACAATTCACAATTCTCAATGACCTCTACCCACTACCAGGTAACGTCTTGACTACATTTAACTACTTAACTTCTTTAACTACTAACAAAGTAACTCCTTAACTACTAAAAAGAACAATGAGACAATGGATAGTGATGGCAGTGCTGCTCTGCTGCCAAGTGATGATGGCTCAAACGCCGGTGGCCGACTATCAGGTGATACCGATGCCACAACAAGTGACACGCATCCAGTGCGATGTGCCGTTTCTGCTCGATGCCACTGTGGCCGTTGTGGCTCCTGACGACCCGGTGATGCAGCGCAATGCCCAATTTTTGTGCGACTATGTCAAGCAGAGCACCGGCATCACACTCAAGCTGGGAGGTACGGCTCAACGGCTGATTGTGCTTGACGCAAAACTTGCCAGCGACAACCCTGAGGCCTACCGCATGACGGTGTCGCCCAGTCAGGTAACCATCAGCGGGGCATCGCCGGCGGCGGTGTTCTGGGGCATTATGACCCTGCGCAAAGCACTGCCTGTGGGGCAGACCGCAGCGGTGATGCTGCCTGCCGTTGAGGTAAATGATGCGCCCCGGTTCCCTTATCGCGCCGCGCACCTGGATGTATGCCGGCACTTCTGGACCATCGACGAGGTAAAGACGTTCATCGACATGCTGGCGCTGCACAACATCAACAACTTCCACTGGCACTTGACCGACGACCAGGGCTGGCGCATTGAGATCAAGCGGTACCCTCGCTTGACCGAGGTAGGGGCTTGGCGCGACTCTACCGTCATTGGCCGCAACCCCGGCAAGTGGAAGCGTGAGCGGCATGGGGGTTTTTACACCCAGGAGCAGGCGCGCGAGATTGTGCGTTATGCCGCCGACCGTCACATCAACGTCGTGCCAGAGATTGAGATGCCGGGACACACCCAGGCCATCCTGGCCAGCTATCCCGAGCTGGGTTGCACGGGCGGTCCCTACAGCGTGTGGACGTGCTGGGGGGTCACACCCGAGGTCATCTGTCCGGGCAATGACAAGACGCTCGAACTGATTCGTGGTGTGCTCAACGAGGTGATGGACATCTTCCCCTCGCCGGTCATCTGCATCGGTGGAGATGAGTGTCCCAAAGACCGATGGCGCGACTGCCCCAAGTGCCAGGCGCGCATCAAGGCCGAGGGCATCAAGCCCAAGGGCAAGTACACAGCCGAGGACCAGCTGCAGGGCTTCATCACTCACTTTGCCTGCAAGGTGGTGACCGACCGTGGACGTTCACCCGAGGGATGGGATGAGATTCTGGAGTGCGACATCCCACAGGATGCCATCGTCATGTCGTGGCGAGGCGAGGCGGGAGCCATCGAGGGCGCTCGCCGGGGCAACCGTGTGGTGCAGGCACCCAACTCGCACATGTACTTCGACTTCTATCAGTCGCGCGACATGGCGGCCGAACCGTTTGCCATCGGCGGCTATATCCCGGTCGAGAAGGTCTATGCTTTCGACCCTGTGCCGGCCGAGCTCACACCCGAGCAAGGCAAGCTCATCATGGGGTGTCAGGCCAACCTGTGGACCGAGTATATCACCACGTTCGACCACGTGCAATACATGGTGTTGCCGCGCATGGCCGCACTGGCCGAGGTGCAATGGACACAGGTCGAGCACAAAGATTATCGGTCGTTTGTGCGGCGCATGCCCCGGTTGATGACACTATACAATCGGCTGGGCTATAACTATGCCCGCCATCTGTGCGGCGTGACGGCCACCTATACTCCCGTGCCCGAACAGAAGGCTCTGCGTGTAGAGCTTGCGTCACTTCAGGGCACTGACATCCACTACACCCTCGACGGCTCTGATCCCAACGAGGCGTCGCCCGTATACACCGAGCCGCTGATGCTCAACAGCGATGCTATCGTGCGTACGCGCACAATGGGAGAGTTGGGTTATCCCGAGCGCATCTCGACCGATACCGTGAGGGTCAACAAGGCCACCTTCTGCCACATTACGCTCAACTCTCAGCCGCATCCCAACTATGTCTTCGGTGGAGCGCCGACACTGGTCGACGGGTTGCGTGGTGCCAACAGCTACCGCACGGGTTTTTGGCTCGGCTTCTGTGGCAATGACCTGGATGCGACCATCGACCTGGCTCAGACACAGCGCATCAGCCAAGTGGCCTTTGAGGCCGATGTCTTTCAGTGCGATGGTGTGGTTGATGCACGGGGCATAGAAGTCTATGTCTCGACCGATGGCAAGCGTTACAGCCGCGTTGCCACACAGGACTATCCCGACATTGTCCAAGCCGAGGAGTTTGTCATCAAGCACCATCAGGTCGACTTCAAGCCGGTCAAGGCGCGCTATGTGCGCGTGGTCATCAAGAGCGAGCGCCAGCTGCCGGCATGGCATCCCTTTGCCGGAAGCAATGGCTTCCTCTTTGTCGACGAAATCGCCGTCAACTGACGATTGTACATGGTCAATTCTCGTTTTTTCATTTAATTGTTGTAACTTTGCGCCGTCAATACCGATTATAACCTTATTGATGGGACAAATAATAGACTACGATTTGACGCGCATCCGCGGGATTGCATTCGATGTCGACGGGGTGCTGTCGGCATCCACGGTGCCGTTGCATCCATCGGGCGAACCGATGCGTATGGTCAACATCAAGGATGGCTACGCGCTGCAGCTGGCTGTCAAGCATGGATTGCAACTGGCCATCATCACCGGGGCCGACACACAGGCCATCAGGGTGCGATTCGAGACGCTGGGAGTGCAGGACATCTACGTCGGTGCGGCCATGAAGCTGCCTGTGCTGGAGCAGTGGATGGCAAAGTATGGACTCAAGCCCGACCAGGTGGCCTTTGTGGGCGATGACATCCCCGACCTGCCGGCGATGCAGGCCGCCGGCCTGGCAGTCGCTCCGGCCGATGCTGCGCCCGAATGCCGGCAAGCGGCGCGCTATGTCTCGCCCTGTAATGGAGGCTATGGAGTGGGGCGCGACCTGCTCGAGCAAGTGATGCGTGTGCAGGGGCTATGGCTCGACGACCGTCACGCTTTCGGCTGGTGAGCCTCGGGTTATCCGAGACTGCGTCTCGGAATACGCCGCCCGGCTTCTTAATTCTTAATTTTTAATTCTTAATTTTTAATTCTTAATTCTCATGGGAGGTTAGGAGAGACTTTTGTCGGGTGAAAG
>JAFUVK010000145.1 GCA_017477555.1 Muribaculaceae bacterium
ATAGCCGGACACAATGCGACACAGACGGCCGAAGCCCTGGGCTTTGAATATCCCCAGCACTTCACGCGACAATTCAAGAATTACTTTGGCGAGACACCTTCGGCTTTCCAAAAACGGCGCATACGACGGGATTAGTCATGGCTCGAGCCGTGCTCGCCTTGCGTGAGTCGCCTCGTGGCAGACTATTCCTGGGTGCTGTATTTCTTCTCGAACAGCTCTTGATGCTCCACGCCCCACTGGAGCATCGCGTCGATGATGGGGATGAGCGTCATGCCTAGCGGCGAGATGGCATACTCGCTGCGTGGTGGCAGTTCGGGATAGATGGTCTTGGTCACCAGTCCATCGTCGACCATCTCCTTCAGTTGCAGGTCGAGTACACGCGGCGTGGCCTCGGGCAAGGCCTTGTGCAGCTCGCTCGGGCGCATAGTGGTGTGGCGTAGCTCATCGAGGATACACGATTTCCACTTCGAGTCAATCAGGCTGATTGTCAGTCGCAAAGGGCAACTTAGGTCGACAGGTATTTTCCTCTTATACATAGTTTGTGATGTCTGAAAGATGGCGCAAAGATAAGCAATTGTCATCAAAAATGGGGTATATGGATAATTTTTTCAGTACCTGAAAAAATTTTCGGTACTTGCGGCATTTGTGGTTTGTACCTAATTTTGCACCGGATTTATTAACCATTTAAACCGACATTTATGAGATCTCCCATTGCAGAGTATGCAGCGGTCGAAGAAGCCGCAATGAAGTTTGTCAAGAGCGTTGCCGAGGGCAACAGCAAGTACGCCAAAGAGTTGTTTACCGACGATGCCGTGCTGTTCGGCTTCCTGGACGGCACGCTTGAGCACGGTTCTATCCAGCAGTTCTACCACAATGTGGACACCGTGGGTGCTGGTACCGATTTCAAGGCACGCGTTGATGTTGTCTCGATCGAGGAGACTGTGGCTGTGGTACGTGTGCTCGAAGAGAAATGGGGCGGACGCATCGACTTTACCGACTATCTGCTGCTGATGAAGATGGGCGGTGAGTGGAAGTGCGTGGCCAAAGCCTACAATCAGAACTCCGACACCATCAAAAAGTGAAACATGAGATAATCTGCTAAAGTAAGCGGACCGAGGGCGCATGAGTTCAACATCATGCGCCCTCGGTGTGTTCTGTCGATGCCTCGATGCTCAAGTGCTATCCCTTAATCACGGCCATTGGCAGTAGCTTGGTCTTGATGGTCACCAAGTCGGCTTCGAATGCCAAGACCTGGTCGATGTCTTTATAGGCACCCGCTGCTTCCTCCAGGTCGCTCTTTGAGCGGATGGCGTGGACGATGCCGCGGTCTTCGAGTCGTTTCACCTCATCCTCGAGCGAGAGCGTGTTGACGGCAGCTGTGCGGCTCATCAGCCGACCGGCTCCTTGCGAGCAGCTGCAGAACGACTCCGGATTGCCTAGGCCTTCAACAATATAGGATGCTGTGCCCTGCGAACCCGGGATGATGCCCACAACACCCTTGCGCGCTAGGGTGGCCCCTTTGCGGTGAACGATGATGTCCTTGTCGAAGTGATGCTCCCAAGCGGCATAGTTGTGTGCAATGTTGATCATAGGTGCAAACTCAATGCCCGTCAGTGCGTCGGTGAGCACCTCCTGGATGCGTTTCATCATCAAGCTGCGGTTGCACAGGGCAAACTCCACGCAGTACTGCATCTCGGCCCAATAGTCGTTGAACTCCTGCGTGCGCAGGGGCAGGAAGGCCAGTCGCAATTCGCTTGCAACGCTTGAGTGCCATCGCTCGTTGAGGGTGGTGGCAAGACGATTGTAGTGGTCGCCTACCTGTTTGCCCAGGTTGCGGCTGCCCGAATGAATCATGATCCAAAGCAGGCCCTCCTCGTCGTGCTGCAACTCGATGAAGTGATTGCCACCCCCCAACGTGCCCACCTGGCGCTGAGCCGAGATGTACTGTGTCCGCACCACGTGCAGCTTGTCGATGTCATGCCCCTGAGGCAGATAGCGTTCGTCTCGGCGCTCCTTGTGGTGATCCATGCCCAGCGGGATGCGCTTGCGGATGTTGCGCATAATTTGCTTACGCAAGCTAGGGTGGTATGTCAAGCGATCGCTTATAGCACAGTGTAGGGCTGCGCCACAGGCGCAGCCCTACACTCCTCAATCAAGCTTATCGCCTTAAGATGTGCCCAGCATGGCGTTGATCACGGTGTTGACATCGCTGATGTCCACCTGACCGTCGCCCGTGACATCACACAGCCCCTCTCCCTCTGGAGAGGGGGCGGGGGTGAGGCTTCCTCGGCCCAGCATGGCGTTGATCACCGCATTGACATCGGCGATGTCTACCTTGCCGTCGCCGGTCACATCGCAAGGCACGCCGGTGGTGTGCCCCTCCATAAACGCAAACGAAATGTCGCCGTTCTGAGCCTTGGCAATGCGCGTGATGGGTTTGTGCATCAGCAGCGAGCCGTCGGTGTTGGCGTTGTAGAGCATGGCGGCCGGCTTTGACTTGTCGGTCAGACTGTCGATGTGAATTTTACTGCTCACCATGGGGTAGGTGTCGTAGTAGGTGTCGTTTTGCAACGAGCGCAGCTTGTGGAACGGCGTCATGCGAGGATGGTCGTTGGTGAAATTGGCCGTGTAGCCGTCGGCGCGGGTGAACGTACCCTCGGTGTTCACCACATTGTTCTCCCACAACAACGGGTCATAGTCCACATGGATGATGAGTAGCCCCTCCTCGGGGGTGTACTTGTCCCACGACTGCTGACGGCGGTTCTCCAGCAGGTAGTACTCGTCGGGGTGCGCATCGTTATAGATGACATAAGCCTCACCAGCCGGATCGGTGAGTGCTTTCATGCCGGTGATGGTGTCGCCAGGCTGCAGCTCGGTGTAGTCGAGCCATCCGGCAAAGTTGCGCTCATAGCTGGTCCAGCCCGCCGGGCACTCGCCGATGCCGTTGGGGCCGTTGTAGCTGCCATGGTCCAGCAGGTCCCAATTGTCCATGCCGTAGTTGCCGCCATAGCTAGTGTCGTACATGTCGGGCAGACCCATACAGTGCGAGAACTCGTGGCAAAACACCCCCATGCCCATGCGCGTCTGGCCCAGGCTGCTGTACAGCTCGTTGCCACAGGCATACTGGTTGATGTACACCCCGTCCAGACTGATGCCGCCGGCACCGCCAGCACCGCCACTAAAGGCTTCGTCCAGCGTCCAGGCGTGTGGCCACAAGGTGCCTGTCGGGCCACCGGTGGCCTGGCCATAGCCAGCGTACAGAAAAAATACCTCCTCGATCTCGCCGTCATTATCCCAGTCGTAAATGGTCCAGTCGATGTCGTTCTCGGCATCAGCTTTCTGGATGGCTTCGGTTGCGAATTCGCCGGCATAGTCAAAGCCGCCAAACAGCGCCGACGGGCCGCCATAGTAAGTGGCGCTGCCCGAGACACGCACTGGGCCGAAGACGTCAAACTGCAGGTCGAAGGCCCCACGGCTCATGTCGCTGAAGTAGTCGTTCACGCTTCCCATGGCTCCGGCCGTGTTGAATCCATGCTTGTTGAGCATGTCGGTGTAGAATGCCACAGCATCCTCATCGCCGCCGCTGAACGGCTTGTCGCTAAACTTGACTAGAATCACCGGAGCGCGACGGCTGCCGGTGAAGTTGCTGGTGGCCTCGCCCACACGGTGCCCCTTGCTACGGGCATGAGCCGCACGTGGTGCGCGCACGTGGCGCATGGCACTTACGGACGACGTTGCGACCAGTTCACTGCCGCTGCGCTCGTAGGCCTCGTGAGCCAGCACGCCACTGCTGTTCAGGTGTGCGCCCTCGATGCGGGCATAACAGTAGCTGGTGCCGTCGAGGGTGACGACCGGCACGCAGTCGCGTGTGATGTAATAATGTAGGTTCTCGTCGCCCACCAGCATCAGTTCAAGCTGTGTGCCATCGGGCTGCGTCACGGTGCGCCACTGCCGCAGGGCAGGCACAGCCAGTGCCGTCAATGCCCATAGGGCGGTCGCCAGTAAAGTAAACTTTCTCATATCCTAAAATCTATAATAACGGTTGGTTGTGATGTAGTCTACGCCCATCTGCTCGACCTCGTGGCATCGTTCAGCACTGTCTACCGTCCAGCAGGCAACCTTCAGCCCCATTGCATGAAATGTACGCACTGTCTCGGCATCGAAGTTGCCTACTGAGATACTCGGGTTCAGGCCCCATTGCCGGCACCATGCCTCGTTGCCCTGCCAGTTGGCGTTGCACAGCCATTGGCAGTGCAGGGTAGGGAAGTGCTGGCGGATATACTCCTGCGACTGCTTCATCGATGTGAGGATGATGGCGCGGTCGGTCAGACCCTTGGCCTCGATGAGTGCCGCTAGTCCGGCAAAATTGCTCATGTCGTTGTTGTTGATGCCTGTGCTCCACTTCAGTTCCACCACCGGAAACACGCCCTTCTCCACACAGATGTCCAGGTATTCGGCCACTGTGCAGATGCTGCCCGTATAGGTCGCTCCGTAGCGTTGCTGCGTGTAGACCTCGGCTTGCAGCTCGGCCAGGGTGGCATCGGCCACAGTCAGGTGACCGCCCACGCGCTCGGTGGTCTCGTCGTGGCTGATCACATACTGCCGGTCACGGGTCACGCGCACATCGCACTCCAGCCCGTCGTAGTGGTAGTAGTCTACGCCCAGCCTGAAGGCTGCCTCGGTGTTCTCCACACCGATGGCACACCCACGGTGTCCCACCAGCAGGGGGTGTTGCGCTGCAGCGACAATCGCCAGCAGTGCCATCGTTGTCAGTAAGATCGTTCTCATCGTTGTTGGTAAGTCGGTTTGTCGACATCATGCAAAAGCCTCGGAGAGCTCGGAGCATTCCGAGACCTCCGAGGCCTGTCACAATTGTGCGTAATGCACTATAAATTTTTCGATAGCTGTTCGTGCATGCTCAGTGCGGCACGGCGGCCGTCGCCCATGGCTAGAATCACCGTTGCGCCACCGCGCACGATGTCGCCACCGGCATAGAGGTCGCTCACGTTAGAGCGCATTGTCTCCTCGTCGACCACAATGGTGTTGCGCTTGCTGATTTCCAGTCCTGCGATGGAGCGGGGAACCAGCTGGTTGGGCGACACGCCCACAGCTACAATCACCAGGTCGACAGGAATCTCCTCGATGGCTCCCTCCACGGGCACCGGTTTGCGGCGACCGCTGGCGTCGGGCTCGCCAAGTTCCATGCGCTGAACGCGCATAGCCACCACGCGCCCCTTCTCGTCGCCAATGTACTCGATGGGGTTGTGCAGGGTCTTGAACTCGATGCCCTCTTCCTTGGCATGGCCCACTTCCTCAAGACGTGCGGGCATCTCCTCCTCGCTGCGCCGATACACCAGAATCACACGCTCGGCCCCCATGCGCTTGGCGGTGCGGGTCGAGTCCATGGCGGTGTTGCCGCCGCCAATCACGGCGATGGTCTTGCCCGTGAGCACCGGGGTGTCACCACCACGGCCGGCACCCATCAGGTTGATGCGCGTCAGGTACTCATTGCTCGACATCACACCATTCAGGTTCTCACCGGGGATGTCCATGAAGCGCGGGAAACCGGCACCTGAGCCCACAAATACACCCTTGAAGCCCATCTCGTGCAGGTCGTCGTAGGTGATAGTCTTGCCCACCAGGCAGTCCTTGACAAACTCCACGCCCATCTGGCGCAGGCCCTCAATCTCGTGGTCGACGATGTGGTTGGGCAGACGGAACTCGGGGATGCCATACTTGAGCACGCCGCCTATCTCGTGCAGCGCTTCAAACACCGTCACGTCATAGCCGCGCTTAATCATGTCGCCGGCAAACGACAGTCCGCTCGGGCCACTGCCTATCACGGCTACCTTGATGCCGTTTTTAGGAGCTACCTGCACCGTCTCGCCCGTGCCATGCTCGCGCTGCCAGTCGGCGGCAAAGCGCTCCAGATAGCCGATGGCAACAGCCTTGCCCTTCATCTTTAGGTGGATGCATTTGCTCTCACACTGCTTCTCTTGCGGGCACACGCGTCCGCACACGGCGGGAAGCGAGCTGGTCTGCTTCAGTGTGGCGGCGGCTTCGGCAAAGTTGCCGCGCTCAATGTTCTTGACAAACTGCGGGATGTTGATGTTCACCGGGCAGCCGGTCACACACTGAGGGTTGGCGCAGTCCAGGCAGCGAGTGGCCTCGCGCATGGCCTGCTCGGCGCTGATGCCCTGATTCACCTCCTCGTTGCAAGTGATGCGGTAGGCCGGGTCGAGCTGAGGCATCTCCACGCGCTCTATAGCTGTGCGCTCCTTCGGGGTCTTGCTGTTGCGCAAGTCCACGCGCCACTGCTCGTTGCGAGCAGCATTGATATCATTGTTCTCCATTATTGTGCTTACTGTTATGATGGTGGCTCTAGATATTCTAGATGGTCTAGAACCCAAAAGAAAAACTTTTAACTGTTAACTTTTAACTATAAACTATCAACTGTCACTGTGCTCCCTTAAGGCGCATCATCAACTCGTCGAAGTCAATCTGGTGAGCGTCAAACTCAGGACCCTCGACGCACACAAAGCGCGTCTTCCCGCCCACGGTCACGCGGCAGGCGCCACACATGCCTGTACCGTCGACCATGATGGCATTGAGCGAGGCCTCGGTGGGCACGTTATACTCCTTGGTCAGCTTGGCCACAAACTTCATCATGATGGCCGGACCGATGGTCACACAGTAGTCCACCTTCTCGCGCTTGATCACTTCCTCGACACCGGCAGTCACCAGGCCTTGCTTGCCATAGCTGCCGTCGTCGGTCATGATGATCACATCGTCGCTCGATTCGCGCACTTCTTTCTCCAGGATGATCAGGTCCTTCGAACGGCCGGCCAGCACGCTCACTACGCGGTTGCCGGCAGCCTTCATGGCACGGATGATGGGTAGCAGCGGAGCCACACCCACACCGCCACCGCAGCACAGCACCGTGCCATACTGCTGGATGTGAGTGGCCTGGCCCAGCGGGCCCACCACATCGGTCAGGTAGTCGCCCGGATTGAGGGCGCAGATTTTCTTGGTCGACTCGCCCACGGCCTGAATCACCAGGGTAATGGTGCCCTGCTGCACGTCGCTGTCGGCGATGGTCAGGGGGATGCGCTCGCCCTTCTCGCCGCAGCGCACAATCACAAAGTGGCCTGCGCGACGAGCCTTGGCGATGAGTGGAGCCTCAACAACCAGTTTTGTCACATTAGCCGAAAATTGTTCTTTACTGACAATTTTGTTCATAATAACGGTAGTTAATTAGTTATTTGTTGTTTTGATACTTCAGATGCGAGATTTTTAGAGTTTAGTCATCGACATCACTGCTAAAATCTGCCATCCCGCAGGATGGCTTAATCAAAAGATTTGGCAAAGATAGTCAAAACTTTTCAGTTGGTGACTCTTGTGCTATCATTTTTTTATTGACCGGGCGGTCGTTGCCCATTTTTCGCCGCAAACCTAATCAAAATCTCGCGTCCACAAGCCACAAAAAAACAACGCCACAGATCAGCCTGTGGCGTTGTATTACAGTGGATGACAATTATTTTACTTCACGACAATCTTGCGGCCCTGGTGGATGTAGATGCCGGTGGGCAGGTTGCTGCCGTCAAACTTCTGGCCCATCAGGTTGTAGTAAGCACCGTCATTGCTGGCGGCTGCCTTGACCTCGTCGATACCGGTGAGATGGTCGGTGTAGGTGTAGTCGATCTTGGTCACGGGCAGGGCGACATTTGTGCCTGTACCGGTGGTGACATCAGGGAAGTTCTCGGTCAGAGCATAGTCGGCAAAGCTCACGGTGTTGTCGGTATACACCATGGCCTTCGAGCCGATGCCCGAACTGTAGAAGTAGCAGCCGCTCTCGCCGTTGGAGTCATCAAGGGCATCGAAGATGGCTGTCACCATCAGCGTCTTGCCGGCAGGTAGCTCGATGGGAGCGTTGGCAAAGTCAAACACCAGTTCGGCATCCTCGCCCTCCATGTAGTAGGTGAGCATGTCGTAAGTCTCCTCAAATTCTAGCACCGGAGTGTCGTAGGCCAAGAATTGCTTCTTGTTGTTGTCGGGGTTAATCGGGAAAGCGGTCTCGTCGACGGCCTGCACACTGACCTTGACGTTACGAACCATGTCTTCAAAAATGTTCTCGTTGAAGAACTTGAACGACAACTTGTTGACCTTAACGTTGTACTTGCTCTGCATGTCGGCCAGCTCGGCGGGTGTGTACAACATTTGGGCACCGGTATGGGCCAGATAGAAGTTGGTGGGAGCCATGTCGAAGTAAGAGCCGTTGTAAGGTGTTGCGGGGGCATCATAGTCGCCCACCAGGAGTGAGCCCTCGAGCACGTCCTGTGCCTGGGCAGTCATCGTCATAGCAGCCAGTGCTGCAAGAATCATGTAGAATTTTTTCATTGCTTTTTTTGATTTTAAAGGGTTAGTAAGATTATAAATTAGTACGTTGTCTCAAATGTCTGTTATTTGCCCAGCATGATGTTGATCACGGCATTGACATCCTCGATGCCCACCGAGCCATTGCCATCGACATCGGCCAAAGCATTCTCGGCCTTGCCCAGCATGACGTTGATCACGGCGTTCACATCCTCGATGCCCACCGAGCCGTTGCCGTCAATGTCGCCCACGATGCCCTCGCCGGAGGTGAAAGTGTAGTCAATCTTGGTCACGGGCAGGTCGATATCGGTGCCACAGCCCAGCATTGACGACGCGTCGGGAAAGTCCTCGGTATCCTTATAGTCGAGGAAGCTGACGTTGTTGTGGGTGAACGTCATGGCGCGGTGGCGGTAGCCGGTGTTGTAGAACTGCAGGTCGAAGCTGCTCGACAGGCCGTTGTCGTCGTCGAGCGCGTCCATGACCACGGTCACGAGCAGGCCTTTGCCGGGGGTGAGGCTGAATGGAGCGGCCGAGAGGTCAAACTCCAGCTCACCATCGTCGCCGTAGGTCTCGGCCAGCTCATAGTCGACCACCGCCGAGTAGCACGGAGCCGTCTCGTCGAAGTCAAAGAACTGCTTCACGCCCTCAATTCGGGCAAACTCGGTAGCCTCAATCTCCTGGAGGTAGACCTTGACATCGCGCGTCATGGTCTCGTAGCCACCTACGTTCATGAAGCGGTAGGTAAGCTTCTGGATCTTCACGCCGTCCAGTCCAGCCAAGTCGGCCAAGTCCTCGGCGGTATAAATCATCTGCGACCCGGTGTGGCACAGATAGAATGTGGTGGGTGCCGAGTCCCAGTAGGAACCCTCGACAACTGTTGTCGCACCGTCATAGTCGCCGACCAGCAGTGTGCCGCTCTGCGTGGATTGTGCCTGTGCCATCGTCATGGAGGCCAGGGCAGCTAGTAGCAGTAAAGATTTTTTCATTTTCTTAAGGATTTTAAAATCCGAGACCGTGTCTCGGAGTACGTTGACTTTGTTGGTTGTATTGGTTACTTGATTACGACTTTCTTGCCCTGGTGGATGTAGATGCCCGGGGTGGGGTTGGCCACGCGGCGGCCGGTGAGGTCGTAGTAGTTGTCGTCGGTGGGCAAGTTTGTCGTCTTGATATCGGCGATACCCGAGAAGGGGTCTTCAACAACCTCACTGGTGCGGTCCTGCAGGTTGACCAGCACCTTCTGGCTGTAGGGCGATGTCACCAACGTGTAGGGGGTAGAGCCGTTGGGTGTGCTCCAGTCCTCCACGGCGGCATAGACATCATAGTAGACCTCGGTCTTGCCGTTGAGGTAGTTGCTGTTGAGCGTAAAGCGCTTGCTGGTAATCGGTGTGCCCCAGTCGTCTTCGGCCATGACGGCCTCGTCGGCTGCGATGTTGGTGTACACCACATCGCCGGCCAGCAAGTCCTGCGTCACCTGCACGCGGTCGATATAGTCGGCCTGACCCACCTGAGCGGTCACATTGATGGCCGAGAAGAATAGGTCGCGCGTGCCATTGTCAAAGTCCAGCGTCTGGGTGCTCATGCCTGTCGACTGGTAATCGTCAATTCCCACCGTATAGACAACCACCTGCTTCTCACCACTGCCGTGGCTCTCAACGCGGATTTGGTCGTCACGGTTGGCATAGGTGGTGAGGTGCACGCGATAGTTGCCGCCGTTGTTCTCCAGGTCGAGATAGGGCGAATACAGCAGTCCGGCCACCATGCTCGGTACAAAATTGGGATAGGCATAGGCTTCCCAGCCATAGGTGAACGCGTAGCCCATCTCGCTCAGGTTCACGCCATATTCGTCGCCTCCAGCCGGCTCGATGAGCGAACCGAAGTCGATGCCGTTGAAGTCTTCGTCAACGATGGTATACTCGCCGTCGCTGGGCGCAACATCTTTAATATACACATACACGCAGTAGGCCTCAGCTCCAGGAACTGGATTCCAGTTGGCGGTAAATGCGTTGCTAGTGATGTTGGTGGCGGGCAGCACTGTGGGGCGTTCGAGTGTGGTGCTGGCACGGCGCACAACTTGTGCCTTTTGGGCAAATGCTGGCGTGGCCACAAGCAGCAAGCAGGCAATCAAGGAATAGAATTGTTTCATAGAATAAATTTTAGATAAATTTTCACCTTCTCATTAACTCTGCCGCAAAATTACAATAACTTAGCTTAATCAGCAAACAATCTGTAAGTTTTTTTTCCGAAAAGTACCGACACTGGTAGCCCAACAACTCTTCTTCCCTGCCTGAGATAGTCTTTTGTCCTTTTTAACCGCGAAATCACGCGAAGCAGCATGGCCGAAAATTCTTTAATCCGAAAATTCGTGATAAAATTACCAGCCAAGCGGTAATTCTTTAATTCCTTAAATTCTTGATAAAAAAACTGCCACTCGTAAAACCTACGAATGGCACAAAATAAAGGGGCTATATACCAGTTGTCACTTGATGCAAAGTAGCAGTGGCCCCAACGGGGCCCCCGCCTGTAGTCGGATAGCCCTTTCAGGGCACCAAGGGGACAACAGGTATATAGTTCCCCAAAATAATGTCCTTATGTCTTTAAAATCGTGAATAAGCCTAGCGGTAAAATCCGTGAATCATTCGATGCGGTAATAGTCGCTACCCTCTGTATTGCGGTGCTTGTTGTCGTAAGTTGGCAAGCTGAACGTGCGGATGGTGTAGAACTGATCGCCATTGCTGAAGCCGATGGTGAACTCGGCCGTGCCATTCTTCAGCTTTTTGGTCGCAACAACTTCTGCTGTGTAGCGGACACCCTTACCCGGGGCCAGCTCGCTGATGATGGCGGTGGGCGAGAGGAAGATTTGCTTAGTGCCCGTGACGGTAATCACAGGAGCGATGTCGTAGACATAGTCGCGACCGATGTTGCGTATGTCAAACACCAGCTTGGTCTGCTCGCCGGCATCGATACCGTTGTTGTGATTCACATCAACAAAGCGCACATTCTGCACCTCCAGGTCGGCAAACGGGCTGTAGCTATTGTTCTGGCGGTAGTCATCGCGCTCATAGCGGTTGTAGTTGTCGCTCGTGCGGTAATTGCCGTCGCTGGTCTTAGGGGCTGTGGCGGCTGCACCGATGGCTCCACCGACGGCCATACCGACCACTCTTCCCACGTCGTGACCGCGCCATCCGCCGGTGATGCCGCCGATAGCCGAGCCAAACATTCCACCCACAGCCATGCCCGTGGTCGTGCCAAAGAACTGATTGCTCGATGAGCAACTGGTCATCAACATCATTGCTGCCGCCAGAGCGGCCAGAGTTACATTCTTCATCTCTTATTTGATTAAAAAGTTATCAATCTTTAGAATTTCTAACGTACAAAAGATGCAATAATTGTGCCATTTGCTTGAACACTTAATAAGAGAGAGTGCGAAAACTCATCATTTATCACTAAATTTTGTCTTCTTATAACGATGGGACGAAAAATAATGCTTAACTTTGCGGTTTCAGAGTTGTAACGTGCTGGCATGATGCCATTAGGTCATGCGAAATGGCAACGTTGCCCGATCCAAATAAAAACAGCTTGATGACAATCAAATATACGCTCGATATGGTGGAAGCATTCTCACCAACATCGGCCATCCGCCACAATCCACTAGGCTACCTGGATGGGCCGACAACAACCAACATACACCCGGTCGCTAAACGCATCGTGAGGCTATGAGACAGTTCATAATAACCATGCTGGCGCTCACCGCCCTGCAGCTCCATGCTGCCCTCGAGAGATTTGTGGTCGAAGGCGTAATCTACGAGCGACCGTCGCAATCCAGTGCAACCCTCGTCGTGGCCGGGTGGGACGAGGAGTCACCCATTCAGTCGCTCCACATCCTGGGCGAGGTTGAGGGATGGCAGGTAAAAAGCATTCAGGAGGGTGCTTTTGATGATGTTGATGCCATCGAGTATCTCATGATCGACGAGGGAATCACCGAAATCGGTAACAACGCTTTCTCACGATGCGACAACCTGGCGGCAGTTGTCTTGCCCGAGGGGTTGGAAACCATCGGCGAGGAGGCCTTTGCCTCGTGTACTGCACTCGAGACGTTTGTCGTGCCGTCGACGGTGCGCACCATTAATGCGCGGGCATTCATGGACTGCACCGGCGTGACCGATGTCTATTTCCTGATGACCGAGTCGCAGGAGCTGGACCAATTCGTCTGGTGGGACGGCTGGTACGAGGACATCTTCACCGACTATCATAGTCCTGACCTGCATGGCGGCATCGAGTTCAACGGCTCGCGACTGCCCGACAAGGTGATTGAGAATCCTGCCAGTCAGGGCGAGTATGTCACCATCCAGCACAATCCCACTTCCGGAACCCGCGTGCATGTGCCGGACGGATGTTACCAGATGTATGTCGAGTCGCGTAAGCTCGAGGCTTGGCTCGAGGCCGAGGAGACTGTGCAGTGCTATCCGCTGTGGTGGATAGTCAACTACGGTGTGGTGGGCAGACGGTACACCGTGTGCGATGAACTCAGGGCGGTCTATGTCGATAAAAAAGGCGACCTATATGCCAAGGATGACAACCATTGCCTCATGCCCGACAAGGTGTATGAGGGCGAGATTGATGGATTGAGGTATTCTGGATTGGGGCGTGCGAGCGATTACGATCAGAGCAACTGGGTTGTTCTGCGCTGCGGCGATGGCCAGACGCTCACTATGGGGAAATACAACCACATGATAGCCCAAGGCACGATCACCGGCACACTGCGCGACAAGCGCAATCCCGTCATCGAGATTGATGCGGTGCCCACCATGACCGTGGCCGAGATTTTCTGGCACCCCAACATCTTTATTCCTGCATCGGTCATGGGGCGGACACAACTCAGCGAGGTCGACCAACACACCTATGCTTTTGTCCGGCCAAAACCACAAGAGTTTTCCTCTTTCGAATGGGGAATTTATGACACGGACAATAAGTTCTATATGCCTGCGCCCGATGGTGTGCGTTTCAATTCGGCTCACCTCCGCGGAGGATATGTGGCCGATTTCAGTCTGCTCGAACAGGGCAACCCCGATGACCTGGAACAATGCGGTTATTATCCATTCCAAGCCATCACTCGCCTGATGGTGGCTCCCGAGGAAGAGGTTGTCATGACCAGCCGTCGTGCAGCTCCGGCAGACCACGACTTCGAGCCGTATTGCGACGGAGGCCTAACGACCAGCCACGACGTGTTTCCCATTGAACTGCCCGACGAGCCCATCTTTACCACGATAACTGATGTCGCGGCGCAGCCCACTGCGACCGGCTATTATGATGTCTTAGGACGCTATAGCGCCACTCCGCACCCGGGATTCAACATCGTGGTCAAGCGCTACCAGGGTGGTGTCATACAGTCCGGTAAAATAGTTTTTTAGGTGGGTTCTTAACAGGAATTTATAGCCCCCATCTTTAATTTCTACTTTTCTGTTTCCTCTTTGAGGAGTGGCGCGGGGAGTTTGAGCGTAGCCTTCAGTCGTGGCAGAAAAGTCCACACCATACGGTCTCGCCCCAGGGGGGTGACTGCCCCACATAAAGAATGTAAAGACTGTTTGATTTCACTTATTGAATGTCCTAAAAGTCATATTTCTTTAAACTTTGCGAGTTCGGTGTGGTCTTATAATTGCCTATGCCCCCTAAAGGTATCGGGCAACGAATTATGGTGAAAACTGAAGTTTAACCAAATAAAAACAAACGTAATGAAAAAAGTCTTTTTGATGATCGCTGCAGCCCTGGTGGGCATGAGCGCAATGGCACAGGTTCAGTTTGGTGCCAAGGTTGGTTTCGACATGACTAACTTCTGGGGTGAGGATACGCCTCACGGCATGAAGCCTAGCTACCAGGCCGGTTTGATGATGGAGTATAAGTTCACCGACAAGTTCGCCATCGCTCCCGAGGTCGTTTTTGCCGCACAGGGTGGCAAGTTTGGTGCCGTAAAGTCATTCTTGGGCATTGATCCCAGTAAGTATGGCATGAAAGATGTGGATGTGACCTACAATACCAACTACATCAACGTGCCCGTGATGCTTAAGTTCTATGCTACAAACGACTTTGCCATCGACTTTGGCCCGCAAGTGGGATTTAACGTCTACAGCAAGGCTACGGCTGGTAGTGGCAAAGACAGTGAAACCGTCAACCTGAAAGACTACACCAAAACCGTTGACTTCGGTTTGGGTCTGGGCGCGACCTACAGCCTGACCGAGAATGCCTTTGTGCAGGCACGCTACACTCTGGGCCTGACCAAGGTGTTTGACGGAAAGGGTGATGTCAAGAACGGCAACATACAGGTTGCCTTTGGCTGGAAATTCTGACACAGGTGTCTGAATAAGCAATCGGGGCCAGCGCTCTATGCGCTGGCCCCGATTTGTGCTTGCGGGCGACTGTGCTCGGCACTGCCTAGGCCACACGCATCACGCTTCCGGCTCGCGAGTATTGAACGTGACAAAACGGTTGTAGGCATAATTGGCCACCGTATAGACCACCATCGAGATGACCATGACGATGTTCTGTCCGGCCTTCTCCATGGGAAAGAATGGAATGACGTCGTTGGGTAGGTGCTTCATGCCGGCGCCGTCGAGTAGAGCCCAGCTTACAGCACCCTGCAGCAGCCAGCACAGCACAAAGCCGCATCCGAACAACAAAGCCTGTCGCTTGATGTTGCCCTGGCCATTCTTGAACACCCAGCTGCGGTTCCACAAGAAGCTGTTGATCACACCCAGTATATAACCAATGATGTTCGACGGGCCGTAAGGCACGCCCAACTTGGTGTTGAACAGATAGAATGTGACCAGGGTGATGAGCGTATTCATCATGCCTATCACGCCATATTTGAGCAGTTGGACACCCGTCTTGCGGGCCTCGTCCTTGTCAATCTTCATAGTTGTCAGTCGTCATTGTCTGGGCTGCCGGTCAGTAACCTGGATGGGAAATGGCACTTGTGCCCAAACATTATCTTCAATTATCAATCAGTATCAGTCCTACATCACTCACACCGGATAGGGTGGGGCAGGAGTCGATGGCCATCCATACGATCACGCGACGGGCTTCACTTGCCGCAACGTCGTGTGCCACGACTGTCTGGCACTGGTAGAACGTGCCGAAGCCCTGACCGCACCAGTTGCCCTGACCATCGGTGATGGGAATACGCACACGGTGCCGCGTAACCCGACTACTGTCCCCCACCAAGTCCACAACCAGTGGCAGGTCGCCGTAGGGGTAGACTTGTGTGTGCCGCACTGCTACCACAATGTCGCACACGGCCTGTGAGTCGGGCCACTGAGGAGCGAATCTCATGGGCAGGTCGCCGGGCCACAACTGGTTGGATGTTGGCTCGAAGTGGCTGTACACCACCTGTTGTGGCACACATGCGCACAGCCAGCTGGCTACGACGGTCAATGCCGTCAATAGCCACAGTCGGTTAACCTTTGTTGGACGTGTTGCCCTGTGAGCCATCTCTGCCGTCGCGGTGGTTGGGGTTAGGTTGACGATTACGCTGTACGCGGTCGGGGCGCTGCATGCGGCGTGCGTCGTTGCGGGGCATCGGTCCGTCGCTGCGTTGCTGGCGTTGTTGGCGCTCGCGTCGCTCACCGGGCTGACGTTCGCTGCGCGCGGCACGTTCGCGTCGCTCGCCGGATGGGCGGTCGCCTTTGTCCACTTTTTCGCTCTTCTCGCCCTTGGTGCGCTCACGGCGGTCGCCACTGGCCGGCTGTGGCTGTTGGCGTTCGCCGCCTTTCTTCTTGCGCTTCTTCTTGCGGTCGAAGCGGTTGATGGCGTCTTGTCCCAGGATGTCGCCGAAAGCTTTGGCTTCGAGGTCGTGCTCGGCTTCGTCGAGCGATAGCTTGTCGGGCTTGACTCCATTGCGGTTCAGTGCCATCACCTCAAATACCCGTTCGCGCGACACCGTCACCAAGTTGGCGGGTACATTCTTTTCGGTCGAGTAGGTAATCTCGCCCTTAAGGATGTCGGTCTTGAACATATAGTAGGTGGCGTCCTTGGTCTCTAGAGTGGTGTCTTTGGGGGGCATCTGCTTGGAGGCCTCGACATAGGTGTCGACCTCAAAATTGATGCAGCACTTGAGCTTGGCGCACTGCCCGGCCAGTTTCTGGGGATTGAGCGAGATGTCCTGGAACCGTGCCGCACTCGTGGCGACCGACACGAAGTTGGTCATCCAGCTGGCACAGCACAGTGGGCGCCCACACGGGCCGATGCCGCCTATGCGGCCAGCCTCCTGTCGGGCACCGATCTGTTTCATCTCTACGCGTATCTTGAACACGTCGGCTAGCACTTTGATGAGCTGACGGAAGTCGACGCGCTCGTCGGCTATATAGTAGAATATGGCCTTGTTGCCGTCGCCCTGATACTCCACGTCGCCAATCTTCATCTTCAGCCCCAGGTCTACAGCTATCTGTCGCGAGCGGATCATTGTATCGACCTCGCGTGCCTTGGCGGCTTCGAAACGCTCGAGGTCGGCGGCTTTGGCCTTGCGGAACACGCGCAGAATCTCCACGTCGGGCTTGAGGTTGGCACGGCGCATCTGCAGCTTCACCAGCCGGCCGGTCATGGCCACTTGGCCGATGTCATGTCCGGGGTTGGCCTCGACGGCCACCATGTCGCCCACATGCAAGTCCAGGTGCGACGTGTTACGGTAGAACCCTCGGCGCGTGTTCTTGAAGTGGACCTCGACGATGTCGAAGTCGGCCTCGCCGCCAGGGATGTCGTCAAGCCAGTTGTAGCTGTGCAGGTTGCTCCGACTCTCGCATGAGCCGCTGCAGCAGGCGGTGCCGCACTGCAAGCAATCGGGCGAGTCGGGCAGGGGTGCAACTGGTTGTCGGTTGTTCTCGTCGTTCATCACATGGCTTATTTGGCGTAACTGACGGCACGGGTCTCACGGATGACGGTGATGCGTACCTGTCCGGGGTAGGTGAGCTCATCCTGAATCTTCTGGGCAATCTCGGTGCTGAGTTTCTCGGTCTCGGCATCGCTGATCTTGTCGGCTCCAACGATGACGCGCAACTCGCGGCCGGCCTGGATAGCATAGGTCTTAACCACACCGGGGTAGCTCAGCGCCAGCTTCTCCAGGTCGTTCAGACGTTTGATGTAGGCTTCGACAACCTCGCGGCGGGCACCGGGACGTGCTCCCGAGATAGCGTCGCACACTTGCACAATGGGGGCATACAGGCTGGTGGCCTCTTCCTCGTCGTGATGTGCGCCGATAGCATTGCAGATGTCGGGTTTCTCTTTATACTTCTCGGCCAATTTCATGCCCAACTGTGCGTGGGGCAGCTCGGGCTCGTCGTCGGGCACCTTGCCGATGTCGTGAAGCAGGCCGGCGCGGCGGGCCTTCTTGGGGTTAAGCCCCAGCTCGCTGGCCATGATGGCGCATAGGTTGGCTGTCTCGCGCGAGTGCTGGAGCAGGTTCTGTCCGTAGCTTGAGCGATACTTCATCTAGCCTATCAGGCGGATGAGCTCGGGATGCAGACCATGGATGCCCAGGTCGATGGCTGTGCGTTTGCCGGTTTCGATAATCTCGTCCTCGACCTGACGGCGCACCTTGGCCACTACCTCCTCGATGCGTGCCGGATGGATGCGGCCGTCGGCAACTAGCTGGTGAAGAGCCAGACGGGCAATCTCGCGACGGACGGGGTCAAAGCCCGACAGGACGATGGCTTCGGGGGTGTCGTCGACGATAATCTCGATGCCTGTAGCAGCTTCCAGGGCACGGATATTGCGGCCTTCACGTCCGATAATGCGGCCCTTGATTTCGTCGTTGTCGATGTGGAACACGGTCACGGCATTCTCAATGGCCGTCTCGGTAGCCACGCGCTGGATGGTCTCCACAATGATGCGCTTGGCTTCCTTGTTGGCAGTAAGCTTAGCGTCGTCCATGATGTCGTTGATGTAGCTCGCGGCGGCAGTTTTTGCCTCGTCGCGCAGGCTCTCCACCAGCTTCTCCTTGGCCTCCTCGGCACTCAGGCCGCTCACGTGTTCGAGCGTGTCGCGCACGGTTTTCTCGAGCCTGTCGACTTCCTTCTTTCGGTCGTCAAGCACTTGGCTCTGGAGGTCGACGTTGGCCTTGAGGTTGTCAAGCTCGTTGCGCTTGCGCTGAACCTCGCCTTGCTGCTGGTTGAGCTGCAGCTCGCGCTGCTTGAGTTTTGCCTCGGCGCTCTGAACCTTCGACAGCCGTGCGTTGGCCTGTTTCTCGGCCTCGCGCTGGATGCCCATACCTTCTTCCTTACCCTTAATGACCTCGTTGTTTTTCAGCACCTCGGCCTCCAGGCGTGCCTTTTCGAGTATCTCGTTGGCAGCCGATTTAGCATTGCGCTTCGACATGGTGTGGGCCAGATACATGCCCAGAACGAATGCCGCCGCAATGAGAACAATAGCAACTATAATGTCAGTGTCCATTGTGTTTTGTAAAAATGTTGTTTATATATTAATAAAAAAAGCACCACACCCATTGCCGCTACGGCGCGCTCCAGCCATGACGGAGCTTCTGCCGGGCAATGAATACAGTGCAGGAACCTAATCTCTCATGTCGTGACGACCAATCGGAAAATTGTCGCTCGGCGACAACCACGACGGTCAGTCAAGCTTCAGTACAAGAGCATCAAGTTGCTTCTCGTACTCGTTGAGGTAGTCATTGACATCCTTGTTGTCCTGGTAGGTCTCCAGATATAAACGGGCAAACTGGAAGGCGACACGCGCCAGGACTTCGTGCGACGTACTGCTGTCAGAAAAACGGTTCATCCAGCGCTCCCACAGCGTGTTGACCAGTTTCTCGGCCTCGCGGTAGGTGGCTTCGGCCTCGCGGTCGATGCTCAGCGGCATCGCCTTGGTGTCGGCCAGATGCAGCCAGATGTTCTGTTTGTCGTTTGCCATGTTGTCGCGCACAAACTTTCTATATCTTATTGGTAGGCTTTGACATGCTCCTAGAGTAGCGATGTCGCGCCTGACCCGAAAACATTTAATTATTAATTATTAATTACAAATTATTAATTAGCAATCAAGTGTTCAGTTGTGAGATGCAGCGGTCAATGTCCCGCACTAGCTTGGATATCATGGCACGTGTCTGCGCGATGCTGTCCGGACTGGGCGCCACGGTGTGAGCCATGCGCAGATATCGGTTCTCTTGCTCCAGACGTTCCACCTGAGCCTGCAGACGCGCATTCTCAGCGGCACTCTCGGTCAGCTGTGCGGCTGTCTGGCTGCTCTGTGACAACAAGGCCTGATATTTCTCAACCAGGACTGCGCTCTTGCGTTGAAGGCGCTCAAGCCGTTCATGGAGTTCCGATGCCATAGTTACCCAATTATCCCACAAAAGTACTACAAAATTTCGATATATACGGGAATTTCTCAAAAAAAATAACCACTGCCATTATTTTTTGCTTTTTAGGGGATGAGAGTTGCCCCCCGACTGTCTGGCTCTTTTCAGCAACAGCACACGAATATATGGGAGAGGAATGACAGGAAGGTAAGGGTGTGTAAGAGGGTCAGAAGGGCTTGCGGTACTTGTCGCTGGGGTCGTCGTCGATGATGCTCAGGTAGCTGGCATAGCGCGATTGGCTGATCAGATGCTGGTCGACTGCAGCGAGAACGGCGCAGCCAGGCTCGTGCGTGTGGGTGCAGTTGCCGAAACGGCAGTCGGCCGAAGCGGCAAAAATCTCAGGAAAGTAGTGGGCCACCTCGCTCTTCTCGAAGTCGATGGTGCCAAAACCCTTCACTCCCGGTGTGTCTATCAAGCATCCGCCTCCCGGCAGGTCGAGCATCTCGCTGAATGTTGTGGTGTGCATGCCGGTGTGGTGTGTTTCGCTTACGTCACCCACGCGCAGCGCAGCACCGGGCACCAACTGGTTGATCAGGCTGCTTTTGCCCACGCCCGAGTTGCCTGAGAATAGCGAGGTCTTGCCTGAGAGTGACAACCGTAGCTCGTCCATGCCATGACCGGTGACAGTGGACGTGAGCACCACGGGATAGCCAATGGTGCGGTACAAGTGCGACACGGCATCTAGAAGTTCGCGGTCGTCGGGGGTGTTGAGCAGGTCCACCTTGTTGATGACCAGCTGGGCCGGTACGTTATAGGCCATGGCTGTGGCCAGAAAACGGTCGACAAATGTGGTGTTGGTCACCGGGTTGGCAAGCGTCATGACCAGCACAGCCTGATCGAGGTTCGAGGCGATAATCTGAAACTCCTTGCTTAGGTTACTGGCACGGCGGATGATGTAGTTGCGACGTGGTTCAATTTGTGTGATCCATGCCGTGCCGTCGGCGCGAGGCTCTGCACTGACCACGTCGCCCACAGCCACAGGGTTGGTGCAACGGAATCCCTTGAGCCGCAAGTTGCCTTTGATTTTGCAGTTGGCCAGCTCACCGCTGTCGGTGCGGATCACATACCAGCTGCCGGTATTTTTCACTACAAGTCCTCTCATGTTTCGTTCGTTTTCACAACCAGTGTGCCATGCGGCATTTGCCCTATGCAGGTACGCCTGGCTGGCATAGTCGCCAGCGTTTGCGACAAATCAGCGGCAAAGGTAATCATTATCTTTTAAATAATACGTCTTGTCGACTACCTTTTTTTGTTTGATTATGTGGCAATGGGATATATAAAACTACCGAAAACAATAGTTTTATATGTTGTAGAGCAACTTTTTTGGGCCAAAAACTTGCATAGTGTGAAATATTGATGTAATTTTGCCGCGAAATTTGATGTATTTTTAATTTTTTGTATGATGAACGTTGAAACTATTGGATTATGGGCAGGCGCAGCATGGAATGCGCTTAACGATGCCAACGGCACGCTCAATGTCAAGGGACTGAAAAAAGCCACCAAACTCAAAGAAAAAGAAGTGTATGCTGCAATCGGTTGGCTCGCCCGTGAGGGCAAGGTGAATGTTGCTGAGACCGAGACCGAGGTTGAGGTCACACTACTCTGAACCGCCTGAACCACATCCTTAAGTGCGACGAGCTAGAGTGTTCGCCATCGCACTGAACACTAAAGATAGCCCAAGGAAAACGCTTAGACTATCTTTTTTTATTTTGTTCTGTCATGTCTGCGCTCGTGTCGAGGATAAAAAGCAAAGGGTTCTGGCCAACACGGCTGGAACCCTTCTCGCATGTACAAACCATTATTATATTACATTGTGTATTAGAAATTTCTTCATGGTCAGAGTTTGCCACCCTTCAACCTGAACATCTGCAGCGTGTTGTAGAAGTCATTGAACTGGCTGTCGCTGATCATCTTCACGTGTTGCATGCCGCCGGCACCCATAATCTTGAGCTGGCACCACTTGCAGTGGGTCAAGGCGTACACCAAGTCTTTGTCAGCTGTGGTGAGCGGGTCATCGCTGTTCTCCCAAATCATGATGCCTTTGCCCTTGCCGCGCTTGATGTTGGTGGGGGTGAAGTAATAGTCAAAGCCATCGATGATGAAGTGCAGCTTCTCGAATCGCAGCGGGTCGTCGGCATAGTACTGCACACGCAGTCGCAACTGGTCGGCTGTGCCATCGGCGCGCTCGGTGAAATAGAAATAGAGGGCGTTTTCCGTGTTGTCGGTGGTTACGTCGCGAGGCATGACCATGCCATTGCTCACCTTGAGGAAATCCTGAAGGCCTATCACAGTCTCGGCAATACTGTCATCGACCCAAACCAGTCGCTTGGGCTCCTCGGGCATGTATTGAACCAGCGAGTAGTCCTTGCTCAGCAGCTCGGCCAGCAACGGATTCTCGGCGACGGTGTCTTGCTGCACAGGGCGATGGGCAACTACCACGCGGCCATCATGGCCGTCGGGGCAGCACTGGCAAGGTCCGGCGTGTGTGCAGTGGCAATTAGGGTTGCCAAATAGAGAGGCACAGCTGGTGGCGCCTGTCAGCAGCAAACCGGATGTAATCACCGGAATCAGTCGGGTTAGGGTGAGTTTCTTTTCCATTAGAGACGTTTCTATTCTTTTCACGGCACAAAATTACAACCAAATTTTGAATTTGCAAAATAAAACTCGAAAAATTTGCGAAAAAAAATTATTTGGATTCGCAAACCCTGTCGTGAGACAAAAAAATGCCTCGACAGTATCAACTGGCGAGGCTTTTTAATGGATTTTGCGGCAATTTCAGTCGATGGTGCCGCCCATTAGGCGGTAGAGTTGCAAAATGGAATAGAAGTCGCGAATTTGCTTTTCAGTTAACATTTTCACATGTTTGGTCCCGTCGGAGCCCACCAGCGACATGCGCACCCAGTGACCGTGCGACAGCGCGTAGAGCAGATCCTTGTCGGTTGATACGGCGGTCTGGTCGCTCTCTTCCCATATCATACGGCCCTTGCCCTTGCCACGGCGTGGCGAGGTGGCGCGGTAGTTGTAGTCGAAACCGTCGATCTGAAACAGGATGTCGTTGAACTCCAGCGGATCGTCGGCATAGTACTGCACCCTAAGCCTGAGCGGACCTAGGCGGCTACCGTCGGAGGTGAAGTAGGCATAAAAGGCGTTCTCGGTGTTGGACATGGTCACACCGCGGGGCATGTATCGAGTCGTGCCCGACGACGATGTGCGGTTGACCTGGCGCAGCAGTTCGGCTTCGCTCTCAGGCACAGCCTCGTCGATCCAGCGCAGGCGCTCGGGAGCGGGTGTGACATACTGCACCAGCGAGTAGTCTTTGCTTAGCAGTTGGTCGAGCTGCGACTTGTCGGCCGCCGACATCGATGGCGACGGTGCCGCTGCACGACCCACCACTCGGCGCTTGTCGGGTTTGGAGGGGCGGCTCTCCGGCTCCGTGTCATCGGGGTCGTCGAACTGGGGACGATTGCGTGCGTCTAGTTCTTGCTGGAGCTTCTTGCGTGCCTTTTCGCGCTCACGCTCGGGGTGAAGGCGGCGTATGGGCAGACGGATACTCTCGTCGTAGTCCTCTTCGCTGTTTTGTGCGGCCAGGGGCATTGTGCTTGCGGCCAACAGCGCCATCACTATATATATAATGTGTCTTCGCATCTACATTTAATTCAGATTTCGACTATTAAGCTGTTAGAATGCTACTTGTACCTGGGTCAGGATGCCATTCTCGCCCTCCTGACCTTTGATCTTGGTATAGCTATAGCCTGCCTGCACGCGGCACTTCTTGTAGGCCCAGTATTGGATTCCGGCCTGGTAGCGATTGGTGTTGATGACTGTCTCCAGGTGGTCGAATGAGCCAATCAGGTCCAGTCTCTTGATGCCCACATTCTTGATTAGCGCGGTCACATAGCCGCCATTGCTGTCCAACTGGCCGTCCTTGCCCCACATCCATTCGGCTCGCACGTCCACGGGGCTGGTCCTCAGATAAGCACCGACAGCCCAACGGCTGCGCGTGTAGTCCAATTTCACTTCGCGGTCTTCCCACACCAGGATGCGATCAACTTCGTTGAGTCTGTCGGTCGCACCCTTGCCAAGGATGGTAGAGGCGCTTACATCCAGGCACTTGAGTGGGTGAAATGTGAGTCGAGCCACAAAGTCCTTCCACGAGTTGTTATCACTATTGCCTCGTCCAGCGCCGTTCATTACTGCCAAGTCGTAGCTCACATATTGCCCGGCGTCGCCATACACGGTTAGACCTATGTCACGTCCGGCTCCTTTGGGCATCATCAGACCGCTGCCCATCACCATGTAGCTCGTGGCCAGGGAAGGCTGGCCCACAGTCTCGAGAATGGACGGCGACAAAGGGTTCTCGATGCTGAACGGGGTTTTGAACTGGCCCAACTTGATGTTGAGCCAGGGCTTAACACTGTAGCTGGTCCACAACTCTTGCAGCGTGAAACCCTTGAAATCGAACATGGCGAACGCATTCCAGTGGTCGGTGATACGCAGGTTGCTCATGATGATAAGCTTATTGAGCTTAAATTCGTTGTTAGGGTCGCTCTTGTCGTGGTATTCCCAGCCCAGCTGGGCGTAGCCCGAGAACGTAAACCGCTCGGCAATCTTGTCGATGACTGCGGGCAATTTGCTTTGCGCTGCCGAACACAGTACAAAAGCAGCCAGAGTGATTGACAATACTATCTTCTTCATTGCTTAATCAATATTTTTCGGCAAAAGTACTGATTTTCGGCGCATTCTGCAAATTATTGACTCCGTACGGCTGTTTTTTAACGAAAAATCTGTAACTTTGCATGTGCAAACGATGAATATTCTAGTTAAGAAGATTTCAGATTCAATGGCACAGGCGGGATTGTCGGCCAGCGACAATCCGCGCCTGCTGGTGGCATTGAGCGGTGGAGCCGACTCGGTGGCCTTGTTGCGGGCTTTGCTCGAGTTGGGATATACTTGTGTGGCCGCTCATTGCAACTTTCACCTGCGGGGTGATGAGTCGATGCGCGACGAGCGGTTTGTGCGCAATCTCTGCCAGAGGCTGGACGTGGAACTCCATGTGCGGCAATTCGATGTCGACGCCTACAAGCGCTTGCATCGCGGTGAGTCGACCGAGATGGCATGTCGTCAGTTGCGTTACTGTTGGTTCTTTGACCTGACCGTGTCGCTCAAGTGCCGACCTGTGGCTGTTGCGCATCATGCCGATGACAATGTGGAGACCTTTTTCCTTAACCTCTTGCGTGGAACGGGCATCAACGGACTGGGGGGGATGTGCGTCTGCGACAAGCAATCGCGCATCGTGCGACCCATGTTGGCAGTAACACGCGGCCAGGTGCTTCACTACCTGCATGACATCGGCCAGGACTATGTCACCGACAGCACCAATCTCGAGAATGATTATCGACGTAACCGGCTGCGCAATGTGGTGCTACCGGCTATTGACCGCGAGTTTGAAAATGCGCGGCAGCGCATTTCCGACACGATGAGACACCTCGATGACGAACGTGAGTTGCTAGACTATCTGGTGTATCGGATGGAGCAAGAAGACGTGGGCTTCTGCGATGAGGATACTGGTGCATGGACGTATGCGCGAGAGCGACTGCTCAAGGCACCCAAGCCCGGCATGATGCTCTATGCACTGATACGTCGCTATGGGTTCAATCGCTCGCAGTGCGACCAGGCGATAGATGCGTCGGTGGGAGCCAAGATGCAATCGTCAACCCACACGTTGACAGTCGAACGACAAGGTATTGTTGTACGGCCAGGTGATGCGTTAAGTCACGGGCCGTGTCGCGATGAGGTTGAGGTAGACCTCGGGCAGGAGCGACTGCTAGATGGAGAACTGACGATAGTGGCATCCAATGGACCGTTCGTCCCGTCGATGGTCGACGGCAAGCGTTGTGTGGCCTTCAACAGTGGTATCATGAACTCCGGTCGCATGGTGTTGCGGCATTGGCGCCAAGGCGACCGGTTCAGACCTTTCGGCATGAAGGGAACCAAGCTGTTGAGCGATCTGTTTGTCGACCTGAAGTTGTCGCCCAACCAAAAAAATGCCGTCTGGCTCATGGAGGCCGACGGCACGATTGTGTGGGTGTTAGGCTATAGGGCAGCACAGGCGTTTGTCGTGGAACCTGGCTCGACCCAATATGTGTTGCTGCGCTATGACGGCTAGTTAAACAGCAGTTTGGCAAGCGACTTAGGATTCTTGTCGCTGCTGGTCATCACCTTGCCAAGGGCGCTCTCTATGCGCTTGAGGCTGGGTTCGTTTTTCATCAACACAGTGTTGTCGGGTGCGAGCAGGTAGAACACGGGCAGGGTGGCCGGCATGGCATAGATGCCGTCGTTCTCGATGGCCTGCTTCTTGTCCCAGCCGTTGACCATCCAAGTGGGGTAAGTGGTCTTTTTCCACAATTTTTGATTGGTGCCCGAATAGAGGGCTACAACTTTGAGCAGCTTTTGGTTGACCAGGTCTTTGACCGTTGCCGACTGCTCCAGGTTGGCCTTTACCTTATGGCAAGCATCGCAGTCGGGGTCGTTGAAGTAGACAAGCGTATACTGCTCGCCGGGCTCGGTCAGGTGGTGTGTTTTGCCGTCGAGTGTCACATACTCGATGTCGGCGGCTACGGTGCCGATGCGGTTTTTCTGCGCCATGGATAGCAGTAAGCGCGGACGATCTTTCTCATTGTTGCTCAGCACAAACGACTTGGTGGCTTGTTCCAGACAGGCGATGTACATTTCCTCGTTGTGCATCGAGTCGGCGGGATTGCCCAGACGGGTCTCGGCAAATTCCAGAGCCTTGCGGTAGCCCTGAGGGTTGTCGTTCAGGGCATTCATCGTACTGGTCATTACCAACATTGCGTTGTCATAAGGAAGCTTGCTGGCTTGCTGCACAAGCATGGTCAGCTTGTCGACGTCTATTCCATAGAACTGTGCGCTGCCGCTCAGGCAGGATGCTATGGCCAGAACGGCACTAAAAATCAACTTTTTCATCATTTTCGGTCATTTTTTTTGCAAAGGTAGCTAACTTCTACTAATTTTGCGCCTAATTTCACGATTTTTAAACTAATGGCAAAGAAAATTAATAAAACCAACGCCGCGCGATTGCTCGACCAGGCACATGTGGCTTACGACCTGGTACCTTACGAGGTCGATGAGAATAACTTGGCGGCCGACCATGTAGCGGCATCGTTGGGCGAGGACATACACCAGGTGTTCAAAACCTTGGTGCTGCAAGGCGACCGCAAGGGACACTTTTTGTGCGTCGTGACGGGCTGCTACAATGTCGACCTGAAAAAGGCCGCGCGCGTGTCGGGCAACAAAAAGGTCGAGATGATTGCCATGAAGCAGCTGCTGCCCACCACGGGCTACATACGCGGAGGCTGTTCGCCCATCGGCATGAAGAAGCCTTTTCCCACTTACTTCCACCTTACTTGTAATTATTTCGACTATATCTATGTTAGCGCTGGCATGCGCGGCTTGCAACTCAAAATGGCACCTGCCGATCTGGTGCAATTTGTGGGTGCAACGGTAGCCGACATCATAGTTGACAAAAACTGACAACGATGGGCAACACTTTTGGCAATATTTTCAAGCTCACATCGTTCGGCGAATCGCATGGGCCGGCCATGGGCGGAGTTGTCGACGGCATGCCCGCGGGTATCAAGATTGACTGCGACAAGGTGCAGCGCATCGTCGACCTGCGACGGCCAGGGCAGTCGCAGGTGGTGACGCAGCGTGACGAGCCCGACAGGGTCGAACTGCTCTCGGGCATCTTCGAGGGCATGTCGCTGGGCACGCCCATAGGTTTCGTGGTGCGCAACCGCGATGCGCGCAGCAGCGACTACGACCACATGCGTGACATCTATCGCCCATCGCATGCCGACTATGCCTGGCAGGCCAAATATGGCATCCGTGACCACCGGGGCGGCGGGCGAGCGTCGGCGCGTGAGACGGTGAGCCGTGTCGTGGCCGGTGCACTGGCCATGCAGGTGCTTGAGCAGCTGGGCATCCAGGTGCTGGCCTATACCACTCAGATTGGTAATGTCGTGTTGCAGCCCGGCTCGTCGCTCGACTGGAATAAAACCTGGAACAATGCTGTGCGTTGTCCCGATGAGACAATAGCTCGCTGCATGCAGCAGGCCCTCGATGAGGCGCGCGCGCAAGGCGACACGCTCGGGGGCAAAGTGTGCTGTGCCATATTCGGTGTAAAGCCGGGGCTGGGTGAGCCCGTGTTCAACAAGCTGAATGCCGCGCTGGCACAGGCGATGATGAGCATACCGGCTGCCAAGTCGTTTGACATGGGTGCCGGGCGGGCGTTGACATCAATGCGTGGCAGCGAGACGCTCGACACAATGCATGCCTTGGATGGTGGATTGGTCTATGAGCATAACTTCTCAGGTGGCATCCAGGGCGGCATAAGCAACGGCAACAACATCTTCATGGAGGTGGGTTTCAAACCTGTGCCTACATTGATGCGCAACATCGATACCATCGATACACGGGGAAATACAGTCACATTCAATCCTGGTGGCCGTCACGATGTGTGCGTGGTGCCGCGTGCGGTGTCTGTGGTTCAGGCCATGGCCGCTATGGTGCTGCTTGACCATTATCTGCTGGCCAAAACCAATCATCTGTGATGGATTACGCCCAGTTTCTAGCCCGTCGGGTGGGAGGCAAGGTGCAGAAGATTGCCATCGATGCGGGAATGTCGTGTCCCAACCGCGACAGCACACTGGGGTGGGGTGGATGCACCTATTGCGACAACCGGGCGTTCAATCCGCCTTACTGCAACCCGTCGCTCACGGTGACACAGCAGCTCGAGGTTGGAAAACGATTTTTTGCCGGGAAATATCCCGAAATGCGCTATCTGGCATATTTCCAGGCTTATACGGCAACACATGCCGCGTTCAGCCGGTTGCGATGCCTCTACGATGAGGCAATGGCGGTCGATGACGTGGTGGGCCTGGTCATCGCCACCAGGCCCGACTGCGTGACCGACGAGTTGCTAGATTATTTGCAGGTGGTCGGTCGCTCTCGCCTAGTGATTGTCGAGCTGGGAGTGGAGACCGCGCACGACCGCTCGTTGCTGATGGTCAACCGTTGTCATGACTGGGCAACTTCGCAAGCGGCCATTAACCGGGTGGCGGCTCGCCACATCACTGTGGGCGTGCATCTGATCTTGGGATTGCCGGGCGAGAGCGACGAAGACATGTGCCAGACGGTCAAGCAAATTTCGAAGCTGCCTGTCAATTTGGTCAAGTTTCATCAGTTGCAGGTGTTAAAGCACACCGAACTGGCACGCCAGGTTGAGCGCGGTGAGGTCGATGTGCGCCACTGGAATGCATCGCAGTATGCTGCCTTGTGTGCCCGATTGGCGACATACCTGCGCGACGACATCGTGGTCGAGCGCTGGGTGGCGCAAGCGCCGCCCCACATGGTCATCACACCACGATGGGGCATCAAGCCGGCGCAATTCCAACAGATTCTTAATTCACTTATGATAGACAAATGAAGGAGTATACACGTAATTATTATTTGAGTGCCGGCGAGTGCAATCCGCAGGCCGAGTTGCCCATGCCGCTGCTGCTCACGCGCATCATCGACACGGCCACACATCATGCCAACGCCTGGGGAGTGGGCTATGCACATCTCATCACACAGCGCCAGGCATGGGTGCTGTCGCGGGTCACAGTCGAGATGCAGCGATGGCCACGCGTCGACGAGAATTATTCGTTGA